>JBNMPT010000044.1:0-12276 GCA_051277025.1 Roseivirga sp. | reverse complement strand
GAAGTGTACTTAAGAAGCATAAGAGCGGTATAGGTGTAAATTGAGCAAGATACTCAAATATCATCCTATTCCCCCATTACTATTGCTCCGTCATCGATTGTGAAGTAAAAGCTTCTCACCATTGACCAATCACCATTGATAAGGTTTATATCTTCTGCGCTCACTAGGCTCCCTTCGTTATCAAACTTTTTTGTTCTACTCATCACGCAAATACCTTTTGAAGAATAATATAAAGTGTTGCTTGATTCACGCTTATTAGAAAGCGATCGGTAGTTATAATCAGTAGATTCTACCAGAACTAAAGCAGCAGCTTCATTTTTTTTATAATCTAACTTTTTGATTAACTGCTCGCTACGCCGTTCAAAAGAGGTTTTCGCTACCGTATCTTTAAGTGTACCTAAGCGGTATAAAGTTTTTAATTTCTTTTCGTTATCATATTCATAGAGTTCCTCCGCATGATAATCGCCGTTAACATAAATTATAGTTTTCAGAGGCAAATTATTGTCATCATATAAATAAACTCTCTCCTCAAACTTGGTGGTGTCTCTTAAACTAAAGCGATTAATGCGATTATCTTCATATTTGAGAATCCATTCCGCAATTGGACGGCCATCTTGAGCCAAAACCCTTTTAGTTAACTTATCACTAAAGTAATAACGATCATCTAAAAAGGACTCGCCCTTATTTACTTTTACTAAACCAGATTCGTCCTTGAAGTAACGATAACTGTCAAGCCAATTCCCTTCAAGGTCATAAAGTTCCTTTTGCCAAAAATTGTCAGAGACCTTACTTAATTTTGAAATGAGAATGCTATCGTTGGGAGATTGGATCAAGTAATCGAGGCGAGAATCCCACCTGACATCCCAAGTAAAAGGCAATGAAAGTTCATCGATCTCAGAAATTGTTTGCGACTTTAGACTAAAACTAATTCCAATTAAGAAACAAAAAATGGTTGCTTTATTTATCATGAACATTTAGACATAATTATTGTGTAAAAATAATGATAGTCTAAGCTGCTGAAAATCATATATCGATTAGATATTAACAATACTTTAGTAATAACACTTTTTACATATTTATGAATCTTAAATATCTACATTTCAATTAACTACAATATAGCATTATGAAAAAGACTATTAAGCTTCCTTGAAATGAAGTGTAATTAGATAATTTTTCAATCTTCAAAGAATGCCTGTATCTTTGTTGAAATTTATAATTATGATCAAAAAGTCTTTATCAATCTTGTCTTTATTGGCAATATTCACTGCATGTGATAATACTCCTGAGGTAAATAGTAATGAGTCTGTTGATGTAACTAGTGAAGAAGTAACCGAGGAAGTAGAAAACACTAACCAACCTCCTGCTGTGCCAGAGGGTGCGAATGTATTCTTTGCGAATTTAACCGATGGTGATACCCTTAAGAGTCCATTCTTAATGGAATTTGGCATAGAAGGAATGGAAGTAGAACCTGCCGGAGCGGTAAATGAAGGCAAAGGTCATCACCACATCATTATTAATAGCAACTTTATCTCAAAAGGTAGCACTGTACCTGCGGATAGTGTGAATATTCACTATGGTAAAGGTCAATTAAGCGATTCTTTAGATTTGAACCCGGGATTATACAAATTAACCATGCAGTTTGCTGATGGTTACCACCGTTCTTACGGCCGCCAAATGTCTGCTAGCATTAAGGTTTTTGTAAATTAAAGGATAGGTTTAGCTGAAGAGCAGGCACATTAAATTGACATCTAACAATTTGGCTTGTATTAAAAACACAAAAGGGGCTCACTGAAATTCAGTGAGCCCCTTTTATTTAAAGGCAATCGGTTCTATTGAGCTACTACTATTTTTTTAGTACTAACGGCCTGTCCATCTATTGAAAGAACAGCTAAAACAATACCTTTAGGAAGACTGGCCAGAGATACTTCTCCTCTCACTTCATTATTATTGCTTGCAAATTCTTGGGTAGATAAAGTTCTACCGGTTAAGTCTACAAAAGATACTCCTGCACTAGCAGAAGCGACATTATATACTTCAACAAAATAAGTTAATCCACTTGCGTAAGATGCGTCTAATGCTGGAATACTTTTTATACTAGCATAAATCATATTTTCGGCAAGACCAACTGTACCGCCACCAGTAGGGTCATAAGCTACCGATACGCAATCGCTATTATTAGTGGTATCGCTTTCAGTTATGCCGCTCCAATTTGGTCCAACAACAAAAGCGTTTCCACAAAAATCTAGATTAGCTGCTGTTGCTCCAGTGATGCTTAGTCCACCAAAGTTAACTGCACGTGTTTCAAAACCATTTGTTGAAATGTTAGTTCCAGTAATGATATAAGCTATCGTTACAGTTTGACCATTTTGTGTGGTGGTAAGGGTACTACCATCAATCGTTGGGTAAAAAACCACAGTATCATTAGACGCTACATCAACAGTACCTAAATTGGTAACAGTTATGTCGAATGCTAATGGTAATCCCGGTCCTACAGTATTTGCTGCAGTTGGAGAATTTAAAGTAATGCTAATGTCATTTTGAGCTTGCGTTGCTCCAAATGCAAATAGGGCACTTAATGAAAGTAAAATTTTTCTCATTTCTTAGAGTTTTAATGTGAGCCGGTGAAATTAACCCTTATCCTATCTAGAATCGTACTACCACTATAAATTCTATCTAATTTTAACATTTTTTTTACGTTTACGAACGCGAATATTAACCGCTTCTACCGTCAATGAGAATACTACGGCAAAATAAATGTAGCCTTTACTAATATGTTGATGAAAGCCTTCAGCAATAAGAACGACGCCAATAAGTATTAAGAATGAAAGAGCCAGTACTTGCAGGGTAGGGTGCTTCTCAATAAATTCCGCTATGCGACCGGCAAAAATCAGCATTACAATCAAGGAAACAATCACTGCTAAAATCATTATCACAATCTCATCGGTCATGCCTATTGCAGTAAGAATAGAATCGAAAGAAAACACGATATCTAAAAGTCCAATTTGAACAATTATAGACAAGAAACTCCCCGGAATCTTAGGCTTCTCACTCTTTACATGCTCGTCATCAATGCTCTCCATTTTGTGATGAATCTCACTAGTGGACTTAGCTATCAAAAACAAGCCTCCCGCTAAAAGAACCAAATCACGACCGGTAAAGGCCATTGAGAAAAGCTCAAAAAGCGGTTTTGTTAAACCGATAATCCAGGTAATCCCCAAAAGCATTATTATCCGAAAAACCAGTGCCAGCGCAATTCCCGCAAATCGGGCCCTGGGTCTATCCTCTTCCGGTAGTTTATTTGTAAGAATTGAAATGAAAATTATATTGTCTATTCCTAAAACAACCTCTAATAAGCTTAGTGTTAGAAATGCTATTAAGCCATCGATGGTAAAAAGTACGGTAAAGTCCATTATTGCATTTGATTGTCTAAGACCTGTGTTTCCACAATTCTTCTTTGAATTTGTGTGGAATAATTTCGCGCGGTTTTATTACCATATTTAGCATAGGCCTGCTGGGCCCATTTCAATGCTTCGTGCAGATCTCCTAACACTTCGTGTGCCACGGCAATATTATAAGTCATCCGGCCTGCTTCTTTAGTCTCAGCCGTGGGGATTCCCTTCTCCCAAACTAAAATAGCCGATTTCCAATCATTTACTTCCGCCAAACGTGCTCCCTGCTCTAATGCAGGAAAATCTTTTGATTTAGTGTAAAAAATTCGGCGCAATTGCACGGGCATAGGGGCGATTTTATAGGCATAATTATGGCCTACTTGATCCGCAAGTTCGTGCGTGGCAGAATTTCGGGAAATCAAGGCCGCTATCGCTCCCGCCTTGCTATCGGCAGAGCCTTGCCAGGTATTAGTCTCATCTAATAGTTGTTGATCAATAATCTCCTTGTTAGCAGGATTGTATGTTCTAATACCTATTTTTATATTACCAATTCCTTCTGCAAACCATTCGTCAACTTCAATTTCGCGTTTATTGTCGCCTGTACCTACTGTTCGTTTTACTTTTCGCGTTCCTTCAGTAATGATGAAATCCGAATCTACTAGCTCTACACATACTAAAGCATCTGCCTTATAGCGGTTTAAAAGCCCTTGTTGGGTAGACCAATTTAAAGCTTCAGGAAACGCAGCGGTTAAAGAACCACCCTGCAAACGTTCACTGGCTACTAAAACATCGAAACGTGGTGAAATCTGCAGTTGATTTTTAAGGCTATTCACCACGGTTTGTGCCGCTGCTTTATCTCCTTCAAAACTTTCCCCAGTAAGAATTCCTTCACCAATATTAATCCATTTATTTTCCTTCGACGGTTTTGTCCTATCCACGAGTAGAATAGTCTTTATAGATTGGTCAATGCCAATATCTGCGGGACGAAGGGTGTTAATCATCACCGCTTTCTGTCCGCCACAAGAGGCTAGAAAAAGAGCTAAAAGCGAAAGAGCTGCTAATCGTAATTTCATAAGTTAATTTTTGGTTGCAATAAAAGTGGCCACTTATTCAAAATAAGTGGCCACTTTAACATTATAAATGAGAATGATTTTCACCGTAGTATAGCATCTGACCAATAAAGTCTTCCGGAAAGATGAGCTTTACATCCGCAACAGAATCACCATCCATAATCACTTCCATCTGCGGCTGTATAAACCCTGAATATGGAGCGATATTCAAATCGGCAGTACGATCCAATACTTCTTGATGGATTGCTTGATCTACTTTTACCCCGTAGGTTTCAACTAAGCTTTTACCAGCTTTATAATCTCCTTTTGATTTTATGCGTTGGATTTCGCGCAACTGCATTCCAAATATTTCTTTTAACTTTTCGTAGTCATTAATAACGAAATAGGTTTTTCCATTAAGAACCTTCTTTTCAATCACATTTTCTTCTGCGCCAGTTTCCAAAGCCCAAGAGGCAATCAATTGACGGTTTCGCATATGATCTTCTTCAATTTCTTCACCCGGCTTTAGTTTGCGTAATTGTAGCATCAAACCATTGCGGATATAACCGTCATACTCTGCTTTACCTGCTTCTAAAGACTCCAGTAAACCCAGGTCAAGCATCTTTTGATCCATAATAAAGTAAAGTGCTACTAAATCGGCACGCGCTTCCTCTAAGGTGCTAGAGTAATTCTTTAATGTTTCCTTAGGAGTAGCAATACCCGGCTCCAGTTTACCACTGGCATGACCCACAACCTCGTGTAAAGCGGTATGCATCTTTCCTGTTACGGCCGCGTACTTTTTAGCACGTTCCATCTCTTCGGTGGTAAAGGTAAATTCTTCTAAAAATCCTGCTCCTTTTGCACTTTCATAAGCGCTTTCAATATTGGTAAGACTGATAGATTTAGAACCATGCGCTTCACGAATCCAGTTTGCATTTGGTAAATTAACGCCAATAGGAGTTGCAGGAGTAGTGGCGCCTGCTTCTCCAACTACGTTTATCATGCGATAACTTACCCCTACTACTTTTTCTTTTTTATGCTCTGGTAAAATCGTAGAATTGTCTTCAAAATATTGGATATTCTCACTAATCACTGCCATTTTCTGACTAGCATCAAGATCTTTAACCTGAACTACCGTCTCATAAGTACCTTTATATCCTAGGGGATCGTGATAAACTTCAATAAAGGAGTTTATATAATCTACGGTGCTGCCTGTATCTGCTACCCAAGCGATATTATAATCATCCCAAGTTTTTAAGTCGCCAGTGCGATAATATTCTATCAAGAGACCTAATGCTTTCCCTTGCTGGGCATTCTCAGCATTTTCTTGAGCCAGAGAAAGATAGTGAGTGATCTTTTTTATTGCCGCTCCATACATGCCCTCCTCGTGCCATTTCTTTTCTACAATTTCACCATTCTCACGCACCAACTTGCTGTTGAGACCATAGCTTACTGGAGTAGTATCCCCGGCAATCTTTTTAGCATTGTAAAAATCCGAAACCTCTTTTTCGCTTATATCAGCGTCGTAAAAGTTTACTGCAGAAGCGAGAACTAGATCTGTATCAGGATCTTTACTAACGCCCTTATTATCGGCATCATTAAAAATCACTGCAATTGCTTCATTATTGAGCTTTGCACCAGAACTTGATAAAAGTTCACGCAGATACACTTCACTGAAGTCAGCCTCTAATTTGGCATGACTGTAATGGTGATGAATCCCATTACTGAAGAAAACGCGCTTGGCATAAACCATAAAGTTGTCCCAGTCTGTGCCTTCTTGGCTTTTCTCAGTTCTAATAATCTGCTCTAAAGCTCTACGGATTTCGAGATTATGACGGTAAAGCTGATCCCAAATAATATCTCTTCCAGATAATCCCGCCATATTTAAATAATAGGCAAGTTTCTTTTGCTTTAGACTTAGCTTCTCCCACCCTGGAACCTGATAGCGGAGAATACGTAGATCGGCAAACTGTTCGGTTTCCCATTTGAAGTCTGAAGACTCCGAATTACTATGCATTGTTTCTTGATTTTTAGGATTTTCTTCTGGGGTGCTTGGTTCACAAGCCACTAAAGATAATCCGATTAAGACACCGTAGGCTGCTAATTTTTTCATGCTTGATATTTATGCTTCGAAGATAAAAAGTTTATCCGCGTAAAACTCTAAAGCTAAAGCTAAGAGGGTCTAATTCTTTCAACAGAATATTAATAAAGTTCCTTCCTTGCACTGAATAGATAGCGCTAATGTTATCGTGCCTTTCTTGAAGCGAGCCGTTGGGGAAAAGAGCATAGTAAATACGCTCAATCTTTTCCATATCCACCTTATGCTTGCGCTTTTCCGCTCTTACCAGCTTTTTCTTCAAGTTTGCTAAACCGTTTAGCTGTTTCTGCCTTTGCGCATTAACCGCCCCCAGCATACTTTTTTCAGTTAATTGGGCTATTTCCTCTAATTCATTAAAGATCTGCCCAATCTTCGTTTCAAACTCCTCCAATGACGGATCTACGGGCATGCCATCTTTTAAATAATGCGTCTGCAGTTTATGTAAGGGCTTAAAAAAGTCCTTGATCGCTAAACCTGTATCGGCAAGACGGTTTTGCCATTTTGGCTCTATCCAAAGAACAGAGTTACGTAAAACCAAGCAAGGGAATTCCACCTTTTGATCCTCGAACATAGCTTTAAGCTGAAGCCAATACGCTATTTCACCCCCTCCTCCGATATAAGCGAGGTTCGGTAAAATAGTTTCCTGATAAAGGGGACGTAAAACAACATTGGGACTAAATCTTTCTGGAAAACTTTCTAGTTCCGACAAAAGACTTTTTTCATTAAAGGCAATATTGGAATTTAAGACGGACCATTGATCATCTTCTTTGACGATGCGTTCGCGTAGGTCACCTTTCAAATAAAAGAGATTAATATCGCGTGGAAATACTTGTGAGAAATAGCGCTGATCTAACTTTTCGCTACTTTCTACTACCTTCTTTCCGATGCTATGCTGGAGAAGATCGTCTTTAAAAGCCCCTTGCATAAAATGCTTTAATCTCGGTCTATCGCCGTCTACTATTACTAAGCCTTCTTTAGAGAATAATTCATGCGCTAAAACTCGGGTAGCATCTGCCAAGTTACTAGCGCTCAAATAGGCTTTTTCAAAAATCGTGATTAACGCTTTACTGTTTTTAGATGCACCCAGGTGCTCCGATAACTCTTCAATTAAGGAATCTATACCGGCAGTATTCATTCTGCCTACGGCACCCTTTTGATTAGACGTCCACTGCAGCTTACCGCCGTACAGGTTTATATAGTTAATCTCTTCTAGATCATGATCCTCTGTCGCCATCCAATAGATAGGCACAAAGTTATACTGAGGATATTGCTTATTGAGATCTCTAGCCAAATTAATGGCATTTACAATTTTGTAGATAAAGTATAAGGGCCCCGTAAAGATGTTTAATTGGTGACCCGTCGTCACCGTAAAGGTATTTACCTCCTTTAGACTAGTGATATTTGCATGAACCGGGGAAACAGAACTAAGTTTTACCCCAGCCTTGTGATATTGCTGAAATAAATCGAGACTTAACACTTCTCTAATCTCAGGGCTAAAGTTGCTTTTTGCATCAATTTGTCCCTGAAAATTTTCGATCCTTGGAAAGCGATTATAAAAGTCCTTCAACTCTAAGTCCTGGTCGAGATAATCGCAAATTAGCTGCGAAAAATACTCCGTCTCTCTAAATGATAAACCTTCTCCATTCATAGCGCGAAGTTAATTTTCCAAATGGACTAAAATACCTTGATTAACGCATAAATAATAATCACAAGATAGATTGCCCAAAAAGGTTTCAATGATGATGGGTCAGAACCGTAAAGAAACTTAGTAACACGAAAAAAGGTACTTCTATTATGACTAACAAGCCGATACATTTTATCGCTCATCTTGCGAAACCATGCTTGGCGCAGATAAAGTCTATCCAAAAACTTAAACTTATTCACATGGTAAAGACTACGATATGCGGAGCGCGCGCCTTTATATATGCTGCCATCAGTTTCTATGAAGTGACTGGCAACTAAAAACTCTCTTTTGTTAATATCAGGAAAATCCAGAGCCGCATCTTGAAAAGTTCGGTACCCTATCGCTAACCCTAACTTTTCTTTCCAAAAAATCACCCAAAAAGCACAAAATTCGCATTCACCATCCCAGATAAGAACCGGTATTGGAAAAGGTGGGGTTTTTGTTTTCATATTGATAAAATAATCAAGCGGTATATTTAATTGGATTAAAAAAAAGGTCCAGGGGCTTGTCTTTTAGCATCTTCCCTTGGCTGATAGGCAATGTCTTGCCTTTCTGCTCTACATAATCCTTGACTTCCTTGGCTAAATCCAATATCTCTTTTAAGTCCATAAAAACATGGGGCTTTTGAGGTTCAATCCAAATATAGAAAAAATAGATTAGATATTAAAATAAATACGTCTGTAATTCCATTGAAATAGGGAATTAAGACACACTTGCAGAAAAAGTCATACTAAATATTGCAGAAAAAATGATACTATAACGGGAAGGTTCTCAAGGCTTCATTGTAAGCAGACTCAAAGGCTAAAAGATCAAATTGATGATTCAATTTCTTTTCTTGAACAAAGGTCAAAAGCTTTTCTGTCGGCATATTTCCAGTAAGTTCGTCGCTCGCGAAAGGACATCCCCCAAAACCTTTAATAGCGCCATCAAATCTTAGACAACCAGCATTGTAAGCAGCTTGTACTTTTTCATGCCAAGTGTCGCTGGTAGTGTGCAAGTGTGCACCAAATTCCACTTGAGGAAAGGCGCCTATTAAGCTTGAAAATAGGTAATGAATATTTTCTGGGTTTGATGTTCCAATGGTATCTGAAAGGGATAATATCTTCACTCCCATTGCAATTAGCTTCTCGCAGTATTGCTCCACTATACTAACGCTCCAGGGCTCATTATATGGGTTACCAAAACCCATCGAAATGTAGACCACCAATTCCTTATTATTGACGGAACATATTTCTATTAGCTCTCTTACAAGGCTAATACTCTCCGAAATGGTTTTTTTAGTATTGCGTTTTTGAAAAATCTCTGAAACAGAAAATGGATACCCTAAATAAGTAATTTCTGGTCTTCGCGCTGCTGCTAATGCTCCCTTTTTATTGGCAATTATTGCCAGTAGCTTAGTCTTGGTGTTGGAAAGATCTAAGCGATCCAGCACCTCATCGGTGTCTCTCAGTTGCGGAATGGCCGGTGCGGAAACGTAACTACCAAAATCAAGAGTATCGAAGCCCACCTTTAAAAGCGACTGTAAGTATTTAACCTTCTGATCTGTAGGAATGAACTGATGAATGCCCTGCATTGCATCGCGAGGGCATTCAATCAGTTTCAAACTTTCCGTGTTCATTTAAATCGCTTTTTTGAGGGTGAGGTGTTATTACGATTTCACGGGAATACGCTTCAGGGCTTCTTGAAAATAATGCCAAAACTTTCCTACCGAAGTAATATTTACCTTTTCATCTGGAGAATGAGGATCATTGATCGTTGGACCAAAAGATATCATCTCAATGTCAGGGTAATGTTGGCCTAATAAACCACACTCTAAACCTGCATGACAGGCAATTACGCGAGGGCTTTCATTAAAAAGCTCCTTATATAAATCTTTCATCATGCCTAGCATCGGCGTATTAGGATCTAATTTCCAACCAGGATAAGAACCTGTAAACTGCACATCGGCATCTATTAAAAGCCACGGACCAGCAACGGCGTTGGCCATATCAATTTTAGCTCCTTCCCTGTCGCTCCTTTGCAAAGAACAAAGGCGAAGCTTTCCATTTCCTAAAACAACATTCGCTATATTATTCGACGTCTCCACCAGATCCTTTACATCAGGGCTCATCCTTTGAATACCGTCATGTGTGGCTTGCATCGCGAGGAGGAATTGCTTGTATGATTTCTGCACGACTATTAAATCTGGAACAGAATCCTCACTTAAGTTTAGCTTAAAATTGGGGTCGGTAGTAGCAAACTCATCCTTAATAATGGTTTCATAATCCCATAAAAGCTTCTGAACATTATCAAAAGCAGCAGCAGGAATTACCAAAGTTGCATTTGCCTCTCTAGGAATAGCATTTCGTAAACCACCGCCTTCAAAAGAACTAATACTTAAACCCTCAACGCCGTTAATGGCCATTAAAAAACGAGCAAGTACTTTATTAGCATTACCGCGTCCTAAAATAATATCCATCCCAGAGTGGCCACCACTCAAACCACTTACCTCAACTTTCAAGGCACGTGCGTTGGCTATTGGCGCTTCTTCTTCATACTCCCAGCTTACATCTAAATCAATACCACCGGCACAGCCAATGCTTAATTCATCGTCGTCTTCAGTATCGAGGTTCATTAGTATTTCTCCCGTTAAGAAGTTAGGCTGCAAATGGTGCGCGCCTGTCATACCTGCTTCTTCATCGGTGGTAAACAACACTTCTAAAGGTGGATGAACCACTACTGTAGAAGCCAAAGTTGCCAAGGCAGTAGCTACCCCAATACCATTGTCAGCTCCTAAAGTAGTTCCTCGTGCTGTTACCCAATCCCCATCAACATACATGTCGATACCTTGGGTTTCGAAGTCAAAATCAAGGTCAGAGTTCTTTTGACAAACCATATCGAGATGCGCTTGTAAAATCACCTTGCGACGATTTTCCATGCCAGCGCTCGCTGGTTTATCTACTAAAATATTTCCTATTTCGTCTTGCTGATAACTAAGGCCATGGCTCTCAGCAAAATTAATTATGAAGGCCCTAACCTTCTCCTCCTTTTTAGAAGGACGAGGAACCGCGTTTAGATCCGCGAAATTTTCCCAAATGGCCTTTGGTTCTAAATTTCTAATTTCTTGCGACATTCTTCTATTTATTGATTTCCTAAAATAATGGGTAAACCACCTTTTCCTGATCCTATTACAATAACCTTAGCATTAGGTGATTCAGATAACTTCAAAGTAGCTTCAATCCCCTTCTCCATCAAAATCTTGTCTGTCAACGATTTATTAATAATATCATTGGCATTAGACTTACCTTCTGCTTCAATACGCTGACGCTGGGCCTCTTTTCTCGCTTTGTTAAGCTTAAACTCGTATTCCAAACTGGCCTGCTCCTGCTCTAGCTTTCTTTCAATAGCGGCTTTCAATTTTAAAGGCAAAGTAACCTCTCTAATCAGCACAGCATCTAACTGCAAATAGTTTTCCGTTAAAGCCAACGAAGTTCTTACCAAGATCTCCTGTTGAATGTCCTCTCTTTTGGTAGAATACAATTCTTCTGGAAGATATTTACCAATCACCTCTCTAGTTGCTGAACGAATTTCCGGCATAATGATCTTGTCGTGATAATTTTCACCAATCTCATTGTGTAAGAAAGCAATTTTTTCTGCCACCGGATAGTAACGGTATGAAAGTTCTGCTTTGATGGTTAGTCCATTTTTAGATAAAACCTCCATGCTGCTTACTGCTTGTTTTTTCTTCACATCGTAAACGAAAATATCATCCCATGGCCACTTAACATGAAAACCTTGGTTATATACTTTGTCCAAGGCAATACCACCCTGAAACTTTCTAAATATAACCGCACGCTCACCCGAATTAATAGTAAAAGTGATGGAGTTCCAAGTAAGTATTACCGCCAAAAAGGCAATAAAACTGACTATTATAACAATCGTACTTCTTTGATTCATAATGTTTTATTTAAATTAAATTCTACCCCAATATTTTCTTAGAAACCATTCAGTAACCAAGATCAACAAAGCTACAAAGAACAATTGCCAACTACTAAAAATTGTGCTAGTATTAAGTAT
>JBNMPT010000043.1:0-12944 GCA_051277025.1 Roseivirga sp. | reverse complement strand
AGCATCTTTTGGCGGGCAACAATATTCGTTCTTTTTCTCGTGATGAAGAGCAGGAAGAGTTGCTGGCTGAGATTCAGTTTTTAACAGACAAGCCGGTTTTATACGTTTGCAATGTAGATGACGCTTCTGCGCAAGCAGGAAATAAATGGGTCGAAGAAGTGCAAAAAATGGCTGCAGAAGAAGGGGCAGAAGTAATTCATCTTGCGGCAGCGACTGAAGCAGATATATCGGAACTCGATAGTTTTGAGGAACGCAGTATGTTTTTGGAGGATATTGGTTTAAAAGAAGCGGGGGTAAATCGCTTGATAAGAAAGGCGTATACCTTGCTCAATTTGCAGACATATTTTACTGCTGGCGAAAAAGAAGTTCGTGCTTGGACCATAAAAAAAGGTTTTACAGCCCCACAAGCTGCGGGTGTAATCCACACAGATTTTGAAAAAGGCTTCATTCGCGCTGAAGTAATAAGATATGAGGATTTCGAGAATTTCGGATCTGAGGCTTCTGTAAAAGAGGCAGGAAAATTAAAAGTAGAGGGCAAAGAGTATATCGTTCAAGATGGAGATGTGATGCATTTCCGCTTTAATGTTTAAGCATCTTCATAAGTTGTTGAAAAAAATACAAGCAAAATAATCTAAGCATTAGGATGCTATTGCTAATTTTAGCCCTTATCCAATAAAAAAGCATGGCGACCGAGCAAACAAGTTATAACGAAGACAATATCAGATCCCTTGACTGGAAAGAGCATATTAGGCTCCGTCCTGGGATGTATATTGGTAAGTTGGGTGATGGCTCGAGCTCGGATGATGGTATCTATATCTTGGTAAAAGAGGTTTTAGATAACGCTGTGGATGAATTTGTAATGGGTGCCGGTAAAACCATTGAGGTAACTATTAAAGAAGGCGAAGTGGTGGTGCGCGATTATGGTCGCGGTATTCCTTTAGGAAAAGTGGTTGATGTAGTTTCCAAGATTAACACTGGAGCAAAATACGATTCGAAAGCTTTTAAAAAGTCGGTGGGTCTAAATGGCGTTGGTGCCAAGGCCGTTAATGCCTTAAGTGACCTTTTTGTAGTGCAATCTATCCGAGACGGAAAAACTAAAATTGCTCGCTTCGAGAGGGGTGTTTTAGTGGAAGATGACGAGATTAAAGACTCTACCCTCCGCAAAGGAACCAAGGTTCAGTTTAAGCCAGATGCTGGGATTTTTAAGAATTACCGCTTTGTAAAGGAGTACTTGGAAAAGATGCTTTGGAACTATGCCTATCTTAACCCCTGCTTAACGATTCTTTATAATGGAGAAAAATTTTACAGTGAAAACGGGCTAAAGGATTTATTAACGGATACTTTAGATGGTCCAATAATTCACCCAATAATACACCTTAAAGGTGATGATATTGAAGTAGCCTTAACCCACAGCGAGCGTTCTCAAGGGGAGATTTACTATTCCTTTGTGAATGGTCAGCATACTACCCAAGGTGGTACCCACCAAAATGCTTTTCGCGAAGCTTTGGTGAAGACCATCCGTGATTTTTACAATAAAAGTTTTGATGCGGCCGATATCCGCGATTCTATTGTTGCTGCGGTATCCATCAAAGTAATGGAGCCTATTTTTGAATCGCAAACCAAAACCAAATTAGGTTCCAACGATATTGGTCCAGAAGGTCCAACGGTTCGCACCTTTGTGAATGATTTCATGAAGACTAAGCTGGATAATTTTTTGCATAAAAATGAGGACATCGCAGAAATCATTTATCGCAAAATATTAAGAGCCGAAAAAGAGCGTAAAGAGCTAAGTGGTATAAAGAAGTTAGCCCGCGATAGAGCCAAAAAAGCGAGTCTCCATAATAAGAAACTACGCGATTGCCGAAAGCATTACAACGATCAGAAGGATGAATTCCGTTTAGATACTACCTTGTTTATTACCGAGGGAGATTCTGCTAGTGGTTCTATCACCAAATCTCGTAATGTAAATACTCAGGCAGTATTTAGCCTTAAAGGAAAACCCCTAAATTGTTATGGTCTCACCAAAAAAGTGGTCTACGAAAACGAGGAGTTTAATTTATTACAGGCCGCTTTAAACATTGAAGATGGTTTAGAGAACCTGCGTTATAATAATGTTGTTGTTGCTACGGATGCCGATGTAGACGGGATGCACATCCGTCTACTACTGATTACTTTTTTCCTGCAATTTTTCCCAGAAATAGTAAGGGAGGGTCATCTTTATATTTTACAGACTCCCTTATTTAGGGTGCGTAATAAAAAAGAGACGGTATACTGCTACAGTCAAGAAGAGAAGAGAGCGGCTCTGCTTAAAATAGGCGTCAAAGCAGAAATTACAAGATTTAAAGGATTGGGTGAAATTTCACCGGATGAGTTTAAGCATTTTATTGGTGAAAATATTCGCTTAGAGCCAGTAATGCTTGGTAAAGACTCGACCATCGAACAAATTTTGGAGTTTTATATGGGTAAGAACACCGCTAAACGTCAAGAATTTATAATTGAAAACCTAAGGGTTGAAAAAGACCCAACCGAACAGTCTGAAAAAAATCTGCTTAATGAAAATACATGAGGAACGGTTTACAAAAATTAATTTGCTCATATTTTCCTTTTCGTTAATCACCATCTTAACCAATGTAGCGCTCTCCTTTTTTCAGGGTAGCTATACCGGAAATTGGTGGCTTGCCGGAACAGGATTATTACTTATTATTTTGCTCTTATACAGAGGGCCGGTAAAGTTTAAATACGACACAGAGGGTGAGGTAATGAATTTAGGAACACAGGACGAAATTTTTGGAAAAGTGCTACCTTTTTTCGAAAAGCATTACGAATTTCCAAAACGAAAATTAAAAAGTTATAAAATAGAGGGGTGGTTTTTACGCCGTAGGCTCACTATTTATATTAATAGCCGCTCGGGAAATGTAAAAGTGAGGACGATGTTAATCTCGCATCTTTCGGCAGCACAGTTAAAAAGTTTAAAGACCTCGCTGAACAAATATTCACAGACAGTAAAGAATAAGAATGGCGGAAGAAAGCGATCTACAGAATGATAAAGGCTTAGAGTCTGAAAATGAACCAAAAATTACCCGTGTTTCGGGAATGTATGAGGATTATTTTTTAGACTATGCTAGCTATGTTATCCTGGAAAGGGCAGTGCCAACTTTAGGTGATGGTTTAAAGCCAGTCCAGCGTCGTCTTTTGCATGCTTTGCGCGAGATGGATGATGGGCGATATCATAAGGTTGCCAATGTTATTGGCCAAACAATGAAGTACCACCCCCACGGTGATGCTTCCATTGGTGATGCTCTCGTTCAACTTGGTCAGAAGGATATTTTAATTGACGCTCAGGGTAACTGGGGAAACCTTTTAACCGGCGATAGAGCCGCTGCTCCTCGTTATATTGAAGCCCGTCTTTCCAAATTTGCTTTGGAGGTTGTTTACAGTCCAAAAATCACCCAATGGCAAAGTAGTTATGATAGTCGTGGTAAAGAACCAATAGAGTTTCCCGTAAAATTCCCCCTCTTGTTGGCGCAAGGAGTAGAAGGTATCGCGGTTGGTCTATCAACTAAAATTCTCCCCCATAACTTTATTGAATTAATTAATGCTGCCATTAAGGTTCTCAAGGGGCAAAACTTTGAATTATTTCCCGATTTCCCTTCCGGCGGGATTGCGGATTTTAGTAACTATAATAAGGGCTTAAGAGGAAGTAGGGTTAGAGTACGCGGTCGTATTTCAGTATTAGATAAAAAAACCTTAATTGTTGATGAAATCCCATACACCACAACAACAGGGAGTTTAATTGAGAGTATCCTCAAAGCGAATGAAAAAGGCAAGATTAAGGTTCGAAAAATTGAGGATAACACTTCGGATAAAGTAGAAGTACTGGTGCATTTACATCCTGGTGTATCGCCAGACCAAATGATTGATGCCTTGTATGCCTTTACGGATTGTGAAATTTCAATCGCTCCTCTCTCTTGTATCATTGAAAATGATAGCCCTGTTTTCCTTCCGGTAGATGAAATTCTTCGTCGTAATGTGGGAAATACAGTTGATATTCTTAAGTTAGAATTGAACTTTGAACTTAATGAATTGCAGGAGCAGTGGCACTTTGCCAGCTTAGAGCGTATTTTCATAGAAAATAAGATTTACCGAGACATTGAAGAAGCGGAAACTTGGGAAGAGGTTTTGGAGAATATCCACCAAGGTTTAAAGCCATTTATAAAACACCTGTTGAGAGCAGTAACCGATGATGACGTTACTCGTCTTACGGAAATCCGCATTAAAAGAATTTCCAAATTCGATAAGTCCAAGGCGGATGCCTTTATTGAGGCCTTGGAAGGGAAAATTGAGCAGGTGAAATTTCACCTTGAAAATCTCATTGACTATGCCATTGCATGGTTTAAGAAGATCAAAGATAAATACGGTGCAGGTAAAGAGCGCAAGACTGAAATTCGACTTTTTGAAGATATTGAAGCGACCAAAGTGGCACTGGCTAACGTTAAACTGTATGCTAACCTTGAAGAGGGCTTTATTGGTACTAGTCTAAAAAAAGACAGCTTTATTTCAGACTGTTCTGATATTGACGATATTATAGTCTTTTTAGCAAATGGACAGATGATGGTTACCAGAGTGGGGCAAAAAACTTACATCGGTAAGAACATCATTCATGTTGGAGTATGGAAAAAGGGCGATAAGCGCACAACCTATAACATGATTTACCGCGATGGGCCGAAAGGAAACTCATATGTGAAAAGATTTCAGGTTACTTCCATTACCCGCGATAAATTATATGATCTGGGCTCAGCCAACCCAGGGACAGAAGTCTTACACTTTACCGTTAACCCTAATGGGGAAGCAGAGGTGATTACCGTTTATTTACGGGCTCTTCAGCGCCTAAAGAAGTTGAAGTTTGAATTGGATTTTGCTGAATTGGCTATCAAAGGAAGGGCATCTAAGGGAAATACAGTAACTAAGTACCCCATTAAAAAGATTGAAATTAAAGAAGAAGGGCTTTCTACTTTGGCGGCGCGCAAAATTTGGTTCGATGATGCTGTAAACCGCATTAATACGGAGGGTAGAGGTAGGTTATTGGGCAGTTTTAGCGGGGAAGATAAAATTTTGGAGGTGAGTAGTGATGGCTATTATCGCATTCTTAACGCAGATTTAAACTTACACTTAACTACTAATGCGGAGCTTATTGTAAAGTTTGACGCCAACCGTCCCTTAAGCGTAGTCTATTATGATGGAGAGAAGCAAAGGCATTTTGTTAAACGTTTTATTCCCGAGGTCTTAGAGCGCAAAGAGTTATTTATTTCGGAGGAGAAAAGTTCCAAATTGGAGTACGTAAGCTTAGATACTAAACCGAGAATAGAAGTAGTATTTCGCAAAGTAGAGGGAAAACAAAAAGATAATGAGGAAGTCATCCTTAGTGACTTTATCTCGGTGAAAGGCGAAAAAGCACAAGGAAACCAACTTAGTCGTGATGCTATTCGTAAGGTTAATATATTAGAGTCTTTATTTATTGCTGAAGAAAGCATTGAAGGAGAGATAGAAATGATGAAAACTGATGAAAATAATGACACTCCCCAAAATAATGAAGATGATAGCGATGGTCAAATCACGCTTGGCCTGGACTAGCGCAGTTGCACTGTGCTGTTTATCAAGTGTTTCGATTAAAGCACAAGATAGTTTAGATGTTCAATCCTTAGGTCAATTATCATACAGTCTTACGCTTAATGATGTGTGGGGTTGGGCAGATACTGCTACCGGTAAGGAGTACGCCTTGGTGGGTGTTCAAAATGGATTATCGGTTGTGGATGTAAGTATTCCTAGTAATCCCGTGCAAACAAACTTTTTTGCTGGAGCAAGTTCTACTTGGCGTGATATGAAAACCTTTGGTAATTATGCCTATACGGTTCATGATGTTTTTAATGGCACTTCAGACGGCATTTTTATTCTAGATATGACCACTATTGGGACTCAGTTTCCCACTTATTATCGTCGTAATCCGGTAATTCAGGTAGGGCAGAGCACTGGAACTTTAGAAAGAGCGCATAATTTATTTATCGATGAAAATGGTTATTTATATCTATTTGGTGCAAATGTGGGCCAAGGTGGTGCGCTTATCTTTGACTTAAATACCAGCCCTACCAATCCCACGTATGTAGGAGCTTTCGACGATTTTTATTTACATGATGGTGTGGTTCGAGGGGATACCTTGTGGGGCGCAGCGGTTTTAAATGGCTTCTTTATGCCCATCGACGTTTCTCAGAAGTCTCAACCTACTATTTCTGCAACACAAACAACGCCTTTTAATTTCACCCATAATATTTGGTTTAGCGATGATAATCAGCGGGTTTTTACGACAGATGAAAAATCAGGTGCCTTTATTGCCGAATACGATGTAAGCGATCTCGGTAATATTAGCGAAACAGATAGAATTAGAACCTCCTTTGGAACGGATGTGATTCCGCATAATGTCCATTTTCACAATAACTTTCTGGTAAATAGTTATTATACAGCAGGAGTGCAAATTTTGGATGTGAGTCAACCGGGTTTAATGATTGAAACTGGTTTTTATGACACATCACCAACTAATGGTAACGGGTTTAGTGGCTGTTGGGGTGCTTATCCATACTTACCAAGTGGGAATATCCTAGCAACTGACCGTCAGCAAGGCTTGTTTGTATTAAGTTCGAATTATAGCCGTGGCTGCTATTTTAATGCGACTGTAATAGACTCTGTAAGTCGACAAAATATAATTATTGCTAACGTCGAGGTTCTTACTACCGATATGATTGGTACTACCAATATCTTTGGGAACTTCCGCGCTGGTCAGGCCCAAGGAGGTACTTTTCAAGTAGTGGTAGCTAAGGCAGGCTATGAAACGGATACTTTTTCTATTAGTTTAACGAATGGAGTATTGTTAAACAAGCAATTTGCCCTTCTCCCTTTTGGTATTTCAAGGTCCGAGCAGGAGCTATTAAACAATATTAGTATCTACCCAAATCCTGCCCAATCTTTGGTGAAGGTGGATGGTTTTCTTGGTTCTGGTAAAAATTTAAAGTGGTCCTTAACAGATTTAAGGGGCCGTTTAATACAGCATGGAGACTTAGACGCTGGCGGTAGTAAAGAAATTAATTTTGGAGAACATCTAAAGGGCTATTACCTGTTGCAGTTGCACACCGAATTAGCTGCAAAAACATTTAGTTTAAGCATCGAGTAGCACCATCAAGTGCCTCTATTTTCACTTTGTTCAATGGCCTTATAAATTTCATCTACACAATTTTTCCAAGAATGTGATTGTGCAAAGCGTATTCTCTCAGCCTGCTTTTCATCATTATCTTCTTCTAGGGCAAGCACAATGGCTTGTTCATAACCTTTAGCACCATCGGCTAAATAAACATGATCCTTAAAAACTTCCATTGCCCTGGTGGGAGTGCCAAGCGTGGGTTTTCCCATTGCTAGATATTCGTCAATTTTCCGAGGGTAATTGCCAATGGTCATTTCGTTTAGCTCTTGGGGGTTCATTGCAAGGTCAAATGCAGAGAGGTATTCACCCAACTCTTCGGGTTTTTTTGGACCAAGAAAATATACATTATCCATTTGATGAAGGATGCTAGATTGAAAATGCTCATCCTCTGGTCCCACATAAACAAAAGACCAATCTTTGCGACTAGTAGCCAAGTCTTCTAATAACTTTAGGTCTAAGCGCATTCTTAGTAATGCTCCAATATAGCCGATTCTAGGATGCGGAATATTAACAAACTCAGCCGGTTCAGCCTGTTTTATTTCCGGATTGAAAATAGTGAGGTCGCAACCTTGGCCTACATAGTAACTCTTTGGGTTGTGTTTAAGGCAATAATCCTTGAGATAAAGAGAATTAGCTAGTGCGAGGTCATATTCTTTTAGAAGTTTAGGTTCTAATCTTAAGCCGTGTTTTTTAAAATAACCTGTAGAAGTAAGATTGTCTCGTGAATAATAAATATTGAGCTTAGAGTTGAGTAATTCTGGTGCCAGTAAGCCTTGGAACATCTCACTATCATTAAAGAAGTAATAATCTTTAAAATTCATCTTACTGGCAGCTTTTTGAATTTCGGCAAAGAGCTTTTTACTGGTATGCTTAAGAGCCCAATCATAGATTAGGCCATCTGGTAACCAATTTATTGACTCCATTAAAACGGCAGGGTCTAAAGTGTATAGACCATCTTTAATATGGGTGATAGGGTCAGTCTTTCCTTGCAAAACCGATACTCTCTTGGTGATGAAATCTCTATCTTTTGCTGCGTTTTTCAGTTTTGTAATGCGGTCTAAAGGACGATTAACGTAAAGTACGGTATTGTCTTTCGCTATAACTTCGGCAATGTTCTTACAGTTACTGCCAATGGGATAGTCCCAAGGTTGATTTCCTACAAAAATGAAATTCTGATTTTTCAAGAGCTGATGTTTTCTCAAAGATAAAATCTAAAATTTAATTATCGGATGGCTTAGCTGTGAAAGTTTTATTATTGCCTTATACCACGCAATAGGGCACAATGAATAAACTAATTTATAGTTGTAAATTTGGCTTGCAATTTGGAAACAATGATTCAAACTAGACTTCCCGATTTTGTCGTAATCGGTGCAGGCAAATCCGGGACTACTTCTTTAAATGAATATTTAAAGGAACATCCACATATTTTCATGAGCACACGCAAGGAGCCTAATTTCTTTGCTTACGAATTAGCAAATGAAAAGGACTTTAATTTAAAGAGCTCTAAAGAGTTTTACAAAGATTCCGTATTGAAATTGGAAGATTATCTGCAACTTTTTAAGGGCTCGAAAAAAGATCAGCTACTCGGAGAAGTATCTAATACTTATCTTAATAGTGAAATGGCTTGCACCAGAATTAGGCACCATATTCCCAATGCAAAGTTAATTGCGATTTTAAGGCATCCTGCAGATCGCTTATTTTCACGCTATTCCCACTATACTCGTGAGGGCCTGCTGCCTGAAGATGGCGGCTTAGATCGAGTTTTCGATAAGTCTACTAGTTGGTGGAAAAGACCAGACATGATCACGGAAGGCTTATATTACGGACAGTTGAAGCGATATTATGATAATTTCCCGAAAGAGAATATAAGAGTATATCTCTATGAAAATTTTATTGATGACACTGCTGCGGTGGTAGAGGATCTTTTTAAATTTTTAGAGATAGATCCTGCCGTCAAAGTTGCCACCGATATCGTATACAATAAAAGTGGTACCGTAAAAAATAAGGCAGTGGATAATATTGTAGGTCAGAATAGTGCCATTATTTTATTACTTAAAAAAATAGCACCCAGTCTGCATTTTTGGATGAAGGAAAATGTACGCGTTAATCGTTGGCTGTATAATCTGAGAAATAAGAATTTGCAGAAAGCAGATTTTTCGCCGAAACTTAGAAAAGAAATCGTTGAAAAGATTTATGCTCAGGATATCAAGAAACTTTCGGGTCTAATTGATCAGGATTTAAGTCATTGGTTAAAGGCTTAGCATGATCCGGAAAGTCTTGGCCTTATTCCGATCGCAAAAAGTTCTAAGCATGATGAGCAGTGTTAGTGGTGCGGCTCTCGGTCTTTTAACTTTTGGTTTGCTGGCCAGAACGCTTTCTAAGACAGATTTTGGTGTTTTCTCTATCTTTCTAGCCTTTCAAACAGTCTTCGAAATGCTGCGTAACGGCCTGGTAGGTAAGCCCTTGATAAAATTTGCAGCCGAGTCTGATGATGAGGTTTTAACAAAAAATATAATCGGTAGTTCATGGCGATTTGGCCTGCGCAGTAGTCTGCTAGTAGGCTTGCTTTTTACTTTAATATTTTTAGGGATCTTTGGTATCAGTGGCGATAGAGATTTTTTGCTTTATAGCTATTATTTTCTCCCTATCGCCTTGATTTCATTGCCATCTAATATGGCGACTTGGGTCCTGAATGCTCGCTTGCGATTTGATAAAATGATTTGGATTAGGACTTCGATGCAAATCGTTTATATCACTGGGGTTTTCTATGCCTATGTTAGTGATTATGGAAACTTAAATTTCATTTTTCTAATCTATTTGACTGCCAATATACTCCCCAGTGTTATTTCTCTGCTGGCTGGCTGGGATGGCCTGGCCTACATAAAGGTGGCAACTAAAGAGAAATCTAAAGAGTTATATCTTTATGGTCGATATACCATGGGAACTTTAATTGGTGGTACTCTATTGCGAAGTTCAGACGACTTTTTAATTCGCTTTTTTCTGGGTCCAGAGGCAGTGGCGATTTATCAAATTCCCCAAAGATTGGTCAATTTAATTGATATACCGCTTAGGGCATTAGTAAGCTTTTCCTTTCCTGTTTTGGCCCGCGCAAATAAAAGTAGCGACGACTCTAAATTTAGAAAAGAGTTTGAATTAAGTACCGGCTTTGCCTTTGTTGTCTTGTTCCCTGCTGCTCTCGGAACCTTCATATTTGCAGACAGTTTAGTGGTGCTATTAGGAGGCGCAGAGTATGCGGAATCTGCTATTCTCCTGCGTATCTTTTCCTTTTTTATGGCCTTTACTGCTTTAGATCGTTATTCTGGAGTGGGCCTAGATGTGCTCAATCGCCCCAAGGTAAATATGAGTAAGGTGATTATCATGTTGGTCATTAATATTGCTGGTGATCTTCTGGCTCTTTATGTTTTTGAGGATATTCGTTGGGTTGCCTTCGTTAGTATTCTGACTTTTGCGGGAGGAACGCTGTTTGGTTTTAGATACCTTAAAGATGTTATTCCCTTTCAGTTCTTTAAGTGGGTGAAACTTGGTGTCGAAGAAAGCTCGAGGCTTGTTAAAAAGCTTGTGCGTAAGTAGTTCTAAATCTACTAGTAAGTATTTCCCTTTTTGGGATTTATGTTTAAATTTGGAAAAACTTAAGCTTCGCGCATGTCATTAATGAAAATTTTTCTGGTGGAGGATAATGAGCTTTATGCTAAGGCAATAAAGCATCATTTATCGTTAAACCCAGACAATCAAGTAGAGCACTTCCTGAATGGTAAGAGCTGTTTGGAAAAGCTGTATTTACAGCCTGGTTGCATTTTATTAGACTATTCTCTTCCAGGTATTAGTGGGATAGATGTTCTAAAAAAAATCAAAAGTAGTCAACCGGATCTGCCGGTAATCATTGTAAGTGGCCAGGAAGATGTAGCCACTGCGATAGACTTATTAAAGGAGGGCGCCTATGACTATATTGTTAAAGATCAAAACTCCAAGGAGCGAATTTGGAAAGCCATCAATAATCTTCGCGAAAATGCCAAGTTGCGAAACGAGCTAGATCGTCTACGTGAGGAGGTTAATCTCAAATATGATTTCAGCAACATCAAGGGCAGTAGTGTGGAAATCAAAAAGGTTT
Organism: Roseivirga sp.; assembly: GCA_051277025.1. Taxonomy (GTDB): domain Bacteria; phylum Bacteroidota; class Bacteroidia; order Flavobacteriales; family Schleiferiaceae; genus Croceimicrobium. The sequence goes on along the minus strand of JBNMPT010000043.1, from coordinate 1,569 downwards.
TTAAACTAATTGAGAAGGCCACCCGTACTAATATTACCGTATCTATTGCCGGTGAAACAGGCACTGGGAAAGAATTAGTAGCCAAGGCAATACACTATAATTCGAAGAATAAAAAGCAAGCACTAGTAACGGTTAACATTGCCGCAATTCCTAAGGATTTGCTGGAAAGCGAATTATTTGGTCATGAAAAAGGTGCTTTCACAGGTGCACTTTCTAAGCGTATTGGTAAATTTGAAGAAGCAAATGGCGGGACGCTCTTTTTAGATGAAATTGCCGAAATGGATTTGAATTTGCAGGCTAAATTGCTGCGTATTCTGCAGGAAAGAGTGGTTACGCGTATTGGTAGCAATAAGGAAATTAAGGTGGAAACGCGCATTATTGTTGCCACACATCAAAACTTAAAGGAACTGGTATCTAAAGGTGACTTCCGAGAGGATCTTTATTACAGATTATTAGGCTTGCCGATAGAGCTTCCGCCTCTACGCAATCGTGAGTCTGATATTATTTTATTGGCAAAGTTTTTTTTAAGTACATTCATTCAAGAAAATAACATGGAAGAGCTGCGCATTAGCGACTTAGCGCAGAAGAAATTAAGTAGTTATCGATGGCCTGGAAATGTGCGTGAGCTTAAAGCCGTTATTGAACTCGGAGCAGTATTGGCGGAAGATGGGTTAATTGCAGAGAAGGATCTCAATTTTAATACTATTGGCGATGAATTAGATAATTTAGTTGGTAAGGGGTTAACCTTAAAAGACTACGATCGAAAATTGATTAATTATTATCTTAAAAACAACAATAATAATGTGGTAGAAGTTGCTAAATTGCTAGATATTGGGAAGAGCACACTCTACAGGATGCTTAAAAATAACGAACTAACCGTAAATTAATATAAGATGACTGATAATGTATATGATCTCATTCAGCTTGACGAGTTAAGTGGTGGAGATCAGGAATTTATAAGTATGATGGTCGATACATTCTTGGAGCATACACCCGGGCAGCTGGAAGAACTGATAAAAGCTCAGGCGGGTAACGACATGGCTACTTTTGGAGCAATTGCTCATAAAATTAAGCCCAACATCGACATGTTCGGCATTAAGACGATAATAGCAGACATCCGGGATTTAGAGCAGCTAGGCAGGGAGGGACAGAATAATGAGGAGCTAAAGTCTAAATTGGAAAACGTAAAGGCTGAATTAATGATCGCTTTTGAGCAATTAAGACAAAGATAATGGAACAAAAAGGAAGAGGTGAGATTTTAGTTATTGACGATCAGCCAATAATGCTAAAGCTTTTAGAGCAAATTCTTAAAGATAGATACGATGTAGTATCTCTAGAGAATGGTCGAGAGGCTTTAGAGTGGATGTATTCTGGTAATATTCCAGATTTAGTAGTTGCGGATTTGAATATGCCAGAAATTAATGGCTTCGAATACATTCAGAAAATCAGAGAAAGCGGATTTTTTTACGATGTGCCGCTTATTGTGCTTTCTGGAGAGGAAAGTAGTACCGAAAGAATTAAATGTTTGAAACTCGGTGCTAATGATTATTTAATCAAACCTTTTAATCC
>JBNMPT010000042.1:0-13125 GCA_051277025.1 Roseivirga sp. | reverse complement strand
AGTTTTTAGGTTGCCACATGATTGGCGCCAATGTAACAGAAATGATAGCGGAAATTGTTGTGGCTCGTAAATTAGAAACTACGGCAATGGAAATTATTAAATCGGTACACCCGCACCCCACTATGAGTGAAGCAGTAATGGAAGCCGCCGCGGCCGCTTATGATGAAGTGATTCACTTATAATTAATCTCTTTTTATAATTTTAGGAAAGCCGCTCCACTGGGGGCGGCTTTTTTTATGGTCTTAAATATAAGATCCGCGTTTTGCGCTTTTTTAAATAGGCTGGCAGTGAAATTCCTTAGGCTGCTTTTAGTCCAAATTAATTGCAAAGTGTCGTTAAACGTACATTTGATTAGCGATGTTCTACTCAGCTTATTATTGACCACGGTGATTACTGCTTAAGCTTGGTACAAACTTGCGATAGTTTAGACTATGAGTTTTCTATTGATGGGCGCGGCTGTGTTCAGGATATAACGATTCCCAATGCTTTTACGCCTGATAATAATGGCCTTAGCGAGATCGCAGGCAAGGTAAATGAATACGATCTGGGCATTTACAATCGCTGGGGCGCCTTGGTTTTTCAGTCTGCCGAGGCCACCAATTTTTGGGATGGTGGTCATAAAGGATAGCCCGTTTCGGGGGCTTTTACCGATGTGCTTTTTGCAACCGTAAATGACTACGGGCAGAAGTTTTCGGAATTGTAAATGTTTTGCCTTGAGGCGGTATTAAGGGTAATGACAAAAAAAATAGTCACGTTTGAATCCTAATTAACCCTTTTCGAATCAAATATTCTGTTGCTAGTTATCTACCAGCTTAATTTTTAAAGCAATACTTTAAAAATGCTTTCTGCTAATTTCTGATTATTATCCTTAGTTTGGGAGAATAGTCCTCTTTGGCTTTTTGGTAGATTTTTTTCATCCATGTTTAAGAATCACCAATATTTTAATTTATCCACTCCTTTGAGCCAGGTTTTTTATTTTGTCAATTTAACACATTTGCTTTTATTCGTTAAAATCAGGTTAAACTGAAAATTTTAACTTAATAAAAAACTGAGAATATTAAAATTTACAGACGACCGATTTAAAACTAGCTTTTGCTACTATTCAGATCTCTGGCAGATGAAAGTAGAAGGAGTAGATTATTATATAGATAAACTTAAGCGTGAGCTTTTTAATGGCACTTTGTCTTTCGACCGCAGAGGTTCCGATCGGATATTAGTAAGTGCGGACTTATTTCTGGTGGTATTTAATAAAGACAGCAAACGCTTTTGGCGCCAAGGAAAACCTTTGGCAATTAAGAAGCATGAAGTATTAATTCTAAACTCTAGTATTGGTTTAAATTCAAATGCTGGAGAATTATATTCTATCCATAGGCTGAGCGCTAAAAAGATGGAATGCTACCTAAACGAGCACCTTTGTCCTAGCCTGAAGCGTAAACTTCCTTTACAATTTAATGAATGGCCAGAGTTATTACTGAGAGAATCATCTCCTTTGGTGAAAGAGTTAAAAGGTCTTCCTGCGCTTAAAACAAATCACGATCGGATAAATGGAGTAGAGAGGGACCAAATTTTCAAGCTTCTTAAAGCCCTTTTCATCAGTATAGATGTGCCTCTTTTTAAAGCCGTATCAAGACTTAAGGATTTGCGATTCAACTCTAGGCAAGAGCTTTTGCAGAAAGTAGCTCGGGTTAATTGTTATCTCCGTGAAAATTTAAATCAGGACTTAAGTCTAGAAGCAATCGCCAGTTTAGCAGGATATTCTCATTACCATTTTCAGAGGCAATATAAGTTGGCAACGGGGCTTTCGCCAACTAAACAACTGCGCATCTGGCGTTTGGAAGCAGCAGTAGAGCATCTAACAAGGAGTGATATTCCCGTAGGCACAATTGCCGAATTAGTGGGTTACAAGGATCTGCCAACCTTTTCAAAAGCTTTTAAACAGCACTTCGGTCGCAGCCCTTCTAAATATTTGAAAAATAATAGCTTTCAAACCAACTAAATTGTTTTAATGAACGTTAGCAGAGGAGCAGACAAAAATATTAAAAACACCATAGAAGTAATTTAGCATAGCAGCAAAATAATTCTATTGGTTATCCAGGAAAGACCCGCATAATGCGGGTCTTTTTAGTTAGCAGTGCTTCATTATTAATTTAAATGTTTAGCTAAGCTTTTTCTAAGTATTTAAATTACAAGTCTTTTCGTCGTCAGATTACATCTTTGTTACATCAAAAACCAATTTCCTTGGTGAATATTCTTTTAGCGAGGGGATGAAAAACAGATGTGATGCCAAAGAGAATCCTGACTTTTTTTTTATTTTTTCTAAGTAGTTTAAATGTTATTGGGCAGAGTATTCCACAAATTTCTTTTATTGCTTTCAATGCCGACGCTCAAGATGATTTTGCCTTTGTCTCACTAAATTCGATTAGCGCAAACACCACTATTTTTTTTACTGATAATGAAGCTCTTAACGATTCTGCCTTTTCCGGCGGTGAGGGCTTTCTATCATGGACCAATACCAGTTTCATTTCTTCGGGAACGGTCGTTATTGTTAATAATGCTGGTTCTAGTACAAATAGTAGTGTAAACCTCGGTAGCATTCAAAATATTGGTGGAAATTTCAACCTTTCTGCTAGTGGAGATGCGCTATTAGCTTACTTAGGCCCTAATAAGGATCATGCAACGCATTGGCTGTCTGGTATTGAGAACTCTGCAAACCAAGCAGGTAATATTGTCGCTACAGGCCTTACCCTCAGTCAAAAATTTATTCAGTTCTATCAAAGTAGTAGTCCTGATGGTGCCTATTACAATGGTACGAGAACGGGAGAACTTAGTTTTAATGACTACCAAGCCTTAATCTACGATCCATTAAATTGGCAAGAAGAAGTTTCGAATGGAAGTTTGATTCTTCCAATTTCAGACAGCTCTTTCACCATTAGTGCGGCGGCTGTTTCCCAAGTCTTAGTGGAGGCGCTTACCGATAGTATCGACTTTTTGCCCACTCAGGGTCAGCAGAATTACTTAATTGCAGAATTTAAGTTGCTTGGCTTGCAGGACTCTAGTTTGTTGCAGTCGCTAGAATTTGCCTTAAGTGCTACCGCACAGGCAAGCGATTTTTACACTTTTGAGCTGAGAACATCTCTAAATGGAGTTTTAAATACTAGTACTCTGTTAGCCAGTTTGGCTAACAGCAGCTTGCAAAATGATACGCTAACTTTCAGTGGGATAGCACTGAATATAGCGCCTGGAGATAGCATGTTCTTGCATTTCCTAGCAGATATTGACTCTAATGCAAATTCTAATCATAGCTTTATTGTTGAAGCGCCAAACTTAACTCTCAGTAATGGCAATCAAATTGATTCTATCGGCAGCAGCCTAAGCCATCAAATTACCGAGCTATTACCGAGGGTTGTTCTTTCTCATCATAACTTCTCTTCCCAATTGGATAGCGTTCCTCAGAAAACACTCAATCATCCTCTGCACGGTTTTAAAATACAAAGTGTTTTTAAGCCTTGTTCCTTGCAAAGGATTCAAGCGCGACTTCTTGGCAATTATCTGTTTTCGGACATTGCAATATTTAAGCTCTGGGCCTCCACCAATGCACTTTTTGATTCTATTGAGGATCAAATTGTAAGCAGTTCTGCAATCGACAGCAACGGTAATATTGAGTTTTCAGGACTGAATGTATTCTTACAAGCGAATGCCGGTAAACACTTTTTTATCACGGTAGACTTAAACTGTGAAGCAGTCCTCGGCAATACCATCCGCATTGCGCTGTTAGATAGTTCTGCTTTTAAGTTCGATCGCATAGTTGAGAAGCAATATGATGCTGGAACTAGCGCTCAGCTCGTATTTATCGAGGTAGGCCCTCAGGATGTAAAAGCTCTAAGTTATCAAGCAGGGAATAATTATTTGAACATAAATTGGCAGAATTCTCCTTGTAATGCGGAGGTTTTAATAATTGCCTATCATCAGCCCTTTGTAGACACAGCAATAGGTCAATATGCGGTAATTTCAAACTCTTATGCAGATTCTTTAAACTCAGTTTTGCCTTCTGGCGCGCGCGCGGTTTATTCAGGGCAAGGAAATAACACCCATATCTCAGGCTTGGTAAATGGTCAACACTATTATTTCATGCTTTTCACCCGCAAGGGTAGTGATTGGAGTTTAGGACAGAGCTTTGAGCGTGTTTTGGCGATTAGCCCAGCCCTTATTATTTCCCAGTATTATGAGGGTCTATCCCAAGATAAATGGATAGAGATTACCAATGTGGGAGATACCGCTTTAGATCTCAGTGCTTATTATTTAGCGCGCTGGTCCAATACTTCTCAACCCGATAGCACCGCGAGTTCTAGTAACCAGCTCAGCGGAGTAATACTTCCTGCCGCTTCAATATTAATGAAACATTCCAGTGCTCAATTGCCCAGCTATGCCAGCGGGAATTCAGGAGGCGCTTTAGCCTTTAATGGCGATGATGTAATGGCAATTTGTTTACACTCAAATCAGTGGAATGATAGATTGGATTGTCTTTATGCTCCAGGGACCTGGGGGCTCAATACCTCATTTTATCGCAAGCCTTTTATTATGGAACCTAATCAAGGGATTTCGATTTTGGATGGAACCGGAGAATGGTTGGAGGTATCAAACACTGCCGTAGATACCGCCCTAAGCGGAAGCAGTTCTAGGCTGGGGGAACACTATTTTGCCTTACCAACCGGCGACTTTACTTTTAATGGAAATAGTTGGCTTCCGCAGAGCCCAATTGGCATTTGCACTTTGCAGAATAGTATAGTTGTTCAATCGGGGGTGGCTAATCTAAACTTAGACCTGAGCTGCGCTTCTATTTATGTTCTCAATAAGGCCACCCTTAATCTCGGTCATTCTATGAATCTGCTAATAGCAGATAGTCTGTTTAATGATGGGGAAATAGTACTTAGCAATGGCTGCGAGATTCTTCAATTAGATAGCAGCGCAATAAATGTAAATGGAGGTTCCGGTAGCTACCGAATAATGAGCACTATTCAGGCCACCGCGGCCGATCGATTTAAACTTTGGTCCTCTCCACTTAATGATGCCTCTATCGAAAATTGCTTTGCAAACACAAATGCTTCCGATAGATATGCCTATCAATCTGGAGGTCAAAACCCCGGCTATAAAAGTTACGTGAATGGTATTATGCAAGCGGGAGCGGCTTATGCCGTAACCCCAAATATTCCCACGGTAGCGGGCTCACAGAACTTTAGTGATTCAGTTCAGTTTGTTGGCAGTCAGCTAAATAATGGTGATATTCAGGTACTTATCGATAGTTTAAATCCCGGAAGCTATGTGCTGTTAGGGAACCCTTATCCTTCGGCGATAGACTTTAATCTCTTCTTAGCTGAAAACCCTACTATTAACGGTTCCCTCTGGTTTTGGGATGCGAGCCCAAGTGATAAGAGTAACTCAGCATTTGCGGTATGGAATAATCAGGGTGCTTTGGCGGTGGGTACTAGTAAAAAGTTAGCTCCCAATAATCAGGTTCGGGCTATGCAAGGTTTTATAGTAAGAACCAACGCTAATATGGGCTCTTATACTCCGAAAAATTTCTTGTTCACCAATAAAATGAGAATCACTGCGAGCAATAGCTCCGGTGGTTTTTTCAAAAATAACCAAGCTAATCAAAAGGTTTACTTGCGCCTGCACTCGACCAAGGCAGATAATATCGCCTTAATTGCGATTGACTCTAATGCCAGTTATCAGTTCGATGAGAAGAACGACGCTACCCTTTATCGGGCCAATTTGTACCAATCATTTTATAGCCGGGTCAATCAAAAGCATCTCAGTATTCAAACCATCGGTACTATTAAAGATACCGCGGTTATTATTCCCTTGGGTTTGGATGCATGGCATCTCGGAAGTTTCACCATTAGCCTAGATTCCTTATCGTTCTTTAATGAAAGTCTTAGAATCTCCCTGATTGACAGTTTAAATTATTTTGAAAGAGACTTGAAAACTCAGGCTTATTCATTTATGATTACTAAAAGGGGAAAGGATACAGGGCGATTTTACCTAAAGCTGAGGGAAGGAGGACAAATAAAAATTGCCCAGCCGGAATTAAATCCAGCTTCCCTTGCCGTTTTTCAAAATCGACAAGGCGAAATAGAGGTTAATCTTAAAAATATAGCCTCTGAAATTAATGAAGCTCGCCTTCTTGATTTTAACGGACAATTACTGGAAAGTTGGAAGCTAACTGGTAATCAAAGCCATTTTTATTTGAAACCATTAAAAGTATATCGTGGCCTTTACCTCCTTAGCTTAAGTTATAAAGTTGCTGATTCTCGATCCTTTAAAATTCACCTCCGCTAAAGATTAACCTAAACTCACCGCTATGATTTGTTTAAATCGCTTCTTGCTCGTCTTAATCCTAGTCTGCAGCTGGATAATGCTCTCTGCTCAGCCTGCCCCTCCAGATTCGGCTAATCCCGCTCCACTGCCTGGGGTAGTGCTAATTATGGCTGCCGGAGCATCCTACGGGGCCTTTAAAACGTACCGTAAGATTAATGAGGAAGAGGAAGAGTAGGGCGGCTTTAATTTTTCAGCTTTTTTAAGGATATAAGGCTCGGGCAATCGCAATTAAGGAAAGGATTTACTTTCTTTGTGATATGGCGGGAAATAGCTTTGGGGTATTACTAAGACTAAGCACATTTGGTGAGTCTCACGGCGAAGCAATTGGCGGAATTTTAGAAGGATTGCCAGCAGGTTTAGATATTGATTTGGATAGGGTGGATTTGGCTATGGCCAGACGCCGACCGGGTCAGTCTAAAATATCAAGCCCGCGGAAAGAAAGCGATCAGGTACAGATTCTCTCCGGCCTTTTTGAAGGGAAAACTATCGGTACACCCTTGGCCTTTCTAATTCCAAACCTAGATGCAAAAAGCAAGGACTATTCGCACTTGCAGCACAATTTTAGACCGGGTCACGCCGATCAGGTTTATCAAGAAAAATATGGTTATCGGGATTACCGAGGTGGCGGACGATCTTCAGCCAGGGAAACCGCAGTTAGAGTTGCCGCCGGGGCAATAGCCTCGCAGTTAATTCCAGCAGTAGACATTAAAGCTTACGTATCTGCCGTGGGCGGTGATGAAGTGAAAACCCCTTATCAAGAATTAAACCTCCTAGAAATTGATGCGAATATCATCCGTTGCCCAGATGCAGAGGCCGCAAATCGTTTTGAAGAAGCAATACTTAAAGCTCGCAAAGAAGGCGATAGTCTGGGAGGGATAATAAGTTGCCGAATACAAGGTGTGCCTGCAGGATGGGGAGAACCGGTATTCGATAAGCTTCATGCCCGCATGGGTCAAGCAATGCTTAGTATTAATGCCGTGAAAGGATTTGAACTAGGTTCTGGCTTTGCTGCGGCAGCCATGCGTGGTTCCCAGCATAATGATACTTATGATGAAAACGGAAAGGTACTTTCCAATAATGCTGGTGGCGTTTTAGGCGGTATTAGCAATGGTGAAGATCTCTTTTTTCGGCTAGCATTTAAACCAGTCGCTACTATTATGCAAGATCAGCAGGGACTTAATGATAAAGGGGAAACCATTACCATAAAGGGTAAAGGACGCCATGATCCCTGTGTAGTGCCCCGAGCCGTGCCCATTGTTGAAGCCATGGCCGCTCTCGTTCTCGCCGACTTTTACCTCCTTTCAAAAACAAATAAAGTATAGAAATCTATGAAGATAGCGCTCCATTGGAAAATTTTAATAGGCTTATTTTTAGGTGTTATTTGGGCTATTCTCAGTTCGCAGATGTCTTGGGCCGGTTTTACTTTAAATTGGATCGCTCCTTTCGGAGATATATTCATTAATTTACTAAAGTTGATTGCAGTGCCGCTCGTCTTATTTAGCATAATTAGTGGCGTAGCTGGTTTAGGAGACCCTTCTAATTTAGGGCGACTAGGACTTAAGACCTTAGGATTTTACTTTGTAACCACTTTTCTAGCTATTGCCTTAGGTTTAATACTGGTGAATTTAATTTCACCGGGAAAGCTAATTGACAAAGAAACCCGCATCGATAATCGCATTTCCTACGAGCTGTGGGCAGCAGATAATAATCTCGTGCCCAAAGACGGAAAGAGCTATTTGTTAGATCCCAACTATGCCGATGCGGTGCAGCGAATAAGATCTGCGGGTAATTCTGATAATGCCGATGCGAGTGTATTAGAGAAAATGGAGATTGCAAAAGAAACTAAAGATGCCGGTCCCTTGGATTTTTTCGTGAAACTGGTTCCTTCAAATATTTTTGCGGCCCTTGGTTCTAATGGGAGCATGCTACAGGTTATTTTCTTTGCAATATTTTTTGGCGTGGCTTTAATATTCATACCCCAGGGAAAGGCCGAGCCCGTAAAAAAAGTTGTGGATGGCTTAATGGAAATTTTGCTTAAAATGGTAGACCTTATAATGCAGGGAGCACCGTTTTTCGTTTTTGCCTTGCTGGCCGGAACGGTAAGTAAAATGGCTGGCGATGATATAAACAAGGTTTTTGAAATATTTAAAGGCTTGTCGTGGTACTCCCTTACCGTATTCTTAGGTCTTGCAATTATGGTAAGCCTATTTTATCCTTTAATACTCAAGCTTTTCGTTAAAGTTATTCCTTACAAAAGTTTCTTCAAGGCAATGAGCCCGGCTCAAACACTGGCCTTTTCTACCAGCTCTTCGGCTGCCACATTACCAGTTACCATGGAATGTGTGGAAGATAATTTAGGTGTTGATTCAAAAGTAACGAGTTTCGTTTTACCGATCGGAGCAACGGTAAATATGGATGGAACCTCCTTATACCAAGCGGTTGCAGTAGTCTTTTTGGCCCAAATACATAATATAGATCTAAGTTTAGGACAGCAGTTAACCATTGTGCTAACCGCTGCGCTAGCTTCTATTGGTTCTGCCGCTGTGCCAAGTGCCGGACTGGTAATGCTAATAATTGTTCTACAATCAGTAGAGCTCAATCCCCTTTGGATCGGGATAATTCTTCCCGTAGATAGGATTTTAGATATGTGTAGAACCGTGGTTAATGTTACGGGCGATGCCACCGTTTCTTCGGTAATTGCGAAAGGAGAAAATCTCCTAAATTATCCTCCCAATCGTTCTACAGACGATACCTTCAAACCCGACGTTAACACCTAATAGCTTGCCATGAAACGCATTTTTAAGTTCTTCTTCTTCCTTGCTATCATTCTTTTGGGAGCAGCAATAGCCTTGCCTTTAGTTTTTAAGGACAGATTAATTGATCAGTTAAAACAAGAGATTAATAAGCAAGTAAATGCGCGCGTCGACTTCAAAGATGCCGAGCTTTCCCTCCTTTCCACCTTTCCCTATTTTGGCTTAGGTCTCGAAGGATTTACCATTGATGGTATAGAAGACTTTGACTCGATTAGATTGGTGGAAGTGGCCCATATGGGTATTTCGATAGATTTTATGAGTGTTATTTCTGGTGATGATTTTCAGGTTGAGGAAATTGCCTTAAACGACGTTTATCTGAACCTATTTATCAACGAATTTGGCAAGGCAAACTTTGATATAGTAAAGGCGTCGGATGCTCCTGCAGATACGCAGGCTATTGAAGAACCATCCAGTTTTAAGATTGCCTTAAAATCGTATTCCTTAGATAACTTTAATCTTGTCTATGATGATCGTGAGGGCGAGATGTACACTAAAATTGTAAACTTAAATCATCAAGGACAAGGTGATTTTACCGCAAACATTGTAAACTTAAGTACCCATACGGATGTAGAAGCCTTTATCTTTAAAATGGAGGGTATAAGGTATGCGGATAGACTGCATTTAGAATCTGATTTTGATATGAGTCTTAATCAGGAAGAGTTTAAATTCACCTTTGGGGAGAACTTTATAAAGGCCAATGACCTACTGCTTAAGTTTGACGGTTGGCTGGCTATGCCCGAAGAAAGCATAGATCTGGACATGAGCTTTGTCGCTCCTGATGCGAATTTCAAGCAACTTCTGTCCTTAGTTCCCGCTATTTTCTATCAAGATTTTGAAAGTGTTCAAACCCAGGGGAACTTCAAGTTAAATGGTGAGGTAAAGGGACTGTATGATGGTATCCATGAAAGGTACCCTACTTTCAATTTTACCTTGAACCTTAGAGACGGGTCTTTTCGATATCCAGATTTACCAGCAGGAGTAGAGACCATTAATATGGATATGAGTGTATTAAACACGACCAGCGATTTGGATAACACCAAGATTAATATTCCTCTCTTCACCGCCAGTATTTTAGAAAATGTATTCCGTGCCAATGCTTCCCTAAGTAATCCTTTATCCGATCCTACTTATGCATTTGGTCTATACTCAAATTTCGACCTTGCTGCTTTAGAAAAGGCTTTGCCAATGGAAGGTTATTTATTTTCGGGTTTGCTTAACGCAGATTTACAAACTTCCGGTAGAATGTCTTATCTCGAAAATGAGCAGTATGATAAGATGATTGCTCAAGGTCAGATGGACTTGAAAGAGGTGATAATCTCTGGAGATAGCCTAGCTTTCCCGATAGAAATTCCTTTCGGATCGTTATCAATAAACCCACAAGTAGCTTATTTAAAAGATACTAAAATTATAATTGGAAGATCAGATTTTACTTTGGATGGCGATATTGACAACCTTATGGCCTATGCTTTAAGCGACTCCTTATTAAAAGGTAATCTTCGCATGCGCAGTCATTATTTAAATATTAATGAGCTAAGTGGTGACGAAGAGTCGGTAGCAAGCGACGAAAGTTCTTCCGATACGAATCTTACGGAAGTGATACGACTACCAGAGAATATCGTCTTTGATTTTAAAGCAAGCATTGACTCCCTCATTTATGATGATTTGGTGATTACCAAAGTGGTTGGCGATCTAAATTTAGACAAAGGGAAGGCCCAGTTAAAAGACTTTAACATGTATATGTTGGATGGGCAACTAGGAATGCAAGGCAGCTATGACTCTAAGCCAATTGAACCCTTGGTTGATTTTGATTTCAGCATTAAGAATTTCTCTTTCAAGCAAAGTTTTGACAAACTAACCGTAGTGCAGGAAATGGTTCCTATCATGAAAAACACGGTAGGTTCTTACAGTGCTAGTTTTACCTGGGCCTCGATTTTACTGGAGGATATGAGCCCAGATTTAGCCAATGCAAATGCAATAGGAATGCTAAATACTAGCCCATTAACGACTAATGGTAAGGCCTTTGGACAAATTGCCACATTTTTGAATAACCCGAAATACAATAGTTTGGACTTGGGGCCAGTCGCTTTAAGTTTCACCATTGAAAACGGAAGAATAGAGGTAGAGCCTTTTGATTTTAAGATGGGTAAATATAAAGTTGAGGCTTCTGGTTCTAGCGGTATAGACCAAAGTCTTGATTTTACTTTAGATATGAATATTCCTGTGTCCGATGTAAAAGCTTCTGGCCTTTTAAGCCAATTAGGCTCTGCGATAAATACCATTCCCCTCAAGGTTGAAATTGGTGGAACCCTCACTAATCCAGAGGTTAGACCTAGTTTTGGTGATATTGGGAATGTTCTCTTAAACAGTTTAAAGAGCACGCTAAGCAATAAGGTAGATGTGGTGAAAGCGGATGCCAAGAAAGCGGCGAATAAGAAACTTGAGGATTTCGTTAAAGCCGCCGAAGAGCAAGGTGATAAGTTGATTGTTGAAGCGGAAGCACAAGCGGAAAAGCTAAACATTGAAGCAGGAAAACAGGCCCAAAATTTAAGAAACGAAGGTGATAAGCTCGCCCAGAAAATAGTAGCGGAGGCGGGCAGTAATCCCATTAAACAGGTAGCGGCAAAACCTTTATCTGCTAAGGCAAAATCGGAAGCAGATGACAAGGCTGTTCTGTTAGAAAGAAAAGCGCAAGAGCAAGGTGACAATCTTATTCAAGCTGCAAAAAAGAAAAAAGAAAAACTAATTCAAGATGCTAGAGCGAAAGCCCAAGTTTAATTTTCTCGTTTTTTTATTCTTACTGCTTAGCACCAGTCTATTAGCTCAGCCAGAGTTAGGAGAGTGTGAGCAGGAGGTAGATGAGGTGATTTCAAACCAAATACCCCGTGCCCTCAAGGCGTGGAAGGTTAAAAACTATCGGGAGGTTGAACGCTATTTAGAAAAGAGCCTGAGACTAGATCCCACTTATGCGCCTGCTTTGTATCTCTTAGGTGAGCTGAATCTGCGCAAAGGAGAGATTCGAAAAGCTAAGTTTCTCTGGGAGAAGTTGTTGAAGGAATGCCCTCACTATAAGCCAGAGATCCCCTATCTACTAGGAGTGATTTATTTGGAATCTGGAGAATACGAGATGGCGATTTCTTTTATTGAACAGTTTTTAGCCAATTCTGAAAGAGATTTCGGATTTGATAAGGAGGCAAAAACCGCCTTAAAGGATGCCAAGTTGAATCTAAAGTTAATGGCTAACCCTAAAGCTTTTCAGCCTAGCCCGGTGCAAAGGATAAGTACTAGTGCAGATGAATATTTGGCGAGTATTTCGCCCGATCAAAAAACGATGTTTTTTACGCGCAGAAGCCGAAAGGTAAATCGAAAAGATGGTCCAGCAGCAAGTGCTAGGTTGGTAGAAGAATTTTGTAAAGCGGTAAAGCAAGCAAATGGTGAATTTGAAATGGGAGCTCCCATGCCCAGTCCCTTTAATACCAGTTACAACGAAGGTGGCCCCAGTATTACGGCTGATAATACTGAGTTATACTTTACCGTATGCTTAGATATTGAAGGCTATAAAAATTGCGATATCTACTACACCGAACTAGACCCTTATGGCTATTGGGTAACTCCGAAAAGTGTTGGCGATCATATCAACCGCAGAGATAGTTGGGAATCACAAGCCTCGGTAACGGCAAATGGCGATTTTCTATATTTTACCAGTAACCGCGAAGAGGGACAGGGAGGTTTAGATATTTACCGTTGTAAACGACTGCCGCAAGGAAATTGGTCGGCCCCGGTATCTTTGCCAGCAGGAGTCAATACTAGCAGAGATGAGAAAAGTCCCTTCATTCACAGCGACAGTAAAACTTTGTATTTTACGAGCAATGGACATCCTGGCCTAGGAGGTTTTGATATATTTTATGTTCAGGCTAAAACAGATAGTACTTGGTTT
>JBNMPT010000041.1:0-13222 GCA_051277025.1 Roseivirga sp. | reverse complement strand
AAACGGGCGAGAAGTTTTTACGGCCTTCTCATTTAATGATCGGAGAGGGAAGTGAATGGGTATTGGAACGTATCTTTTATTACGGCTACGGGAGAATGGGAACTTTTTATTCGCAGAAGACAGAAGAAAGTATGGATGTTCAGCTAGGTAATGATCAAATCTATAAGCTTGCGTATAGCTACAATTTGAGCATAAAAAAACCCCAACGTTAAGTCGGGGTTTTTTATAGTCAGAACAAGTACGTTGTTATTTTTTAACTTTATCTACAATTGCTTTGAAAGCTTCTGGGTGGTTCATCGCTAAATCGGCTAAAACCTTGCGGTTCAATTCGACTTCATTAACTTTTAGTAATCCCATAAATGTAGAATACGAAAGACCATATTGTCTAGAGCCAGCGTTAATACGCTGAATCCATAAAGCACGGAAATTTCTCTTTTTGTTACGACGGTCGCGATAGCTGTAAAGAAGTCCTTTCTCTACTGCATTTTTTGCAACAGTCCAAACATTTTTTCTACGACCAAAGTATCCTTTGGCCATTTTCATCACCTTTTTACGGCGAGCTCTTGATGCTACTGAATTTACTGATCTTGGCATAAATTTTAATTTTTTGTGCAAGGCGCTGCAAACTATTCACAATCTTGATTGCCTTACCCAGGGTTAATTAATAACTCTAAACTTAATTAGATTGCTAACTGCTTCTTGATGTTAGGTACGTCTGATTTATCTACTAAACCAGTTTGAGTAAGATTACGCTTTTGCTTTGTCGTCTTTTTTGTAAGGATATGACTTTTAAAAGCGTGCTTTCTCTTGATTTTACCGGTGCCGGTCAGCTTAAAACGCTTCTTGGCACTGGATTTTGTCTTCATTTTTGGCATTACTCTTTCGCTTTATATACAGGTTCTGACTAATTAATTTTCTTAGGGGCAATCATCATAATCATGCGCTTGCCCTCTAATTTTGGTAAACTTTCTACTTTACCAATTTCTTCTAGGTCTTGTGCTAAACGTAAAAGCAGAATTTCTCCTTTATCTTTAAACACAATGGACCTACCTTTAAAGAACACATAAGCTTTTAACTTAGAGCCTTCTTGAAGAAAGTTTTCTGCATGCTTACGTTTAAATTCGTAATCATGCTCGTCGGTATTGGGACCATAACGGATTTCTTTTACTACCGTCTTTTGAGCCTTCGCCGCAATTTCTTTTTGCTTTTTCTTCTGGTCATACAAGAACTTCTTGTAATCAATAATTTTAGCAACAGGAGGATCTGCTTTCTCGGTAATCACTACCAAATCCAAATCTTTTTCCTGTGCTAAGCGTAAAGCTTCGTTGGTTGTATAAACGGCAGGCTCGATTCCTTCACCCACTACCCTTAACTTGGGGTAATGAATTTTCTCATTGATCTTATGCTTATCCTCCTTGGGCTCCATTCTGGGGCCTCTTTTTCTGTGGTGAAATCTCTTTGCCAGAATCCGTCTATTTAGTTATACTTAAAAAATTTTAATCTACTCAAATTCACCAATTTCCGCGCTTACTTCAGCATCTACAAGCTTAATAAAGTCAGATGTAGACATAGAGCCTAAATCTTCTCCACCATGACGTCTTACCGAAAGGCTTTCGTTTCCTTCTTCCTTTTCACCTACAATCAGCATGAAAGGAATTTTGGAGACTTCTGCATCTCTAATCTTACGCCCAGTTTTTTCAGCACGTTGGTCAACAACGGCGCGAAGGTCGTAATTTTTAAGTAAACTAGAAACTTTATTCGCGTAATCAAGATACTTATCTGAAATTGGTAAAATTGCTATCTGTGTGGGCATGAGCCATAAAGGGAAATTGCCTGCACAATGTTCGAGTAAAACAGCCACGAAGCGCTCCATACTGCCAAAAGGAGCACGATGAATCATGACTGGACGATGTTTACCGTTATCACTTCCTTTATATTCTAGCTCGAAGCGTTCGGGTAAATTATAATCTACTTGAATTGTTCCTAATTGCCATTGTCTTCCTAATGCATCTTTAACCATGAAGTCTAGCTTAGGCCCGTAAAAAGCAGCCTCACCATATTCAACTACGTAGTCTAATTCTTTTTCTACGACGGCTTCTTTAATCGCATTTTCGGCCTTTTCCCAATTTTCATCCGATCCGATATACTTACTTCGATCTTCCTTATCACGCAGGGAAACCTGCGCCGTGAAGTTTTGGAAGTCCAATGTTTTGAAAATATAGAGTACCAGATCAATAACTTTTTTGAACTCATCTTTAAGTTGATCCGGTGTGCAAAAAATATGGGCGTCATCTTGAGTAAAGGCACGCACTCGTGTTAGACCATGCAGTTCTCCACTTTGCTCGTAACGGTAAACCGTGCCAAATTCTGCAAAACGGATCGGTAAGTCGCGATATGAACGCGGACTACTTTTATAAATTTCACAATGATGAGGGCAGTTCATCGGCTTTAGCAAATATTCTTCCGTTTCATCGGGAGTACCTATTGGTTGGAAGCTATCTTTCCCATATTTTTCATAATGGCCGCTGGTTACGTAAAGCTCTTTATGTCCAATGTGAGGAGTAATAACTGGCGAGTATCCGGCGGTGCGCTGTGCTTTTTTTAGGAATTGCTCTAAACGTTCTCTTAGTTCAGCTCCCTTAGGTAACCACAGTGGTAAACCTTGACCCACTTTTTTGGAGAAAGTGAAAAGCTCGAGTTCTTTACCCAATTTACGATGATCGCGGCGCTTGGCTTCTTCTAAAAATAAAAGATACTCAGTAAGTAGGGAGGCTTTTGGAAAGGAAGTACCGTAAACTCGACTAAGCTGAGGGTTCTTCTCATCACCGCGCCAATAAGCACCAGCAACACTCATTATCTTCACCGCCTTTATAAAACCTGTATTTGGTAGATGTCCACCACGGCATAGATCGGTAAAGCTAGCGTGATCACAAAAAGTTATCGTACCATCTTCTAAGTTCTCGATTAACTCAGTTTTAAAGGGATTCTCTTTATATACTTCTAAAGCATCGGCTTTAGATATAGAGCGCAAATTAAATTCTGACTTCTGACGGGCATTCTCAAGCATTAGCTTTTCAACCTTGGGGAAATCTGCTTCTCCAAACTCATGGCCGTTAAAGTCTACGTCATAATAAAACCCGTTATCAATAGCAGGGCCAATGGTTAGTTTGATTCCAGGATATGACTGCTCTAAAGCTTCTGCTAAGAGGTGAGCAGAAGAGTGCCAAAATGCTTTTTTACCTTCTGCCTTATCCCAAGTATAAAGTACCAAAGAGCCATCTTCCGTAAGGGCATCATTTACCTCTACCGTTTGTTCATTAAAGCTGGCCGATAATACATTTCGTGCCAAACCATGACTGATGCTCTTAGCAATGTCTAAAGCGGAACTGCCACTTTCCACTTCTTTTATGCTGCCATCTGGTAAACTAATCTTAATCATCTGCTCTTTTTTGGGCCTGCAAAGATAACAAGCCTCTGTGTATTTGGACGAATTTAAAGCAGCGAGTATTGGTTTTTTAAATAATCGCAATTATGTCAATGTCAATTAAGCTGAAGGGCATCTTTGGCTTTGGTGAAATGGTTTAGATTTAAGTAGGCTTTATAGGCTTTATTGGGTCCTTAGCTTTGGGATGATGGTACTGCTTTTGATTCCCCTGGAGAGGAGGGTTCTTTATTAAAAAGAAGCAGAGAAAACAGCAGTATAAATCCGGACATTTTCAGCTACCTCTCTTAATTGGTCTGAAAATTAGGCTTCAGATGCCATGGTTAAATAATGAGTTTCAAGCAGTGGTAATGAGAAACTTTAGCCTATTTTAAAGAGTTGAGGCATAGAAAACAGCTGTTTATAAGCGCTTGGCAATTTGGCTTTCCCATAGCCCAAAACCAGCATCCAGCTCTTTTTGTTGCAGGCCGCTTCCGCCGCAAACCACAGTCTTCACTTTACTGTTTTTTTTGAATTTTGCGGCTCTAATTATCGGTCAGACTTAGCCTACTAAGCATTCGCTGTGGCATAGTTCAGTTAGGTAATTATACTCCCTTTTCATTTTAATCTAAGGCAGTCGAAGCTTTTAGAAAAGGTGCTTGAGAGTTTTGATTAGTCTAATTCTGTTCTTGGCGATCAAGGCGGTGAATAAAATAGTTAGTTAATACACCTATCTTTCAAAGCTTTATGTTTCTTAAATAGTCTATTTCAACCAGCAGTTATCAAAATAATGCTCTCCATAAAATAGTAAAAACCAAAGTAGCTCATTCTTGTTAAGATTATCTAATTTACAAGGGGAGTAGGAAAGCAGGATAGATTAAATTAGCAGCTTATTTGCAGTATGACCAAAGAAGAGATTTTAGCTAAATACAATCAAATGAGTGAGCATACTTTAATGCGTACTCTTGAAATTGAGTATATCGATGTTGATCCTGAAGAAGGGATGCTAAGAGCCAGAATGCCGGTTAATTCGCGTGTTCATCAACCGATGGGTTTACTGCACGGCGGAGCAAATGCTGCATTAGCGGAAAGTTTAGGTTCTGCCGCTAGTGTTTTATTTATTGATCCTGAAAAATCGGCTGTACTTGGTATTGAGCTGTCTTGTAATCATCTTCGTTCTAAAAGGGATGGATTTGTAATCGGCACGGCTACAATTATTCATAAAGGTCGTAGTACCCATTTATGGGAGATTAAGATTTGTGATGAAGAGGGTAAGCTTCTTTCTCAATGTAAGCTTACCAATATGATTATGCCACTGCGAAAAACTAGTTAATGTCCCAAAGCCCTTCTTCCTTTTTAGCGCTCAAGAAAGCGCATGCAAGGCCTAATTATTACGAAGAGTCTCCCAATGGACTTCATGAGTTTCGTTTCGTAGACTTCAGACAGCAAGATCCGATTTCAATAATGGTTAAACCAGCGAAGTGGTCGGCTGGAAATCAGTGGATCTTTCGAGCGGCACCACACACTACTAATCGCACAGACTACACGAAATCCCTGCAGCTTCTTCACGGTTTCCTTAGGGATTCGCCAGAAAAAAAAGTTGTCTTTAGTAGAGCCCAAATTTTTGAGCTGGCCCAAGAACCTCACGATTTATTTTTAAAGCTGTGTGATGCATATCCTTCAGCAACGGTCTATTTATTTAGTCATCCAAAGTGTGGAACTTGGTTGGGAGCTAGTCCGGAAACGCTTATATCTTTTTCACTAGATGCGCTTTTAACAGCAAGTTTAGCGGGTACATTGCCCTATAATTCTGAACTAGACTTTGGTGAGAAAGAGAAGCAAGAGCAAGGAATTGTAACCGATTATATTATCGATACTTTAAATAAGATTCCCGCAATTTCTAAGCTTAGCAAGGGGACCCGAACCTCCTTAAGGGCTGGGAATTTAAAACATCTTTATACCCCAATAAAGGCTAAAGTTGAAGATCCACTTGCGCTAGATGCCGTCTTAAATAAGTTACATCCAACTCCTGCAGTTGCTGGCAATCCTAAAGACGAGGCTTTAAATATGATTTCAGAGTTAGAGGGCTACGATCGCAGTTATTATACAGGGTATTTCGGCTTAAAGAAAGGTGATGAAGGCGATTTTTGGGTTAATTTGCGCTGTGCACAAATTATTAGTGCCGATAAAATTTGCTTGTATGCAGGCGGTGGAATCATTGCCGCAAGCGATGCTGAGGCAGAATGGGAGGAAACTGAAAGTAAAATGCAGACCATTCTTAATGTAATGCTATAAAATGCCAAAGACATCTACTTTATATAATGCTCGTCTGCTTGTTTATCTATTAAAGGAGCATGGAGTTAAAAATATTCTGGTTTCGCCAGGTTCAAGAAATGCCCCTTTAATAATCGCCCTACGTTCACAGGATTTTAATATTTATTCTATTCCGGATGAACGGTCGGCTGCTTTTACGGCTTTGGGAATGGCCTTGTCAGATGGTATACCCGCTGCGGTAATATGCACAAGTGGATCGGCTGCGGCTAATTATCTTCCGGCAGCTACGGAGGCCTTTTACCAGAAAGTTCCCTTATTAATGCTTACCGCAGATCGGCCGAAAGAATGGATAGGACAAGGGGCGGGACAAACCATAATGCAAGAAAATATCTTTGGTTCTCATGTTCTTTATTCCGCCAATTTACTAAGAGAACCTCAAGACGATCTGGCGAAAGCTTATAATCAAAGAATTACAAATGAGGCCCTTATTAAATCGTTCAAGGGGCCTGTCCATATTAACATTCCCTTTGATGAGCCTCTTTACGATACTCAAGAATGGCAGCAGGAACCTTTTAGGGTAGTTAAACAATTGGGAAGTACAACTATAAATGGTTCGCAATGGGAGTCCTTGTCTAAAGACTACCGAGGTGCTAAGAAGGTACTCTTAATCGCAGGTCAGATGCCTGTCGATGAGACTTTGAATGATGTTTTAACAAAATTGATCGATCGACAGGGTCTTCTTTTGTTTACCGAAACACTTAGTAATCTTTCTGGAGTAAAAGGAATACATGCTATCGATAGATTAGTGAATACACTTAATGATGAGCAGAAGGAATACCTACAGGCTGATTTAGTGATTAGTTTTGGTGGTGAGATTGTTAGCAAGATGTTAAAATCCTACCTTAAATCTTTTAAACCAAAAGCGCATTGGAATTTAAGTGAAGATGATTCCTTAAATGATAGCTTTCATGCTTTGACACTAGCTTTGAAAATTAGTCCAAGCGATTTTTTTGAGAAGTTAAATACTTTAGAAACGAGTTTTAATTTAGATTGGTCACAAGAAATATTAAGATGGGATTCATTAAAATATTTGAAACATAAAGAGTATTTAAAAAAAGCGTCATTTAGTGACTTTAAAGTCTTTGATTATATTCTCAGAGTATTACCTGAAAATAGCATACTTCATTGCGCCAATAGTGCCAGTATTCGCTACTCTCAACTATTTAATCACGAGAAAGGAACCAAGCATTACGCGAATAGAGGAACGAGTGGAATTGATGGTTCTACCTCGACTGCGGTTGGCCATGCGCAAAATACAGATCAAAATGTAACCCTAATAACGGGTGATATAGCTTACTTATACGATAGTGCTGCTTTTTGGAATGATCGCTTACCGGATAATTTAAAAATAATCATCTTAAATAATGAAGGGGGTAACATTTTTAGAATAATTAATGGCCCCAAGGATAATGCACAATTTGAGCGTTTTCAAGAAACTAAACACCAATTAAATCTTTCTGGATTTGCCAGCGCCTTTAAAATACCCTTTCAGCAGGTTGAAAATGAAGAGGATATTGAGGCTGCTCTTGAGTTCTTATATCAACAAAAAAACATCGCTATCTTGGAGTTGAAAACACCATCTTTGGCAAGTCCAATCGTATTAAAAGACTATTTTAAATTTTTGAAAAGTACAGAGAATGATATTTGAAAATTTAAAAGTCGATCTGGATGAAATACCTCTTATTAATTCCGCGGATTTTGAACCATTAAGGGAAGATTACCTTTATATGAGAATCAGCAGCAGACTATTATTAGGTCTTTTTCTTGCCGGTGTTGGGGCGATTTTCAGTTTATTCGCTAAACTATATTTTGGATATTGGTTATTCCCGCTATTAGCCCTAATTCTCATGACCATCCTTTATGAACCCCAGGCTTTTAAGGTGAAAGGTTATCTGCTCAGAAGTCATGACATCTCTTATAAGTCGGGCTTAATTTTCTTTAGACAAACTACCGTTCCTTTTAATCGAATACAACACTGTGAATACAGCCAGGGTATTATGGGTCGCTTGTTCGATATTGCGTCCGTGAAGATTTTTACTGCTGGCGGCAGCACTAGTGATCTAAACATCAAGGGATTGACCAAGGAAAATGCAATGAAACTACGCGATCATATTAGTAAGCTTAGTAGTGCCCATGAATAAATTAAAGCTACACCATCCTCAGCATCAATCTGTACTGGGTATTGGCGTTATATTTTTCAGTAACCTGAGAAAGGCCTTTAACTTTTTCTTAGCGGTTGTTTTTGTGAACCTTGGTACTTCCTTCAGAATATTAGGTTTGGGTTTAGAAGATTGGGCGCTGATACTCTCATTTATATTTTTAATTTTCAGCTACCTACAATATAGAAAATTCACCTTCTACATTAACGGAGATAATTTTGTAATTGAAAAGGGTCTTTTATCGCAGGAAAAGATAAATGTTCCTTTTGCTCGTATTCAAACGGTTAATAGTACTCAAAATATTATCCAAAGACTCTTAGGTGTTGTTGGTATAAAGATAGATACGGCAGGCAGTATCAAAAATGAAATTGAGATCCCAGCCCTTACGAAGTTGCATGCACAGCAATTGAGTGAATATTTAATGGAACGAAAATATGAACTTCATGAAGAAGGTCAGGAAGGTGTTCAGGAGCAGAGTGAAGAAGCGTCAAGTAATCGGTCTAATCTTCGTTTAGATGCGAAACCAATCCTTGAGTTGAAGCTCAAGGAGCTACTTTTAGTTGGCTTAACCCAAAACCATTTTCGGTCAGGGTTTTTCCTATTTGCAGTTATCAATGGATATCTCTGGCAATTTGAGGAATACTTGCTAAAGCCCTTTGAGTCTTACTTAGAAGAAACGGCGGAAAGCTTTTTGGCACAATGGATCTTACTACTTCCTTTTGCCATTTTAGCCTTTTTAATTATTTCGGTTTTAGCCTCGATGATAGGGACGGCCTTAACTCACTTTCGCTTTAAGTTTTTTCTCGGTCAGGATGGTATGTCCATGAGCAGTGGATTATTAGCAAAAAACACCTACAATATACCCTTTGAGAAAATTCAATATTTCAAATGGGAATCTAACCCATTAAGAGCCTTGATAGGATTCTATACCTTAAGAGTTAAACAGGCGGGTTCGGAGGTTTTAAATGATCGGAAATTAATCGGAATACCAGGGATTAAAAAGCGCAGTTTAGTGGAGGTTTTAAATAGACAATACCCACTGCGAAAAGCACAAGCATACCGATCCTTTGCGGTTAATAAATTGCTATTTTTTCAACTTAGCCTATGGATAGGCGTTTTGCCTGTTCTTATTGCGGTCTTGGTTAATATTTTTTTGTTAAAGTCAATACTCATCTACCCACTGGCGCTATTATATCTATTGGTAGTTTTGTTTTTTACTTTTCGTTATTTTCAATCTTATCGCATTAAGGCAAATCTAGATTTTATCATGATCAAGCGGGGCTGGGTGTTTCCAAGCACTCTTCTAATTCCAAATTTTAAATTACAAAATATCAGGATTAAACAGAGTGTCTTTCAGAAAAGAAGGTCTTTAGCAAGTTTACAATTATACACTGCGGCCGGAGGAGAGGCATTGATTCACTTGCCTTTAATAGAAGCTCAGGAACTCTATAATTACTTTTTATATTGCATTGAGTCGAGTAATAAAAAGTGGATGTAAGTGTTAACTTATATTTGCACCAAATCATAAATAATGCCTGCTCTTAAAGTCTGGATTAAAACCGCGCGTTTACGAACATTGCCACTTGCCTTTGCGAGTATCATTTTAGGCACTGCACTTGGGGCTGCGCGCGGTGAGTTTGACGGTTTAACCTTTTTATTAGCGCTTTTAACCACTCTTTTTTATCAAATACTCTCCAACTATGCTAATGATTATGGCGACGGACTGAAAGGAACCGATGATAACCGAGTAGGCGAACAACGGGCAATTGCAAGCGGCTTGATTAGTCCGCAAGCAATGAAGAAGGCAGTAATATTGTTTGCGATTTTAGCCTTCATTTCTGGGACAGCCTTAAGTTTTTGGGCGACTAGAAATCATGCAGTACAAATTGCTTTACTATTTACGGGATTAGGAATCCTAGCGATATATGCGGCAATTAAATATACTGTTGGTGATAAAGCCTACGGATATAATGGCTTAGGAGACCTATCAGTATTAGTGTTTTTTGGATGGCTAGGGGTGGGGGGAAGTTTCTTTCTTCAGACTCTTATCTGGGATTTTGATATTCTTCTGCCCGCAACTGCAATTGGCTTTTTTGCCATGGCGGTCCTTAACCTAAATAATATGAGAGATATAGACAGCGATGCTAAGGCTGGTAAAAATACTCTGGCTTTAAAGTTAGGCCTTCCCAAAGCTAAAATCTATCATACTTTACTTTTGATATTGGCTTTTGATTTCGCCTTTTTATACAATCGGTTTAATCCTAGTTCATTTTGGCAAAACCTTTACTTCTTAACTTTACCCTTCTTGATAATGAACCTAACGAAAGTTAGAAAAGCCACAAAGGCTAACGACTTCGAACCACTGTTAAAACAAATGGCTTTAACAACTTTGCTTTTTGCGGTTACCTATAGTATTGGTAAGCTGTTATGAAAGCATACTGGAAAAAATATACCTTACAATTTAAGAATCCAGCGGGTACTAGTCGAGGGGTGTTAAGAACCAAGGACTCGTATTTCATTTTCTTAAATAAGGATAACGACTCTGGAATTGGTGAATGTGGAATTCTTAGAGGGCTTAGTGCAGATGATCGACCTAACTATGAGGAAAAGCTCTCCGAAGTTTGTGCTATTTTAGAGGAAGGAGATCCTAAAAACTTATCGGATAGTTTAATAGAGTGGCCTAGTATCAAGGCAGGCTTAGAAATGGCGTATTTAGCCTTAAAGGCTAAAGATCAGATACTCTTCCCTAGTGACTTCACCGATGGCGGGGATCGTCAAGCTATTAATGGCCTTATCTGGATGGGCGATTTAGATTATATGAAGAGCCAAATTCGATCTCGTATTGAAGATGGGTTTTTGGTGATAAAAATGAAGATTGGAGCCTTAAATCTTCAGAATGAACTTAAGGTTTTACGAGATATTAGAAAAGATTATAGTCCGGCGGAATTGCAGTTAAGGGTTGATGCTAACGGAGCGTTTACTCCTAAGGAAGCTTTTTCGGTTTTAAGCGAATTAGATAAGCTTCAAATTCATTCCATCGAACAGCCAATAAAAGCGGGGCAAATAGAAGCGATGGCAGAATTATGTAAACATTCGTCGATGCCAATCGCTCTGGATGAAGAGTTAATTGGAGTTTTTGGAGAGGCCGAAAAAGAGCGGCTATTGGATGTGATTAAACCGCGCTATATTATCCTCAAGCCTAGTTTTTTAGGAGGTTTCAAGGAATCTGAGAAATGGATAGATTTAGCCGAAGAACGCGGAATTGGATGGTGGGTAACGAGCGCTTTAGAAAGTAATATTGGTTTAAGCGCTATTGCTCAGTGGAATTATAACTTATATGGTCATTTGGCTTCGGGTTTAGGAACAGGTAGTCTTTATACCAATAACTTTCAAAGCCCATTGGAAATAGTACGAGGCACGATAGCGTTCAATCCTGATCAAAATTGGGATTTACAAGGTCTGGAGTAAGTAGGAGAAAAAGAAAAGCGCCGCAGGGAAACGGCGCTTTCTAACTAAACAGGGTACTTTGGTTAGGGACTAACCAATCTATAAGGAACTATACTCTCTAAACGGCAACAACTTTGAAATGGTTGGGAGCAAGGGAGAAATAATCTAATATTTATATAAGACATTGAAAATCAACACTGAAAATATCGATTCAGTCTACTATCTAGATGAGTTTAATCGTTTTAAGGAAGATTGGTTTGCAGAAGGTCCGATTATTAAGGTGCAAACTTCTGGTAGTACCGGAATACCAAAATCTATTTTCCTTTCGAAAGAACACATGAAGAGTTCCGCTTTGGCTACGTTGGCTTATTTGAACATAAGTTCCGGTTCTAATGCCTTGCTCTGTCTGCCAATCAGTAAAATTGGCGGAATCATGATGTTTGTGCGCGCTGTTGTAGCAGATTTAGATTTATGGGTAGTAAGTCCTTCCTCGAATCCGTGGGGAAAAATTAAGCCTGAAAAAACTTTCGATTTTACCGCTATGGTTCCTCTGCAAATTGCAAATTCATTAAAAGAACTCGGTAAGGCAGGAAAGATAATTGCTGGTGGTGGTCCCCTATCATCAGAACTGATCGATCAAGTAAAAGCAACAAATAGTCAGTTATGGCATAGCTACGGCATGACAGAAACAATTTCGCATATTGCTCTTCGGCAGATCAGTCCCAAATTATCACCCTTTTTTGAAACTTTGCCGGGCGTACAATTGGCAGTTAATGCATTGGGCTGCTTAATAATAGATGCTCCAAAAATTGGCGTCACAAACTTGCAAACCAATGATATTGTTGAATTAATTTCAGGAGGTCGGTTTTTATGGAAAGGGCGCTTAGATAATGTTGTCTTAAGTGGGGGACTAAAGTTTTACCCAGAGGATTTAGAACAAAAAGTGGCCTTAGAGCAAAATTTCATTTTGGCTGGAGTAGCAAATCCTATTTTAGGGGAACAGTTAATCTTGCTAATTGAATCTAAAACACCCTTGGCGGAGAGCAAGCTGAGACAAGCACTCCAAAATTTAGCTCGTTTAGAAAAACCTAAAGAGGTACTGTACTTAGATAGTTTCGTTTATACGGCCAATGGTAAAATCAAAAGGAAGGAGACCTTAAGCCAAGCTATTTCGTTTAGACCAGATAAAAGCGATACTTAAACCGGCGATAATGTGCCATATACCCCACCAGGCAGTAACCAAAGCCATTCCTCCAAGACCTTCAAAAAAGGCGAAAATGATCACAAGACCTAGTCCTGAATTTTGAATACCCGTCTCTATTGCTATCGTTCTTCGGTCGCGTTTACACAAGGAGAAGAGCAGCCCTAAGCTATAACCCGATGAAAGAGCTAGCGCATTATGCACAAGTACTAGCAAAGCTACAATATGGATGTATTCAAGGAAAAGATTATAGTTCTTGCTGAAGGCAATTATTACAAAGGCAATAAATATTAGGATACTAGCTTTCTTAAAATAAGGACTAAGCTTTTCAGCCCATGCTTCTTTCCAATTGCGAAAGCCTAAGCCAAGGAGCAAGGGCAAAAGGACAATGGTGAAGATCGTTCTGATGACTGCCCACTCATCGATGTCTATTTCATGTAATAAGCTTTGTGTGGGTGGGTAAAAAGAAGCGTAAAGTTTTAAATTTAAAGGCGTCATTACCAAACTAAGAAAGGTGGCAAGGGTGGTTAGTCCCACTGAAAGAGCAGCGTTGGCCTTACTTAAGTGACTCATGAAGTTAGAGATGTTTCCACCTGGGCAGGCGGCTACAAGCATCATTCCTAAGGCTATACTAGCGGGTGGTTTCCAAAAGAGAATTAA
>JBNMPT010000040.1:0-13230 GCA_051277025.1 Roseivirga sp. | reverse complement strand
GCAAGCGTAGCAATTGCTCAACAAAAAATTGGACATATTAATGCCGACGAGCTTTTACAGTTAATGCCAGAAACTAAATTGGCACAAACCGAATTAGAAGCCTACGGTCGTCAGTTAGAGAAGGATTTAACCGATATGGAAGCTGAGCTTAAGAATAAGATTGACTCTTTTAGAGCGAATGAAAAGATGATGACTACTCTTGCTCGCGAAACTAAAACTCAAGAGTTACAAGAGTTGCAAATGCGTATTCAGGAATATAGCCAACGTGCACAGCAAGATTTACAACAAAAGCAAGTTGAAATCTTAACTCCTGTTATTGAAAAAGCCACTAAGGCGGTTCAGGACGTAGCGAAGGAAAATGGTTTCTCTTATATCTTAGATAGCTCTCCTAGTAAGGCAGTAGTAGTATTTGCCGAGGATGGTGAAGATATCATGCCTATGGTAAAAGCTAAATTGGCTATTTTATAAGTAAATAACAAAATGTAATTTAGCCCGTCGTTTATTAAACGACGGGTTTTTTTATGGATAAAAATCAACCAATCGGTATTTTTGATTCTGGCGTAGGAGGTCTAACGGTCGCAAAAGCCATTACGGACTTGCTTCCCCACGAGTCCTTTATATACTTTGGTGATACTCGGCACGCACCTTACGGAGATAAATCACCACAAACAATTAGGGAGTATTCTCAAAGAATAAGTCGCTTTTTAGTTTCGCGAAATTGTAAAGCCATCGTGATTGCCTGCAACAGTGCTTCTGCGACAGCCTATAGACATTTGCGCGACGATTTTCCGCATATTCCTATTGTGAACGTTATTGATCCGGCGGTAAATTTCATTGCTCATAGTGATGCTCAAAAAGTAGGGATTATTGCAACTCGTGCTACCGTTCGCTCTAAAGTTTACGTCACTCGGATAAAGGCTTTAAATGAAAATTTGAGCGTAGTGCAAAAGGCTACACCACTATTGGCCGCCTTAATTGAAGAGGGCTTTGCCGATACCGAAGTTAGTCGTGGAGCATTGGCACATTATTTAAACCATAGTAGTTTAAAAAAACTTAGTGACCTTATTTTAGGCTGCACTCATTACCCCTTATTGGAGAGAGAAATTGCCGATTATCTCGGCCCAGAAGTGCGCGTGCTCAATTCTGCAAAGCTTGCCGCATTAGCTTTGCAAAAGCTTTTAAAGGAACAGGACCTTTTGCAGGAAGAACATCACGACAGTGTTCGCCGGTTTTACGTTTCCGAGAAAACACCCGCCTTTGCTAAGATCGCCAAAATGTTTTTTGGTGAGCAGATTCGTCTAGAGGAGATGTTTCTAAGACAATAGAAAATCTTTTACCAGCTGGTAAACTTCTTTTGGCTTCTGAGCATGCAGCCAATGACCAGCACCGGAGACGGTTTTTATTTCCGCTTGGGGGAAGTGCTCGTAAATTTCATCAAAATCCTCGTCTTTAATATACCCAGAGTCGCCGCCTCTAAGGAAAAGGGTGGGCTCATCGAAAAAAGCGTTAGGAGCAAGGCTGTCGCCAACTTTAATAATTTCGCGGGCAATTACTGGCAAGTTGAAGCGCCAAGCTAATTGTTCCTTTGTTTCCCAGTATAGATTTTTAAGCAGGAACTGCTGCACCCCAAATTCTAACTGAGAGCCAAAGGCTTCGGTGGCCTCTTTGCGGCTTTTTACTTTATTGAGATCTAAAGCTTCCAAAGCTTCTAATACTAACTGATGATGAGGTTTATAGGCTTTCGGGGCAATGTCAGCTACAATCAGTCGCTCCACTCTCTCGGGGTAAAAGACACTGAAAAGCATGGCTACTTTACCTCCCATGCTGTGCCCTAAAATAGTAAGTCTTTCAAGTCTATTGTCATCTAAATATTGCAGGAGGTCTTCAGCCATCAGCTCATAGCTAAATTCATTACTATGCGGGCTTCGGCCATGATTGCGCATATCAAGTAAGTGAACTCGGAAATCACTTCCCCATTTCTTCGCTAGACCTTGCCAGTTATCACTCATGCCAAAGAGGCCATGCATGATGATAAGGTCTGGGCCCTCGCCAATTATTTGGGACCATAATTTCATAAACAGAATTTTTGCAAAGATCGGATATCTCAGAAAATGATTGGGGAAAGACGGAAGAATTAGAAGGACGAAAATTTATGCTTCTTAAGCTCTGCTAGATTAGTACTTTTGTAGACTAATTTTTTTGCATGTTAAAAGCGAAACGCTATACGGTTACCGCCGCTCTTCCCTACGCAAATGGCCCAGTACATATTGGTCATTTGGCGGGGTGTTACTTACCTTCAGATATTTACGTGCGGTACTTACGTATGAATGGTGCTGATGTAGCTTTTGTGAGCGGTACCGATGAGCATGGTGCGGCTATAAATATCAAGGCTAAAAGTGAGAATACGAGTCCGCGCGAGATTGTTGATCGCTATCACAAGGTAATTGGGGATGCTTTGAATGACATAGGGATTAGCTTTGATATCTTTTCGCGAACCTCGAATGCGATTCATCATGAGACCGCCCAGGCATTTTTTAAGACTCTTTTAGACAAGGGTTCTTTAGTAGAAAAAACTACGGAACAATATTACGATGCAGAGGCAGAGCAGTTTTTGGCCGATCGATTTATTATCGGGCAATGCCCGAACTGTAGCTTCCCTGAAGCATATGGTGATCAATGCGAAAGCTGCGGAAGCACGCTTAATTCTACTGATTTAATCAAGCCAAGGTCACGCTTAAGTGGCGCAAGCCCAGAACTGCGTGCTACCACCCATTGGTTTTTACCCCTCGATCATTTATCGCCTAAAATCAAAGGATATATAGAGAGTCATAAGGATTGGAAACCGAGTGTTTACGGTCAGTCTATGAGTTGGCTAGATTCGGGCGATGGTTTGCAAGCACGCAGTATGACACGCGATTTAGATTGGGGGATCCCCGTTCCCGTTGAAGGAGCAGATGGAAAGGTGCTTTATGTTTGGTTTGATGCACCGATTGGATATATCTCGGCAACAAAGGAACTTAAAGGCGAGGCTTGGAAGGATTACTGGCAGGATGAGGACACCAAGCTGGTGCATTTTATAGGCAAGGATAATATTGTTTTTCATTGTATAATTTTCCCTGCTATGCTCATGGAGCACGGTGGCTATCATTTGGCAGATGAGGTGCCCGCCAATGCTTTTTTAAACTTAGAGGGCGAGAAAATATCTACCAGCAGAAATTGGGCGGTATGGCTGCATGAATACCTCGAAGACTTTAAGGATCAGGAGGATGTTTTGCGCTATGTTTTAACCGCTACAGCGCCTGAATCTAAGGATAATGATTTTACCTGGAAGGACTTTCAAACTCGCAATAATAGTGAGTTGGTGGCCATACTTGGTAATTTTGTGAATCGGGTTTTAGTATTAATGGATAAATACTACGCAGGGGCAATACCAGTCTTAGGAGAGCTTAGTGACGTTGATACGCAGATGCTGGAGAAGATAAAACTAGCGCCGGCTGAGATTAGCGTATCTTTAGATAAGTATCGCTTTAGAGAAGCCTTAAATACTTTTATGAACTTGGCTAGGGCAGGCAATAAGTACTTAGCAGATGAGGAGCCCTGGAAAAAGGCAAAAGAAAACCCTTTAAGAACCGCTACCATTATGCATGTTGTGGCCCAGATTACGGCGCAACTTTCTCAATGCATGGAAGCTTTTATGCCTTTTACGGCAGCGAAGCTACGCGGATTTTTAGGGCTAGAGTTAATGGCATGGCAAGACTTGGGTAGGCAAGACTTATTAAGCGCGGGCACAATTGTAAGTAAAGGTGATTTACTCTTTAAAAAGATAGAAGATGGCGAGATCGAGGCGCAATTGTTGAAATTGGAAGCCAGCAAAAGAGCCAATGCGAAGCCCCAGTATGAGGAGGTGAAAACGGAAATAACTTTTGAGGATTTCACCAAGATTGATTTAAGAGTAGCTACTATTATAGGTGCTGAGAAAATGAAAAAGGCCAAAAAGCTTTTACAGTTGCGCGTAGACTTAGGTTTTGAGGAACGCACGATTATTAGCGGTATCGCCGAGCATTACAAACCAGAGGAAATTATTGGTAAGAAAGTGTCGGTAGTAGTGAATTTGGCGCCCCGTAAAATGCGCGGTGTGCTTAGTGAAGGCATGATTTTGATGGCTGAGGACGCAGCAAGTGGAGATTTAGCTTTTTGTGCTACGGAAGAACATTTACCCAATGGTGCTGTAATACGATAAAGAAGAAATATGAGTGAGTTGCATCCCGATACCTTTGAGTTTTTAAAACTGCTCGCGGCTAATAATTCCAAAGAATGGATGGATGCTAATCGCGCTTGGTATCAAGATATTCGTCAGGGCTTGGTCGACTTTTCCCAGGCATTAAATGATGCCTTTGCAGAGGTTTATCCCATGCCTGTCGGGGATATTCGTAAAAGTGTAGCGCGTATAAATAATAACCGCCGTTTTCATCCCAATAAGCCATTGTACAAAAACAACTTTGGTTTAATGATGAAGCGTCAATCGCCTCAGCATAGTGATTTCTATATTCATTTAGCACCGGAGACTTGTTTCGTAGGGACGGGTTTATATCATCCTGTTAAAGAGCAGTTGGCTGCAATGCGCAATTTAATCGCTCAAAAGGGTAGTGTTTTAGTGGAGCTCCAGGAGAAGCCCGCTTTTAAGAAATATTTTGGTCAGCTGAAAGGTAATAGACTGAAAACTTATCCGCGCGGTTATGCTGCCGATCATCCCTATATTGATTTACTGCGCTATAAGGACCTCATTATTACGCAGAATATTAATACCGAGCTTTTCCTGCAAAATGATGCGGCGCAATTTGTGAAGGAGTATTTCGAAGCAGCGCAGGACTTCATGAACTTTATTGATGAGGCTTTAGAGCAGCAGCTTTGAATAGAAGTTAAAAATACGTGCAGAAGAGCTTAGCTTTTTAGGCCTCCTTTTGAGGGATTCTTAGTTCAAAGCAACTACCAATGCCTACTGTGCTTTTCGCCGTGATGGTGCCATATTGTGCGTCGGTGTAACTTTTACATAAAATAAGCCCTAAGCCAGATCCTTGTTCCTTGGCAGTGCCAATTTTATTCTCGGAGCCTAAGCTAAAAAGCTTTTTAATTTGTGGAGCCTCCATACCAATGCCTTCATCACAAACTTCTAAGCAAAAGTTGTTTTCATTTAGCCTTATGGTTAAATTAATTTGACTCTTTGCGGGGGAGAACTTTATTGCATTTTGAATAAGGTTCCGTAAGATGACGGTAGTCATATTGGGGTCGATGTAAACACGTTCGGTTCCGAGATAATCACTTGTCAGACGGATGTTTTTTGCTTTGGCAAGAGCTTCCATATGTTCTAGGGTAGGTCGCAGCCAGGGGCCAAGCATGAGAACATTCATATTGGTATTATGACCATGCAATTGCCCCTTAGACCAATGAAGCATATCGTCTAGCATATAGGATGTTCCTTTTACCAGTTTTAAAAGATCATGATTTAAACTGTCCCGCATTTCCGGATCCAGGTCACCAGATTCATTTAGTTGCAGGTAACCTTCAATAGAAGCGAGGGGATTTCGCACATCATGGGCCAGAATCGAAAGCACCCGAGTTAGGTCTCTATTGGCTTCTTTGAGTTCATTTTCTTTCGTTAGAACATTGGCATGCTGTGTGACTACCTTTGCTTTTTGCTTTTCATAAGCAGCTTTAACCATACTCAGGAGGAGACTAATAAAGAAAGTTCCCATAATATAGCTGAGGATCAGATCGATTACGCGCAGCTCTGCATTGGCATAGGGGGTAACGCCAGAGTCATCAATGTAAAACACGAATAAAACTAAGAAAGAGAAAATCGCAGAATGCACAAAGGCCCAAATCCATTGAAACTGCGATTTCGTAGTAGCGGCAAGGAAGACTAAACTAAAATAGCTCAGTATCAAGGTAGGCCCGCTGTCTCCGCCGTTTAAAAAGAAATTTATCGAAAGTAAAAGGTAGCTAGTAAATACCACGATTGACCAAGCCAAGATGTATCGTTGCATGAAACGTGATAGCCAAAAAGCTAAGGCAAGAATTATCTCCGTTATAGCTATCATCAAGCTGATTCCCCAAAAGTTTAAGAGAATGGTGATAACGAGTGCTGCATTTAGTAGCAGGGCAATAATAATGCAGGCTTTGTGAAACATAATTTCCCTCAGAGAGAATTCATCTTCCCCACCTACAATTTGTTCGTAAATGTTTTTGACCGATTTGCTCAATGCTGTCGCAGTATTATTTTTGGTAGAGACTGCGTTCGGACTCTTTTTCCTCTGGCTTATTAGCGGAGGATGAGCGTTCTAATTTGGTGATAAAATACTTAGTACTTCCTCGCCAAGAAAGTATTCGGTAGCGTTCTAGGTAATGGAGATTTACTCTTTCTCCGCTAAGAGAGACTTCTTCCAAAAGCTTGATGGTCTTTTCTTGGTCAGATTCGATCGAGAATTCAAACACCTCAGAAAGCTGGTTATTGCTGCTAACGGCACCAAAGCTGCGAATGTTTAGTTGACCTTCCCAAGTCTTAAACATCACCCCTTTTTTACTAAGCTTTATGACGGTTCCGGCCCTTACGCCTTCAGAATAAACGCCGTAATATAGGAAGCTAACATAGCCCAAGCCGGCGAGGATGAGAATACTAAGACTAATAGTTATGGTTTTGCGCATGATAAGTTTTACTAGGGATTTCAATAACAAAGGTACATTTTGTGTTTCTCAATTAGTGTTGAATTTTTGGGCTTTAATTTTCTAGGCCGTCTATGCCGCCGAAATTTCTTTTTAGTGTTACTTTGCAGCCCTCTAATAAGAAGGCTCCGTAGTACAATGGATAGTATGCAAGTTTCCGGAGTTTGTGATGCAGGTTCGATTCCTGCCGGGGCTACACAAATTTAATAACCTTTGTTAGTCTTTCGATTAGCAGAGGTTTTTTTAATGTGAGGATCTCGATGATTCTAAATAAGAGGAAAAGAGATACCTAGTGGGATTTATAGCGCAGTAAGACCTTTAAAATATCGGCCCCGTAGTTCAACGGATAGAATAGAAGTTTCCTAAACTTTAGATAGCAGTTCGATTCTGCTCGGGGCTACACTTGTGATTTCAAACTATTGTTAGTCAATAGATTAGTAGGAGTATTTTTGTTTTTACTGAATCCTTTCTTAGTATGCATCTTGATTCCATCTATTCGTCCTAAACTACTTCTTTAGTCTCTTTTTTCGAGATCACTTGAGAATTCAAGTTTAAACTCTAGGCTAAAGCTTACCGAGCGGTGCGCATATGCTGCCATACAATGAAGTGCATCTTTTAGGCCTTTGCAGTTGTTGGGCCTAGAAGACTTACTCGCCTTCTTGTAATGCTTAGGAAAAGTAAAACTAGGAGGCTTGGTACGTTTGGAGGACTTGATCAAAGTAAGTCTTTAAACGATTCTAATTATTGTTTGCCCTTTTAGTGCTCTCTGAGAGTGCTTAGTTCTCTTAAAAGCCATGCATTCTGCCGTTATGATTAAAACTCAAGTTTCCAAGATAGGAGGTTTTTTACGATCAATTCATTTGTAGACTTGAGCTGCTTCGCCTAAAATAACAGATACCGAACCTGAATAATGAATCAAAAAGTCACCCTTTTCTTGACCAAGCGATACGCAAAGGGTCAAGCTCTATATTACGAAACAACTAGCAAGGAGCCACGGTCTCAATCTTCGTGGGTCAGTCAAAATTAGCGAGTAAGTCTATGCTTTGTTGCTGCAAGGAGATGTCAAAATTCTACAAGAGCTTCAAATCTTGTTCTCTTGAAACCAATTTGTCAGCGAAGCCTAAAACGGCTTTTTTTGATAAACAGCTAAAGATGATAAGCTAGATGATTCTATTAACCAAAAGCGCCCATATAAGCAGGGTATATTCAACAGAGCATATATTCACATGTTGCCAACCATTAAAATAAATGACTCATATTTGATGTATATTTACACCAAAATAAAATATGGGACGACAAAGTATATCGTTGACTGAACCAAACGATCAGTGGCTAAGAAGTCAAGTAGAGATTAAGGAATACGCTAGTAAAAGCGAGCTTGTAAATGACTTAATCAGACAGGCGCGCAAACAACAGCAACAAGTAGACTTCCTTCGGAGTAAGCTAGAAGCAGGCGAACAAAGTGGGTTTACAAAGCAGACGAAGGAGAAAATATTGGCCTCAGCAAAAAGCCGACTTAATGGCTGATTATAAACTTGCTAAACAAGCTAAAGAGGACTTAATTCGGATTCACAATTATGGAGTTTACAAGTTTGGTATGACCCAAGCAGATCAGTATTTTGAAAATTTCTTTACTCACTTTGAAATTATATCCAAAAACCATGAATCGTTTGAGGCTGTAGATTACATCAGGCCTGGCTACAGAAGATGTCCATGCGGAGCGGACAGTATCTATTATCGACTAAAAGAAGGGATTGTGGAAATCATTGCAATTGTTGGCCGCCAAGAAACTAACTTGGTATTTAATTAAAACGTTTGGCAACAACAAATAAACGCGAGGCGGTCACTCACGTTTTGAAATGACATGTTTTACTAATAATGAAAATCTCGTATCTTAACTTCGTTTAATAAACACCGCCCAGCGTTTATTAAAACCGTGGGTAACAAACAGAATGGAAAACATTAAGGAAATATTAAGTCTCGACTTGGAGGAAAACACCTCACGTTTTAATAAAGGGGACATCCTTCAGAGAGAGGGAGGAAATTGCTCTAAAGCTTTCTTTGTTAAAAAAGGATTATTAAGAAGCTATACCATTGACGATAAGGGGAAAGAACACATTTTCATGTTTGCTCCCGAAAGTTGGGTGGTTGCCGATATTGAATCTCAAGAGTTTGATCAACCGGCTAAACTTTTTATTGATTGTGTTGAAGAATCAGAAGTAATTATTTTGGATAGAAGCTTACTATTTAGTTCAGATCTTGATATTGACCAGCTAAAAAACAATATCACTCTTTTATCAAGACGAGTGGCTGTCTTGCAGAGAAGAGTAATCATGTTAATGAGTACTTCAGCAAAAGATCGCTATGAATTGTTTTTAGAAACATACCCTAAAATACCCACTAGAGTCCCTCAACGAATGATTGCCTCTTATTTAGGTATTACGCCACAAGCCTTAAGTACTATTCGAGGAGAAATGGCTAGAAATAAATAACAATTCTGTGATTTGTTAATCTACATGAATGCATAGGCATTTATTCGAAGTGACATTTGTACAAAGCAAAATTTCAGTACAAATGGATAAAGTAAAATTAATTGTCAGAATCCTTTTAGGATTAATGTTGGTCCTATTCGGCCTAAACAAATTTCTACAGTTTATGCCAATGCCTCCAATGCCCGAAGCTGCGGGTGTGTTTATGGGAGCACTTGTAAAAAGTGGTTACTTAATGGTTGTAGTAGCATTAGTAGAAATTGCCGCTGGAGTTTCACTTCTTATAAATAAATATCAACCTTTAGCATTAGTAATAGTATTTCCAGTGATATTAAATGCATTCTTATTTCATCTTTTCTTAGATCTCCCAGGGATTGGAGGAGCTGCATTAGCAATGGCGATGAATATCTTCCTGTTCTTTGCTAATAAAGAATCATATAAATCTCTATTAAAAAACCAATAATCATGAAACAACCTAAAGTAGCGGGCACCACCCCACAAATGGAACAATTAGAAGAAGGTAAAACCTATGCATGGTGTGCCTGTGGAATGTCAGAAAATCAACCATGGTGCAATGGTGCACATGCAGGTAGTGAATTTACGCCATCTGTATTTAAAGCAGAAGAAGCAAAAACAGCAGCTATCTGTATGTGTAAGCAAACAAAGAACCCCCCTTATTGTGATGGCTCTCATATGAGTTTATAATTGTTAACCATTTAATTCATTAAGATGAAATCAATTAAACATATACTATTGGTAGGTTCAATTCTTGGACTGTCTGCTTTTACAATTAACCGTTCCATAAATTGGACTATTTCAGAAACCCACGAGATTAAATTCTCAAGTTCTACCGGTGATCCCGAAGGAATATTTAAAACGATAACGGGGGATATTCAGTTTGATGAGAACGATCTGGCTTCATCCAAGTTTGATCTTAAAATAGATGTTAATTCTATTAATACTGGAAATGGGATGAAAAACAAGCATGCCAAAAGTAAAAAATGGTTTGATGCTGAGAGTTTCCCAAATATTGAATTTCAGTCCAGTAAGTTTTCAAAAACTGAAACGGGCTATGCTGTAACAGGAATGATGAAAATGCATGGCGTAGAGAAGGAGATGACGCTTCCATTCATTTTTTCAAACAATGTATTTAAATCGACCTTTTCAGTTAACCGAATCGACTTCAACATAGGAGAATCTATGAAGAAAGTTTCGGATGAAATTAAGCTGGAAGTGTCATTTCCGGTGACTAGTAAATAATATCATGAAAAAAAATATTCTTCACGGAATCATAGCTGGTACCCTTGCTGCGGTAGCTGGAATTGTATACCAAACGGCCTATGAGGATGCTATGTTTCTGGACTTTAGCTCGGTTATTAACCCTGGGTCAATAGCAGGTGCGTCACTTTTTGGATGTATGCTAATGGCTTTTGGTTATTGGCTATTGGTACGCTTCAACAAGCCCAATCTTAAAGCTTGGTTAAATGTGTTAATAACAGTCCTCAGCTTTCTGAGTATTCTTGGGCCTTTGGGTGTGACCTTGCCTTTAGATGTTGAATTTCCTGAAATGTTTCCTGGCTTAGCAATTCCAATGCACTTTTTTCCAGCTATGATTTTCTTTGGTTTATATCCATTTTTCACAAATTCTACACTTGATGAGCGTTAAAAAAAAATGGTTTAAAATTCTGGATAATCATGAATCTATCGAAGAAGGGAAAATCTTAAAAGTGCAGGCAGGGAAGAAAACATTAGCCATTTCTAAAGTGCAGGGACAAATTGGTGCTGTAGACAACGCTTGTCCTCATATGGGTGGTCCTTTGAATGAAGGCACGATAGAAAATGGCTTTATTAAATGTCCTTGGCATGGATATGAATTTCATACCTGCACAGGAGAGTCTCCAGAGGGATTTGATGATAGGGTTCAGGCCTATAAATTAGAACCTAAAGATGATGGTGTTTATGTGGAAGTTGAAGAAGAGACGGATCATGAGGTGACTATTTCTGATGTAATGGTTGAAACAATGGTGAATTGGGGGGTCGATACCGTTTTCGGAATGGTAGGCCACTCTAATTTGGGATTGGCAGACGCTATGCGTTTGCAAGAAGAAAAGGGGAACCTGAAATTCATAGGAATAAGACACGAAGGAGCTGCCGCTTTTGCTGCCTCTGCTTATGGAAAGCTTACCGGTACACCAGCTGCCTGCTTAACGATTGCAGGACCAGGAGCAACCAATTTATTTACCGGAATGTGGGATGCAAAAGTTGACAGGGCTCCCCTATTGGCTCTCACCGGACAAGTCGCGACTCAAGTAGTAGGTACAGGTAATTTTCAGGAAGTGGACTTAGTTTCTGCCTTTAGTTCGGTTGCTGATTTTAATCATAGAGTGCAAGCTGACAGTCCACATGCTGAGTTAATCGGCTTATCTATAAAACATGCGATACTCAATAAAGGCGTTTCGCACCTCACATTTCCAGACGAAATACAGGTACTTCCAGCTAATAATTCAACGACTTCCAATAGCGAAGGAAGAATGCCAAACCTAGCTATCTCTCCTCCAAAAGAAGAATTAGATAAAGCCACCACATTAATAAAAAAAGCAAAGAAGCCTGCTATTATTATAGGTCATGGTGCTCGAAATGCTTCCCAAGAGATATTAACTTTTGCTGAAAAAATTGGTGCACCAATAATGACAACCTTTAAAGCGAAAGGAGCTGTTTCTGATTCGCACCCACTGGTTTGTGGTGTATTGGGTAAAAGTGGCACACCGGTTGCCGCGCATTTTATGAGTTCTGCCGATTTACTTATTGTATTTGGTGCTTCGTTTGCGCGTCACACAGGTATTTCAGAAAGTATTCCTACCATACAAGTAGATCACGATCCGTTGGCTCTTGCCAAATTTAATGCTATATCTGTGCGTGTTTTAGGAGATATAGAGACCACCGCATCGCTCTTAAATAAAACTTTAGATAAGAGCACAACCGCTCGACAACCAGAAAAAGAAATTAAGACAAGATGGGCGGATTGGAGAAAAGAAAAAGAAAGCAGAGCAAATGAAACTTCTGATAGCGTTACACCTTCCAAAATATTTCTGGAGTTAAACAAACAGGTTCCTGATAAGGGTATTATGTGCGTAGATGTAGGAAATAATGCCTACAGTTTTGGTCGCTATTTTGAAAGTAAAGATCATCGTTTTCTATTATCAGGGTACCTAGGTTCAATAGGATTCGCATTACCTGCTTCTATAGGTGCTTGGGCCGCAACTAAGGGAAAATTACCCATAGTTGCTGTAGCAGGTGACGGAGGTTTTGGTCAGTATATGGCCGAGCTAACGACATTAGTTCAATACAATATTCCAGTCAAATTAATCATCATCAACAACAACCAGCTGGCAAAGATTAGTAAGGAGCAAAGAGCTGGAGAATTTGATGTTTGGAAAACTGATTTATCAAATCCAAAATTTAGTGACTTTGCTCAATCCTGTGGAATGATAGGATTAAGAGCAGAAAATAATATGGAAGTTGAAGCTAAAATGAAGGAGTTATTTCAAACAGAAGGTCCTGCTTTATTAGAAATCATAACGGATCCCGATAAATTATAGAACATTGAAAATAACGTTTTTGGTATTTCCGCTAATTTTTGGAGGAAAATTTACTAATGCACAGGAACTCGAACCCAAGTCGGAGCCAATTAGGTCAGAAGTTTTTGGTGGACATCTAGCAACGGCTTTTCAAATGATTGTTTCCAAATCAATGTTTGAGAACAAGAAATTTGACTTTTTTTACATCACCTCCACAGAGGTTCCCTACAAATCTGGTAAACCGATACCTGTTTTGACTCACCCAATCCGCCACTAAGCCAATACGTTGGTTTAGCGGCGGATTGGGTGGCTCGTGCACAGCCTTTGGTGGTTTTAGCCCTATCGCCGCGGTTGCCTTCTCACATATTAGGGAAAGTTTCAAAATTCTGGCTCAACCCACGATCGAATTAAAGAAACAGGGCCTGAGACAATTCTTGGGGATT
>JBNMPT010000039.1:0-13369 GCA_051277025.1 Roseivirga sp. | reverse complement strand
GTAAAACTCAGCGATTTCCATAGCCTGAAGGCAAGCTGACCTTGAATGGCAAGACGATAGTCAGAAAACTTATCTAGCCGCGGCTGATAATAGGCAATAACTAAAAAAGTTAAAGCCTCGGAAGGATGCCAATTAAAGTTTAAATAGGAACTTAACCGTGTATTTTGATAGGCATTACCCGTCTCTCTTTCTTCATCATATTCCAACATCAATAAATGACCAGTGTAAAAACTAAGCACCTTTTGTTTATGCAAAGCCACCCGCATACCTGCCCCCAACAAATACCTTTGATCAATCTTTAAGGGAACGTCCATCTGCCCTTGAGCAAAGTACTCTAGACTAAAGTTTGCATTAAAACGATTTTCAAAACGTAGATGTATAAAACCACTACGTTCAATATCATTGTCGCCTGTAC
Source organism: Roseivirga sp. (assembly GCA_051277025.1). Lineage (GTDB taxonomy): Bacteria > Bacteroidota > Bacteroidia > Flavobacteriales > Schleiferiaceae > Croceimicrobium. The sequence continues at coordinate 12,954 of JBNMPT010000039.1, read as the reverse complement.
TACTAAAATCAAGATTTGAAAGCCCGATTGCACTAAAGCGCTTCAAGCGGAATTGCGCGCCCAGATTATTATTAAAGCTAATTAGGCGCTGCGTGTTTTGTAGGAGACTAAGATTTATTTGCTCAGAAAATCTCCATCTCGACGTATCCGAACTTAAGCGAAATTGTTCAATATTAACAATTTGAGCTTTCAGAACTGGGGAGAACAAACTAATTATTAAAATGTATCGTTTTAAACTTTGAGACATCGGTCAAAATTAAGTTTAAGATTCTTCTAGTCACCGATGTTGCCAATAAAATATTAATGACCTTTGCTTTATTACAAAAATCACTTTCACTATATGAGCTTAAAATTAAGTCTTCTTACACTAGCCCTTGGCCTTTCTCTTAACGGATTCTCTCAAACATCACAGGCTTTGAGCGATAGCTTAAAAAGTCAAATAAGTCTTTTTATTAATGACCAGAGTTCTACTCATGAAAAAGACTATTTAAACATAACCAATAGAGAACTTGGTGGCCTAGAAGACGAGGTTTTTATGTGGAGTGACAAGTTCCGATTAGAGAGTATCGAGGAATTTGAAAACACCTTAGGATATACTACCGAGCGCAAGATCTATTTCAATTTTTACTTCTACGAAACTGAAGCCGATCGTCAATATGCTCTTAAAAATTGGTTAGATAACTTTATAGAAGGGAAAAGCATTAGAGCCTCTCGTCCAGTAAGAACGTACCCATATGCAACCCCTACCATCATCTTAATTAATAAGCAAAGCATTATTATTTGTAATTATGAATGCAAGTATTTTGATGAGGATAATTACGATTTTTGGAAGAAATCCTTAATGCGATATTTTGGAAACCGTCGCGAAACGATGCTCATTGAAATTGAGTGTGGCGGACCGTTAGAGTGGACAAAAAATGCCCCTGACCCAAAAGTCAGAGGCTTATTTTAGACTATTCCTCATCTAGCTGAGCTAGTCTTTTCTCTAATAAATCGGTGTAGTACTTAAAGGTTTTTCGATTTAGCCATTTGGCCGACAAATGGGCCAAAGAGGTTATTATTAAAGTAATAAGGAGAACTACCCACCCCTTGTTACTAGTCATGGCTTATTCCATTTTACCGGCTTGTGAAAGCTTAAACACATAAGCCGCTGCGCCCGCAAAAGGATACAATAATAAGCCCGCTCTTTCCTCTAGACTTACGGTTTTTCGAATGTTTTCCTAATAGCCCTTTAAAATTTCCTTAACAGTCATAGCAACAGGATCAAAAGCCTTTGCCATGCGGTACCGCCTGATAAAGAAAACCAAACCGGCAATATGGAATAGCCCAATAAATGTAAATAAGGCTTTCCCTACCAATGAAGTGACAATGTAAACGGCGAGGAAGTAAAAGGGAGTGAATACTGCCGTAAAAACAATTTTCCACACTAGCCTTTTATTTAACTTTATTATTACATCCTCTTTCTTAAGATGCATCCCTTTTTGAATATCTCCCTTTGGTAAGAGATTTTCCTCTTTGTTTAGTTCTTGCTAAGAGCTCTTAATTTCCATTAGTATTCTCTTTGATTTTTTCTACTAATTTTTCTTTTAGACGATGCAGCTTTACTGCGACAGGATTCTTACTTATACCCGTTATTAGTGCTATTTAATCATTACTATAGCCATCTAGATGCAGCATGATAATTAGCTTTTCCGCATCGTTAAATTGACGTACATGTTTTATTATCAACTCCTTTGAACCATTCGAGCCAGCCATATCAATTGACGACTGTTCGGGAACGGACCTTCTCTTTTCTTCCTGCGCTTTATGAGTTAAGGCCGTATTTAAAGCAATTACAACCATGTAGAAAACTTACTATCCCCTTTAAAACGCGGATAAGATCGCCAGGCCTGATAAATCACCTCCTGGTTCAAGTCTTCTTTCACAAAAAATTATTTAAGCGCTAAGGCCTTGAAGCCAAATCCTTCCGCCTCTAAAAGTTTAATTAGACCAAACTCCCCTGGTAGATGTAAAGCCCCTACGGCAATAAACACTGACCCTTTAGCTAGTAATGGCTTCAATTTTGGAATCCAATTTTTATTACGATCATCCAGAATAGCACTCATATCGCCCATCTCCTCCTCATAATCCTGAGAGATCGCTAACATGGCCGCAAGGTCTTCCTCCATATAGGCTGTTATTGTGCGTTGGGTCATTTGCCTTCCTTCATCCTTTTCATTTATGATGTACAGTAATGCTTCTAACTGATCCTCCACACTTTCTCCATTTAGCAAAATATCTGCTTGCTCCATCATTGACTCGAGCGGAACAACTTCTTTCTTCTGCTTCTTGGCGTGAGCCGCAAAATATTGATCGATTGGCATACCCGAAAACTGGAAGCTATCGGGAGTTGCCGCTTGGGCCATATTCAAACTTATTAGAGTGGCAAGAGCCATGGGTTTCATATTATTTAGCAAGGACATAGGTGCGCCCACTAGCGGTTCTACTGCCTCACTAATAATTATGTATTCAGCCGAGTCTACCATCTCCGCAATCGACTCAACCATCATCGCTTTCATCGCCATTTGCGGCAGTAGGGCCGAGTCTATAATTGTTTCTACCACCACTGTTTTCGATTTTTCGTAAACCGAATTCAAGTTTGGCTTTTCTTTGATATAATCTGAACCCAAAAGATGATAGGTTCCAAAGAGATAAGACACCCCCCCTTCTGGCCCTGTAATCTCCCACAATAATGAGTTTTGCTTGATACTTTGCCCTGAAACAAAAAAGCCGGATAATAAAATGGTAATAATTGCAACTACTTTTTTCATGTTTGAAATTTACCCTATTGGTGTAGTTAAAAGACGAAAAAATACAGATCTATAAAAAAAAGTGAAATTAATTGACCCAGCTTTCGCGATCTAGACTCCTATACTGAACTGCTTCAGCAATATGCGCAGGCTGAATATCATCGCTGTCGTCGAGATCAGCGATCGTTCTGGCAACTTTCAAAATTCTATCATAAGCCCTGCCACTTAAGTTTAAACGCTCTATCGCTAAGCGCAATAAGTCCATCCCTTCTTTACTTAATTCGCAAACCTGCCGAAGCTCACGAGACTCCATCTGAGCGTTAGAGTGCACTTCTGGCAGTTTCTCAAAACGTAGGCTTTGAATATCCCTCGCCTTAATCACTCTTTCGCGTATCACCACACTTTTCTCTGCTAACATTTTTGATGATATCTCATCAAACCCTACTGGGGTAACCTCAACGTGCAAATCAATTCGATCTAGCAGCGGACCTGATATCCTATTTAAATACTTCTGCACCATCCCAGGGCCACAAACGCAGTCCTTAGAGGGATGATTGTAATAACCGCAAGGACAAGGGTTCATAGATGCTACCAGCATAAAGGAGGCGGGGAAATCTACGGACAAGCGCGCTCTGCTCACGGTTACTTTTCGGTCTTCCATGGGCTGCCGCATTACCTCGAGCACGGTACGCTTGAACTCTGGCAACTCATCTAAAAACAATATTCCATTATTGGCTAACGAAATTTCCCCCGGCTGAGGGAAGCTCCCTCCCCCAACTAAAGCCACATCACTTATTGAGTGATGTGGCGAGCGAAAAGGCCGCTGAGATACTATGCTTGCATGCTTCCCTAACTTCCCTGCCACCGAGTGCACCTTTGTGGTTTCTAGCGCCTCACTCAAAGTTAGAGGGGGTAAAATTGTGGGCATTCTCTTCGCCAACATTGTCTTGCCAGAGCCAGGAGGACCAATCAATAAAACATTGTGCCCACCCGCTGCCGCTATTTCCAAAGCTCTCTTAATATTTTCTTGTCCTTTAACCTCCGAAAAATCAATAGAAGGGTTTTCCAAATTTATCTTAAACTCATCTTTTGAATCTACTTTAAGAGGCCTATGTAATTCTTTATTAGTCAAAATATCTACAGTTGCTTTTAGATCAGCAGCACCATAAACCTCTATCCCTTCTACTATAGCGGCCTCTCGAGCATTAACCTCTGGCAATATCAAAGCAGAATAACCTTCTTTTTTCGCCTGTAATGCAATCGCCAATACCCCATTAACAGGCATTAACCCCCCATCTAATGATAACTCACCAACAATAATAAAAGATTCTAAATTTGAAAAAACTATTTGATCTGATGCCGCAAGAATACCAATTGCGATGGGTAAATCATATGCTGATCCTTCTTTTCTTATATCTGCGGGAGCTAGGTTTATGGTTATTCTAAAACCCGGCCAACGAAAGCCATTGTTCTTTAAAGCGGCCACTATTCTATGTTGACTCTCTTTTATTGCAGAGTCCGGTAATCCTACTAGATAAAAATTTACGCCTTGATCTATGTTAATTTCTACCTTAATAGTTGAGGCGTCTACGCCATACACAGCACTGCTAAAGGTTTTCACTAGCATAAAATCAAGGTTTTAAAAAAATGAATTATTTTAAATTTCAAATTATTTTTAACTTTTATTCTGAAAGATTACCGAATTTACATAAATTTGGAGCAGATTTTAAATGGAGAGGGCCATTTAAATATTTAATTAAATTATATTCATTACATGTCTAGAGTACCAAAATCGGCTTACACGCCAAAACAAGTTGCGCAGTATTTAAAAGAACAGATTTCTGTAAGAGGAGATCGTGGCCTTAAAACTGCGTTTTCAGTTCATTTCTTTTCTCACTTTATTGGTGAAGAACTAGAAGACATCGCCGCATCTTTTCACGATGAAATTAACAATCGCTCAGCTGAAGAGATTGAAAGATTACGTGAAATGTTAGAAGCGAAAAGCGGAAAAACAGTTGAGCTTAGAGACTAATTAATCCTCTAAATCAAAATAAACATCTAAGACTTACTTTTAAACGAGTAAGTCTTTTTTTTTGAATCAAAGACGAGGTGGGTTGGCTATCTTTGTGCCCGATAATTAAAGACCCCATTTATGAGCGATCCGAAAGAAGCTAAACTAAAAGCCTTAAAACTAACCCTCGATAAATTAGACAAAACCTACGGAAAAGGTGCGGTGATGCGCATGGGAGATTCTCCTATCGAGAAAATCGACGTCATACCTTCTGGTTCTTTAGGTCTAGATATCGCCTTAGGCGTTGGAGGTTATCCAAAAGGAAGAGTAGTGGAAATCTACGGTCCGGAAAGCTCAGGTAAAACCACCCTAACCTTACACGCAATTGCGGAAGTTCAGAAGCAAGGCGGTATTGCTGCATTTATAGATGCTGAGCACGCCTTTGACAGAACTTACGCAGAAAATCTTGGTATAAATACCGAAGAATTAATTATTTCGCAGCCAGACAATGGCGAGCAAGCTTTAGAGATTACCGATAATCTTATTCGCTCTGGAGCAATCGACCTTATTGTTGTCGATTCTGTAGCGGCTCTAACTCCTAAAAGTGAAATTGAAGGAGAGATGGGAGATAGCAAAATGGGCCTCCAGGCAAGATTAATGTCACAAGCATTGCGTAAGCTTACTGGAACAATTAGCAAAACCAATTGCTGCTGTGTATTTATTAATCAGCTACGTGAAAAAATTGGAGTTATGTTTGGTAACCCGGAAACTACCACTGGTGGTAATGCTCTTAAGTTTTATGCCTCCATTCGTCTAGATATCCGCAGGATTTCTCAAATTAAGGATGCTGAAGGTGTGACCGGTAACCGAGCAAGAGTGAAAGTCGTTAAAAACAAAGTGGCCCCACCTTTCCGTCAGGCTGAATTTGATATTATCTACGGCCGCGGTATTTCTAAGGTTGGTGAAATAATTGACCTAGGAGTAGAAAAAGAGATCATTAAAAAGGCCGGAAGTTGGTTTAGCTACGGCGACACCAAACTAGGTCAGGGTAGAGATGCCGTGCGACAACTTTTGGAAGATAACCCAGAGTTATCTGAAGAAATAGAAGCCAAAATTATTAAAGCCATTAATGGTTAAGATTATGTAAAACCAGGGTGATTTTTCATCCTGGTTTTTTTTACTCCTATATTCGCGAAGAATTCAACCTATGAAAAGAACTCTTTATCTTCTAATCTTGCTGATAACAGCTCTAGCCTGCAACAATACCAGTACAGAAGCGAACAAGGAAATAAATCAAATAAAACAAAACAGCGATAGCAGCCTTGTGAAGGCTAAGCCCCTTAAAAACAACCCGGAGGATTCTTTAAACATTATCATCCAAGCAGAGCCTAATAATGTTCTCGCCTTGCTAATGAGGGCTAGGATTAATTTTAATCAAGGTGATCGCAGACAGGCCATCTTTGATGTCCAACGCCTGCAAGATATCGACTCTCTCAATCCTAAGATGCTTCTTCTTTTGGGTGAAATCCAAATGCAAAAGAACCAAAGCAGAGAGGCCAAAAACTCCTGGGAACGTTGCGCGGCAGCTGACCCAAGGGCCATCGAATGCCGTTTAAAACTAGGCCAAATGTATGCCAGCCTCAATGAGCATAAAAAAGCATTGCGCTTCCTAGACGAAGTGATAGAAATTGATGAGTACATTCCCAGTGCCTACTTCTTCAAAGGGATTGTTATCCGCAACTACAAACAAGATACTGCCTTGGCTTTAAATTATTTTCAGAAAGCAATCGAACTAAAGCAAGATTATTTTGAAGCCTTAGACATGATGGGAGTTAGTTTAGCTGCTATGGGCGACACCCTCGCTCCGTATTATTATCAGCGCATCTTAGATATTGATTCTAATCGCGCCGATATTTATTATAAAATGGGCGTTTATTATAAATCCAAAGATGACCTTAATAAAGCTATTGAAGCTTATACCAAATCTACCCAAATAGATGCTAAATACAGCGATAGCTATTATAACTTAGGGGTGATATTTGTTGATTTAAAAGAATTCCAAGATGCTCGCAATTATTTTGCTCAAGCTATAAAAGCTCGTCCGAGAAATAATTACAAAGCCTATTATGGAAAAGCCTACTGTTTTGAAATGTTAGGAGACATCATCAACGCGAAAAAAGATTACCGAAAATCTTTGGAACAACTCCCACTATACAAACCAGCCATGGAAGGCCTAGCCCGTGTTAATCAATGAGCAATAACTGGTACCACCGAAGCAGTTGGGATGACGAAGCCCATACAGACTTTTATAAAAATTACCGTTTGGCCACTAAAGAGATTCAGGAAGAAGCGATCCTTACCCAGGCGAAACTTCTTGCCCATAATTTAGACGAAACGATCCTGAAGGCGGCAGAGTCTTTATTGTTATTATGGATTGCCGACCATTTTGATAAACAGAAGGCCAAAGAGGTTTACGAGCTTACTATCGACGTTTGTAAGAAGATGGGGGATATTGAACGCGCTAATCAGTTTGAGAACTACCTGAAGAGCCTAAAGCGCCGATAAGCTTTGCGGGGTAGTCGGTTATAATTCCGTTCACCCCCATCTCAATCAGGCGTTTTGCTTCATTTATGTCATTCACAGTCCAAGGGATCACAGCAATACCTTGGCTCTGTAATTGTCTTAAATGATGCTTTTTCAGTAATGGATAGTAACAGCTATAAACATCTGGGTAAAAGCCTAAATTTTTAATTTGCTCAGTGGGAGTCTTATCCGCATCTTCCGTTAGATAAACCAATTTCATATTGGGGCTTTGCTTGTGCAGATATACTAAAACACGCGAATCAAAACTTTGTATGCTCACCCTTTCCTCGATTCCAAACTTTTTAATAAGATCCACCAATAAACGGGCATAGACGGTATGTTCTGGATGGTACTCCCCTTCCCATTCCAGCCTAGACTTAATTTCAATATTAAAGTTAGGACTAGGTAGGTTAAGACCCAATGCTCCTTCCTCCACCGCGCTGATAACATCCATTAAGCGAGGCTTCCCAACCTTTTCACTTTCTTGACCAGAGAAATTAGGATTCCGCTTAGAACCGCAGTCCACGTCTTTAATCTCATCCCAATTTAAATGAAAAATATTATTCTCTAGGCTGTCGCTCTTGGAGAATAGGCAGATTTCATTATTAAAAAAGGGCTCATGTGAAACGATCAAAACCGAATCTTTACTGACTACCACGTCCATCTCCAAAGTGGTAACACCATCCTGCAGCGCTCTCAGCATGGCGGGAATGGTGTTTTCTGGCGCTTCACCTCTAGCTCCTCGATGACCTTGCCAATCGAAATTCTCCTTTGCGCCGTATTTCTGACAAGAAAAAAGACCTATGAGCACAAGCATCATAGGTCCCATTTTTAAAAATCTTTTCATTCTATTTCCCTTTTCGGGTAGCTTCACCAATCCAATCCCACATTTCTTCAGGAACGGCTTCTAAAAAATTCAACTCTCCCGCACCTAGCAGCCATTCACCGCCATCGATAGTTACTATTTCACCATTCATATAAGCGGCAAAATCACTCACTAAGTAAGCGGCTAAATTTGCCAACTCTTGGCGTTCACCAGCTCTTTTTAAAGGAACCTGATTTTCTACTTTTAACATATCTGGCATATCACCAGGCATTAACCTACTCCACGCTCCTTCAGTAGGAAATGGACCAGGAGCAATCGCATTAAAGCGAATACCATATTTTGCCCACTCTACCGCTAAAGATCTAGTCATAGCAGAAACCCCCGCTTTTGCCATAGCCGATGGCACCACATAAGCGGAACCAGTGGTCGCGTAAGTGGTCGTAATACTTAGTACTACCTTATTTTTTTCTTCTTTTTTTATCCAATCTTTTCCAAAAGCCAAGGTGCAATTTTTCGTTCCTTTTAAAACGATATCAATAACCGCATCAAAAGCACCAGGCGATAAACGCTCGGTAGGACTGATAAAGTTCCCCGCAGCATTATTTAATAATACATCTACCTTAGAGTACTTTTCTAAAACAGCATCACGAAAAGCTTCCACTTCTTCATAGCTTCTTACATCACAAGACTTATAAAAAACCTCTCCGCCTTTAGCGGCCATCATCTCTTCTGCTGCTTTAGCCAAAACCTCTTCTCGTCTTCCACATATCGCCAACTTAGCGCCTAGCTCTAAGAAATACTCTCCCATGGAGCGACCTAAACCAGTCCCTCCACCGGTAATTACAATTACTTTTCCGGCTAATGCATCATCTCGTAGCATTCCTTTTGTATATGTCATAATCGGCTATTATATTCTTTCGCGCAATATAAGTAATTATGCGCCTTAAGTATTTCCTTCTCTGTAGTTTTGCACAAATTTAAATACGAGCATGTCTTCAATAAAAAACAGTCTTCCAAAAGCAGATAAAATCGCACATCCTCTAGTAAGTCATGACGATGAACGCGTGGATAATTACTATTGGTTAAAGGATCGAGACAATGCCGACACCATTGCCTATCTAGAAGCTGAAAACGCTCATCATAAAGCATTTATGAGCAGTACCGAAGGCTTACAAGAAAATCTATTTCAAGAAATAAAAGGTCGTATCAAAGAAGATGATCAATCTGTACCTTATCAAAAACATGGCTATTGGTACTACATCCGCTATAATCTGGGCCAAGAACATCCTTTATATTGCCGTAAGAAAGGCAGCCTTGAAGCGGAGGAAGAAATACTAATTGATGCCAATATTGAGGCTAAAGACCATAGTTTCTTTGAAATTGGTGGACTTAGCATCAGCCCAGATAATCAGTGGTTAGCATACGGAGTAGACACTCTAAGCCGCCGGATCTACACCATTTATTTCAAACACCTGGTAAGCGGTGAAGTTTCGACTAGCGAGATTAAAGGCACTACTGGTTCTGCTACTTGGTCGACAGATTCTCAATTTATATTTTACACGAATAAGGATGAGACCCTCAGACCAAGTAAAATATTTCGTCATCGCTTCGATCCTAAAGGGGATAACGCTGCAGTGGATGTCGAAATTTACCATGAGGAAGATTCCACGTTTATGTGTAGTGTTTACAAATCTAAAAGTGAGGACTTCATTTTGATTGGTTCGCATAGCACCTTATCTAATGAATATCGCTTTATCAAATCCGATCAGCCCGAAAGTGAATTCGCTATAATCCATCCTCGTACCAAAAATCTTGAATATGCAGTGGCTCATTTTGGTGACTACTGGTATATCCATACTAACTATCAAAATGCCGCTAACTTCAAGCTCATGTATTGCCCAATTTACAAAGGCAATACCGACAATTGGCAAGAGGTAATCCCTCATAGAGAGGATGTTTTCTTGGAAGGAATTGAGCTTTTTAGCAACTTCCTAGTGATTGAAGAACGTACAAATGGGCTCACTAAAATACGCATCAAGAGATGGGATGATAGCGCGGACTACTATATGGACTTCGGTAGTGAAACCTATACGGCCGGTACTGGTATTAACCCTGATTTTAAAAGCGAAACATTGCGCTATAGTTATTCCTCATTAACTAGCCCAAATGCGGTTATGGAGATCGATATGACTAGCCAAGAAAAGCGCATGCTTAAGCAGCAAGAAGTGGTTGGCGGTTACGATGAAAGTCTCTACCAATCAGAGCGAATCTGGGCGAAGAGCCATGATGGAGTGCTGGTTCCCATATCCTTGGTCTACCGCAAAGACCAACATCAGCAGGGGAAGGCTCAAAAGGTATTACTTTATGCCTACGGATCCTATGGTCACACCATTGAACCTAATTTCTCTTCCACTCGCCTTAGCCTGCTAGACCGTGGTTTTATCTTTGCTATTGCGCACGTAAGGGGCGGTCAATACCTCGGTAGAAAATGGTATGAGGATGGGAAAATGAACAAAAAACAAAATACCTTTTACGACTATATAGCTTGCGCAGAACATCTGATAAAGGAAAAATACACCAGTAGTAATCTACTCTCAGGCCTAGGAGGAAGCGCAGGCGGACTGCTTATTGGCGCGGTAGTCAATCTTAAACCGGAACTCTTTAAAGCCATGATTGCGGCCGTTCCTTTTGTAGATGTAGTAACTACTATGCTAGATGAAAGTATTCCCTTAACCACCGGTGAATACGACGAATGGGGTAATCCTAATGAAGAAGAGTCTTATAATTATATGAAATCCTACTCTCCTTATGATAATGTAAGGGCCCAGGATTACCCGGCTTTATTGATCACTACCGGGCTTCACGACTCGCAAGTACAGTACTGGGAACCGGCAAAATGGTGCGCCAAGCTGCGTGAATACAAAACAGACTCTAATCCCTTATTACTTTATACTAATATGGAAACAGGGCATGGTGGCGCTAGTGGTCGCTTTGAATCTCTGCGAGAGACCGCCATGGAATACGCTTTTTTACTACATATTTTAGGTGAATAAGAATAAGATAAACTCGGAAATACTTGCGCAAACCCTCATCCTTGTGGTGGCGGCTTGCGCACTTTTTTGGCAGTATCCGCACTTACAGTTTACGCATGATGAACTGAGCGCTCTGCAAAGAACGCAGTTCGAAAGTTTCGGAGAATTAATTGATAAAGGCATTCGTATAGATGGCCACCCCGCCGGTGTGCAAACTTTTCTATACTACTATGCTCCCTTGGTAAACTACTCTAGTTGGGCCTTAAAGCTTCCTTTCAGTCTTTTAGCTCTGGGGTCAATCGTTTTGGTATTTGCTATTGCTAAGACCATCAAACAACAAGCCGCTGGCATTTACACCGGCGCCATAATGGCCGTTAGTCAGTACTTCATTTATTACGGACAAATTACTCGACCCTACGAAGCTGGCCTCTTTTTCAGCCTACTGAGCGCTTGGTTTTGGATGTGTTACTTCTACCAAAACGCACACTTTAAAAACCTGATTGGCTTTGCTATCGCCGCTGCTGGAGCCGCATACAGCCATCAATTTTCATTATTACTAGTCGGTATTATGGGTGTTCATGCCTTAATAATAGCCGATGCTAAGGCAAGAAAGCACTGGCTATTATGCGCTCTACTCGCCTTTGCACTTTACCTGCCTCATCTGGGGATTTTCTTACATCAGCTTTCTCTCGGTGGAGTAGGCACCTGGCTAGCTAAACCCGGCCTTGGCTTTTTGGCCGACTACCTCTTTTACCTACTGCACTTCTCTTTATTATTCGCCGCAGCTGTCTTATTCTCGATTATTTCACCACCATGGAGAATTAAAAAAAGTACGCACTGGGAGGGCCTTATTTGGTTCGCCGCTACCTTTCTAGTGGGCTTTATTTACTCGCACTGGGTAGATTCTGTATTGCAGTATTCTACTTTAATTTTTGTTGCCCCTCTTCTACTCCTTTCTCTTTTTGCTCTTCGGCAGATGCGCCTTAATTGGATCAGTCTTATCTTAATTCTAAGCACTGGCTTATATTCGCTTTACGCAGATAGGCTGCATTACCCCCTTAGCTACAAGAGTCCCTTTAAATATCCAAGAGAATATTTAAAAACCCACAATCTTGCAAATGCAGAATTGATTCTCGACTTAGATGAAGAAAAGTGGGCTTTCTATGCGAAATTGGATCAGTATGATAACAGCAATAGCTATCATTATTCAAAGCCAAGTGACTTAAAAAAACATCTCCGCGCAAAGCGAGCCACCACTATTATTTTCGCCGCCGATCATGGCAGTCCTCTTTTTATCCCTCGCCTATTTGAAACCTGCGGATACGCACCGATTAGTAAGGAAAATCATTTTGGTTTTAGCCTCTATCATTTCTCTAAAGACAGTTTAGGTGCTATTGCTAGCCTGAAGAAAGCCGTGAAGTCAGAAGCTAAAAGCTATGAAAATAAGGATAAATACTGCGCTAAGCTAAGCTTAACCATTTCTAAGGAGGAGCTCTTAGGCAAGCAGGATTTTGTTTTAGCCGAATATCAACTAAAGGAAACAGCTGAAGAGTCCCACTCTTTACTAATAATTGCCTTTTTCGCAAAAGGCAAACTCCTCCATTGGTCTAGTCAGAAAATTTCTAAATTTCAATCCGAAACCAGTTTTAGTGTTTTCCATGCAAAAAGCTTTCTTCATCATTTTGATGATCACCCTATAATTGAAGTTCAAGC
>JBNMPT010000038.1:0-13945 GCA_051277025.1 Roseivirga sp. | reverse complement strand
CCCTGCAAGAGTTAATGAAGCGCAAAAGCTATAGCAAGCTTTTTATTGTTTGTGATGAAAATACACATGAACATTGCTTGCCCTTCTTTTTACAGGAAAATGAATTTTTACCTCCCTTGGAGATTCTTGAGCTAGAATGCGGTGAAGACACTAAGTCTTTGTCGGTTTTGGAGCAACTTTGGCATAGCATGGGCGATTTAGATGCGGATAGATACTCTTTAGTGATCAACTTAGGCGGAGGAGTGATTAGTGACTTGGGAGGCTTTCTTGCCGCAACCTTTATGCGGGGAATTGACTTTGTAAATTTCCCCACTTCTCTACTCGCAATGGTAGATGCATCGGTTGGCGCTAAGACCGGTATAAACTTTGGCCAGTTTAAAAATCGTATCGGTGTTTTTGCCGAGCCTCAGTTAGTGGGTATTGTGCCAGACTTCTTAAATACATTGCCGGCAGAGGAGTTACGATCCGCTTGGGCGGAAATGCTTAAACATGCTTTAATCTCTTCGCCCCAGCACTTTGAGGATATTAGTAAACTAGACAAACAACAACCTTTACCCACTTTAGAGCAAATAAAGACCAGTATAGGGGTTAAGGATGATATTGTTAAAAAGGACCCGAGGGAGAATTCGGTGCGGAAGTACTTGAACTTTGGTCACACCTTTGGTCATGCCATTGAAAGTTATAGTCACCTGCGGGAGGAGCCAATAAGTCATGGGCATGCGGTAGCCTTAGGAATGATGATAGCGCTCGATATTTCGGTTAAGCAGTGTGGCTTCTCGCCTGAGGAGGCAAAAAAAATTAAGGTACTGCTGGTCTCGGTTTACGCTTGGCCTGCCTTTAAATTGGAGAAAGAGGCTCTCCATACCCTGATACTAGGGGATAAAAAAAACAAGGGCAATGTTATAAATATGGTCTTACTCTCAGCAATTGGTGCGCCTGTGTATAATTGTAAAGTAGCATTCGAAACCATTTGGAAAAGCTACCAAAGTATCAGTAATGGATCGCATTAGAATTACCCATCCTACCAAAAAGATTAGGGCCCGTCCTGAAATTCCTGGCAGTAAAAGTGAGACCAATAGAGTCTTAATTTTAAAGGAGCTTTATTTCCCTGATTTGGAATTACAAGGCGCGTCAACCAGCAATGATAGCTTGGTTTTAGGCGCTTGTTTAAAAAGTTACCGCAAGACAAAACACCTTAATGTTGAGGATGCGGGAACCGCAATGCGTTTTTTATGCGCTTTTTTAGCGGCACAAAAATCGGGGTTTTGGATTTTGGACGGCAGTAAGCGTATGCGCGAAAGGCCAATTAGTCTTTTAGTATCCACGCTGCGGCAGATGGGTGCTAAGATTGAGTACTTGCAGAAAGAGGGCTATCCGCCTTTAGAAATCCGTGGCAGTCAGTTAAAAGGGGGCGAGTATGCGATTGATGGCAGAGTAAGTAGCCAGTTTATCAGTGCTTTAATGATGATTGGCCCTAGCTTGGCAGAAGGTTTGCTTTTAAGACTAAAAGGTTTTTCTGTTTCTACCCCATACATTCATCTTACAGCAAATATTATGCGTCGCCTAGGTTTGGAAGCTGTGGTTTTGGGAGACGAAGTAAAGCTAAGCCCTTTACATCGCTCGGTTCCTTTAGAGGCTAATTTTAAAGTAGAACCTGATTGGTCTGCCGCGAGTTACTGGTTTTTAATAGTGCTGCTGGCCGAGGAGGCAGAGGTGTATTTGCCGGGTTTTAAGCAGTATAGTTTACAAGGCGATTCCGTGGTTGCTAATCTCTTTGCTCCACTGGGGGTAGATGCACATTTTATTGGTCCAGGTTTTAGACTTTCTAAATCCTCTGTCTCCAAGGAGACTCTTAACTTAAACCTTGTTCAAAACCCAGATTTAGCACAAAGTTTTGCAGTTGCAGCTGCGGTGAAGTTAAAGACGGCACATATTAAGGGTTTGCAAACCCTAAGGATTAAGGAAACAGATCGCTTAGTAGCTTTGCAAAATGAGTTAGCAAAGATCGACGCGAAGCTGGAGATTGGTGAAGATTTTTTACGGCTGATAAGAGTGGCGAGAACTTGGGAGACAGTAACTTTTGAAACCTATAAAGATCATCGCATGGCAATGGCTTTAGCTCCTTTAGCACTCCTTAGCCCTATTGTTATTGAGGAGCCAGAGGTGGTTAGGAAAAGTTACCCTAACTTTTGGAAGGACTTATTGGCGGCAGGTTTTGAAATAAAAAAGCTGACCTAAATTTCTTTAGATCAGCTTTAAGTATAATTTATATCTGTAATGCTTTATGAGCGATCACGATTTTGTGAGCCTGATCGACTCGATCCGCCGCTATAAGGCTTTTTCTTCCCTTTGAAAGATGGACCATCACCACCGCCGCCGCCACGATAACCGCCGCCACTGCCGCCGCCTCCGCGGTAACCGTCACCACCGCCACTGTCGCCGCCACGAGAACCACCTCCGCGATAACCGTCACCACCACCACTGTCGCCACCACGATAGCCACCGCCACCGCTACCGCCACTGTCGCCGCGATAACCACCGCCACTGTCGCCACCTCGAGAACCACCACCACGATGATTGCTAGAACGACCGCCACCAGAGCGACCGCCACCGCCACCACCACGATAGCCACCGCCACCGCCGCTACTGCGTCTTCTGTCGCCACCGCCGCCGCCGCTTCTACCGCCGCGACCAGTGCTCATTTTAGCATTTAAGTCTTCACCATTTTTAAGATTTAATTTTTCCAGTTCCTGGCTTAAAATCTTAGCAATAATCTCTTCACGTGAAAGATCAGCCCATAAGAGGTCTACTTGTTCGAAAACTCCTTCGGGAATATTTTTCTTTATAGGACGGTCTAAAATTTCTCCCGCCCAATTTTCAATGCGAATTTTAGCGATGCTATCCGCCGCAGGGATGTCTACTTTTTCAAACTTAATGCCCAACTGACTCTCCAAACGACTTAAACGATACATATCGTTAGGGCCGTTAAACACTAAAGAAATACCTTTTTTTCCTGCTCTGGCAGTTCTACCAGATCGGTGAGTATAATAGGCCGCATCATCCGGTAAAGCAAAGTGGAAAACATGGGTAAGATCGTTTACGTCAATTCCCCTTGCTGCTACATCAGTAGCAATTAAGATAGGAAGTTGATTGCTTTTAAAACGCTTCATTACTCTGTCGCGCTGAGCCTGAGATAAATCTCCATGAAGGGAATCGGCTTGATAGCCTTCTTCCATCAGTCCCTCAGCCAGCGATTGGGTATCTATTTTGGTACGACAAAAAACTACCGCTCTTAGCTCTGGGCTTAAGTCGATAAAGCGTTTTAAGGCTTCGGTTTTTTGGCGATGATTTACACTTACAAACTGATGTTCGATATTAACATTTACTCTTTCCTCTCTATTAACTGAGATTTTAAAAGGGTTATTCATGTACGAATTCACCATCGATTGGATTTCTTGCGGCATAGTAGCCGAGAAAAGCCAAGTCATTTTCTCCTTGGGAGTGTAGCTTAAGATTTCATCTAGGTCTTCCTTGAAACCCATGTTTAGCATCTCGTCGGCTTCATCTAAAACCAAAATTTCTAAAAACTTCAGATCGATTGCACGACGATTTATGAGGTCAATTAATCTTCCTGGGGTAGCGATAATAACATGTTGAGGTTTATTGCGTAGGGCTCTCATTTGGTTAGAAATGGGGGCACCACCATAAACGGCAAGCATGTTAACCTGCGGTTGATATTTTCCGAATAGTTCTAATTGCTCTGCTATTTGCTGGCCTAGTTCTCGAGTAGGAGCTAATATTAAAGCCTGAGTGTGCGGGTATTCGGGGTCTACTCTTTCTAAAAGAGGGAGGCCGAAAGCGGCCGTTTTTCCCGTACCTGTTTGCGCTAGACCGATAAGGTCGCGTGATTCACCTAATAATTCGGGAATAGCTTGTGCCTGAATGGCGCTAGGTTCTTCAAATCCTAAGTCATTTAAGGCTTTTAGGATAGGTTCTGATAGACCTAATGATTTAAATGTGGTCAAAAAAAATATATTTGATAATTACGCCGCAAAGGTCGGTTAATTATTTGTAGTACAAGCGTTTATTAATTAAGCTTTGACTATATTTAATGCGCTTGGGGTGCTTTTGTGCCAGCTAATGCTTTAATATTCAAATGGTTTTCCTTTGGGGGTATGGGGCAGGAGTAGCTACTATTATAGGCGCAGTATGGGTTGTAGGCTTTGTTGAAGTCAATTAATAGGCTGTCGCCGGCCGGTATGCGAAGGTCAATAAACCTGCCGCCGCCATAGCTTTCGGAGCCATTACTAAGGTCAGTAAACGGAAGAAAAAGGTAATCTTCATAGCCACCCTTCTGCAATAAGCGATGACTTTGATAAAGATAGAGAAAATGTTCTTCACCCTTTAAAGTGAAGTGGGCTCTAGCATATTTTTGGTAAATGGCTTTTCGCCCTGTGGTAGTTGACATCATAAAGGGCTTGGCACTATCAATCACTTCTATTTTGGCAAGGACGGCATATTCTAATTTAAGTTCGAAGAACTCAAGGTGCGAAAAGCTAAGACGGTCATTTTCTTTAAGGGGAGATTCGAGGCTATCCTGAAACTGATTATTTAATTCAATTCGAAAATCGAAGTTATCAGCAATGGTAAGGGAGTCCCTATTTTGAGTTTGTGCTTGCGCCAAAAAGCTAAAGGATAATAAACTGATAAATATTTTGAGAGTCATTTAAGTGTTTAAGATGTTCAGGCCTCTAAGAGAATCAAAAAATATCAATAATTTCATCCGGTAAAACTTAAAAGCAGATAAATGCGAAATCTAGTCACAATAACATTCTTGCTGTTAGCTTTTTTAATTCAATCATGCAAAGGACCGAGCGTGCCTCGTTTTCAGTATGAAAAGGCAAGAGACTTTTTAACTAAAACAGAAAAGGAAAGTGAAAAACCCACTTTGAAGGCACATTTAAAGGGAGGAGATTTAATCTTTCTCTATCACAATTGGAAAGTGGATACCATGGGGGGCTTCATTGCTGGGGAAGGGCAACGGTTTAATTATAATCGCAGACTTACTAAGCGGGGCCGCTTGAAGGTAGCAATGGACAGCGTTTTAGTTTATGAAATGAATAAGGATCTTGACTTACCAAATGGCGCTATGGCACTGGTCCCCTTGGCTATAATAAATGTCGCTGTCGGCATCGCCTGTTTAGCGAATCCTAAAGCTTGTTTTGGTTCTTGTCCTACTTTTTATACCGAAGATGGTACGGTTTTTAACGCCAAGGCGGAGGGTTTTTCTAATGCCATCGCTCCATCACTCGAATATGGAGATGTGGATGATTTAAATACGAGTACTCGTGCGGAAAATTTTAAAGTGATAATGAAGAATGAAGCACAAGAGACACATTGTTTAAAGGCGGTAGAACTTTGGGCTCTACCCATCAATAAAGCTGAAAAGGCTTTAATGACTCGTACTAAAATGTTCTACGGTAGTACCAAACAAGTTCTGCCTATGGCGGCAACAGTAGCAGGTCAAGATGTGTTAAGTACTTTACTAGCAAGCGATAGAAAGGAATATTTTTCCCTAGCGGATCCCGAAAACTTAGCTTCCAAAGAAGAGCTCATACTGGAATTTGCTGCCGGAGATTTAAAGGAGGATAAGGCTTTATTACTCGACTTCCGTCAAAGCTTAATGACGACCTATTTTATTTACAGTGCCATGGCTTACATGGGTGATGAGGTTTCTGACATCTTCGCGAAAATTGAGCGCGAAAAAGATTTGTATACCAAATTAGATCAGGGCTTAAAATCGGAGCTGGGCGAATTAGAGGTCTATCTCTGGAGTGAGGAAGCTCAACTATGGGAGCTTCAGGGGGCCTTATACGAGACGGGACCAATTGCCGTGAATCGTCAAATTGTGCCTTTGGAGAATGTGTCTTCCCTTCTTCCAATAAGGATAAAACTGAGGATGAATAAAGGGTTGTGGCGCCTAGACTATGCCGCTTTGGCCAGCCTCGATCGCCAAATTGAGCCGATAAAGCTTCAGCCAAAGCAGTTGAAGAAAAATGGCTCGAGTCACCTTTTTGCGCAGCATCAATTATTAGATCCTGAAAAGCACCTTATCTCCATGCCAGGAGACTATTTCGAACTTGAATATCAACTGCCTGATGCAGATCAGAACTATGCTCTTCATCTTTATAGCCAAGGCTATTATATGGAGTGGATGAGACAAGAATGGCTGGCTGATAAAAATCTCTTAAAACTAAACCAAATGATGAACCACCCTGCGCGTTATTTAAGAAGGGAAGCAGAGGCTTATAAAGAGTATGAGAAAGTAATGGAGGATGTCTTTTGGTCGTCTCAAATTGAATCTAAAAAAGTATCATCGTATGAAAACTAAAGCATTTATATCTTGGGTATTGTTGAGCTTTTTCATTGGGGGCTGCGAGATGCACAAAAAAATAGCTGACGAGTCGGAGTTTACTCAATCAACAAAAGGTACTTTCATAAAGCTGTGGGCAACTTTAGAGAATGATACCCTAGTCAGTAAAGAATTACAAGGAGAGTTAATAGCCGTTGATAGTGCGGCACTTTATATGCTATTAATTGACGAAAAAGCAGAGGCAACTTGCATTGCTATTGAAAGGGATAAGGTTGATTACTTTGATTTATATTATGCTAGACCAAAGACCTCCTTTTGGACGATTCCCATCCTAACTGCTTTAACAGCGACCCACGGTATTTTCTTTTTAATAAGCACTCCGGTTAGCTTATTAGTTACTAGTTTAACGCAAGCTTATGTTATCCGCAGTAGTTATAGTGAAAGTAATTCTATAACCATTGATGAGTTAATGCCCTTTGCCCGTTACCCGCGCGGTATGCCGCATGGCCTAAACTTGGAGGATATTTATTAATTTGCCCTCATCAAAGCCGCAAAGTTTTTGATGCGATTATTTCTAGTATCATTGACAATACATGGCTTTAATATGCAGATTGAGGATAGACTGAGAAGTTTTGGTCCTTGATTTGAAATAGCAAAGTCACTTCCATTTGCTCACTTTATGCGCGGCTTGCCCGCGGCAGTGATCAGTGAAAAACGAAAAAGATGCAGATAGATCAGGGTGTCATCAGACCAATAAGATTAGAGGATAACCACGCCTTGGCGCATATAATTCGGGGAGTTTTTATCGAATATTCTGCTGAGCAAGAAGGCACGGTATATTCAGATCCTAGCACCGATAATTTATATGGCTTGTTTCAGGAGCAGAATTCTGTTCTTTGGGTAGCAGAGCAAAACGGCAAGGTAGTGGGATGCTGCGGTATTTTCCCTACGCTTGGCCTTCCCGGAAAATGTGCCGAGCTGGTAAAATATTATATTGACAGCAGTGCTAGAGGCATTGGTGTCGGCCGAGCTTTGATGGAAAAATGTATTCTGTCTGCCCAACAAATGGGTTTTTCACAAGTCTATATTGAGTCCTTACCAGATTTTGAAAAAGCGATCGGGATTTATGAAAAACAAGGTTTCCGTAGTTTACCAAGACCAATGACAAAATTTGGCCACCCGGGCTGTAATCTTTGGTTTTTAAAAGACATAGGAGAGTCTTAATTATAGCTTCAAAATCACCTGTGCTCTCAGGTTAGAGCGGATTGGTCCTTTAATTTCATTCGCTCCTGAGCTAATGCTTTCTGCCTCATGAAAATAACTTAAACCGTATTTGGCCTGAATTTTAATGAAGTCGCTAATCTTCCAGTCGGCCAGCAGGAAGAAACGAAATCCCTCGCCGTAATAAGCAGGTATTGAAAAGCTTAAATATAAATCTCTTTCGTAACTGTATAAGCGACTTGCAAACGAAGGGCTATTGATAAAGGCTATTCTATAACTAAGCTTTAAGGAGTTATCAAATATCTGATGGCTAAAGTCTTGCGCAATCATATAGCCAAGCTGGCCCGGTGCTAAGGCCTCTTTAATGCTCTTAATTTGGACAATCGTTTTAGTTTCAATAAGACGTTTTCTGTGATCCTCTAGCTTAAAGCGAAAACTGAATTGTTCGTTTAAACCGTCCACTAGTTTATTATTAAGGTTTATCGCGCTTTTATTTTGTTGATAATTAACCCGTAGGTTCACCTCATTTTTATAAGCCAACTGATAAGTGAAGTTGCTTTGTAGGTCAAAGCCTTCGCTAGGACTGGACTCGCCATAGATTAGCCAATGAAACTGATATTGATCATAGAATACCTGGTACTGGAGTTTTTGATTTATTTGCCACTCTAAACCGAGGTAGTGCCCTTGTTCCCCCGCTATCCCTTTTTTTGAAAAAGGTGCATTCCAAAGACTTTGATAGTTCAATCCGTTCCTCCGGTAATGATAGCTGAAGCGAAGATTATCAAGGAGAATACTTTGTAGGCCCCAGGCAAAGTTTATATCCTTTTCATTGTCAAAAGCAACTTCCCCAAAAACATTGAATTTCCGATAGATATAATTCCAGTCAAGGCTAAAATTTTGAAGCTCTTGTCCGCTAAAATTCTTTAGCTGATAAAGGCGAGAGGCCCTTGCAAGCGGTATCCCTAGGCTTTCAAAGCGGTAGTTTAGGCCAAGGTCTATACTCTTCCCTCCGAACTCAAAACGTCCGCCCACACTGGTAAGGGTGTTTTTATCCTTCTTAGCCATTTCGCTTTCACTTCTATAAAGACCATTTCCCCCTAAAGTCTCGGTGAAACTGCTATCGCCTAATTGGGCAACTAAGGCATCAATCTTTTTATGTGAGAAAAATAGGTCAAGCTTCAGCCAGTCCCATTTGAGACTGGTCGCAACTCCGCGGTAAAAGCGGTTTTCATTGCTACCAGCATATGGGGTCAGTCCGCGTCCATAGCGTTTTATATCTACCGCTGAATAGCTTCGCCCTAAAGTTAAACTTGACCAAAGTGCTAAGCCTTGACCAAATTCAGCATTAAAGTCACCGATAATTAATTCTTCAATATGTCCGTAATTCCTTAAAGCGAGATGTCCGCTAAAATAATCGAAGCCTAAGGCTTGAGCATTATTTTGCCAGGCTTCTCCGGCATCTTTTTGCAAGATAAAAGCGGCTTGTAAAGTATGACGAAAGCGAATTTTGTAGCGAATTAAATAATCTTCGGGCGAGCCTAAATACCCACCATTTTCAGGAGGCTTGAGATAGGCTTGGCGCTTCTCGAAATTGGTGATAGCACGGAGGATTATTTGTTGTCGGCTATAATTAATGATGCTTGACCAGCTGATCTCCTCCTTGGTTTTGCGGGCTTTTAAATTAAAGTCATGTAATAATTTTTCTACTATTGTGCTATCTAGCCCCTTGATAGTATGAAGTTCTTTTTCGCTTAAAATGGAACCAGTATTTTCAATATGCTGCCTAATATTATTGACACTAAATACGTCTAGGTAAGGAAGCGCTAATAGTTCCTCTACGCTGCAGAAGTTTAGCGCTTTTTTTGAATCCCCTAAAATGGGGAGGTTTTCAGCCCATTGGTATGGGTCGATGCTTTTATTGGGATTGTCATTTAATTGATCCTCCCAAGAGGCTTCGTTTACTTCGTGATCCTCTTGGGCGTAAGCTCTAAAAGCAGAGCAAAAAAGCGCAAGTATAAGAATGGCACGAGTCATTAAAAATTATAATTAAAGTCAAAACAGATTTCTGATCCCCAAGCTTGAGATTGCAAATACGAGAGGTTGATCGCCCAGCTTTGCCACTCTAGCCCTGCTCCTCCGCTAAAATTTAAGCGTTCAAGATGTTTGCTCCCCAGTCTAATGAAAAGGGTTTTGGTGATTTGGTATTCGAGTCCAGTCATTATTAACAGAGACTCTTTCCAAGCACTTTCAGATTCAAAAGCGAGGCTTAATTCATCATTAAATTTATACTGTATTCCCAGCGCGAAATAACTAGGCTTAACCTGGTATTCTGGCGAGAGCTTCCGCGAGAAAGGGTTTCTAATGGCAAGAGCATAGCTTAATTTAGAATTACCTTTTCCATAGAGATATATTTCGGTAGAAGGGACCCACGCACTGCTGCCCTCTACGATATGGTAAGCCTCCGCTCCAATTCTCAATCCTATTGCTAAATTTGCGCTTAACTTATGACCGTAAGCCAGCATTATTTTGCTTTGATTATAATGTTGAAACCCGAAGTATTCAATGCTATAGCCTAAGTGCTTTCCAAAGGTCTCAAGCACTAAGTTTACCGCCGATTTCTGCAGGGCCTTCAAGGCGTAAACCTGTCGATGAGAACTGCTGATAGAGCTTTCTTGGCTAAAGGCCAGCGCGGCTGCATTATTAGAGCCAGTCCAGCAGTCTATACGACAGAGTCCGGTTCCGCCTAAGGCTAATGAGCGCGCATCTGCTTTTTGACCAAAGGGGTCTTGGGCTGCAACATATAAGGGAATTAAAAACGTTAAAAAGATTATTCTTTCCATGGGAGATAAATTCTGTAATTTTCTCCCCTCCAGCATTAAAGCTAACTAGATTTATCACTATCAAAAAAGCAGCCCTTATATCGATCCTTTTATTAAGCGTTTTAAAATGCTTTGGCCAAGAGTACGACTTCAGTAAAATAGACTTGGAGGCAGGATTGCCAAGTAGGGTTATAAATGCCATTGCGGAGGGTCCAGATGGTTATATATGGATGGCATCTGAAGGAGCGGGCCTATTGCGCTACGACGGCAAGAGCTATGAAAACTTTGGCCTAGATGAGTTCCCCGTATTGCAGGATGTGCAGTGCGATAGCAGTGGGGTACTGTGGTTTCATAATGGCAGAAGACTGTGGTTCTACGATGGTTTAAATTTCAAGGAATTTTCCTTGCCAGAATTGGCAAGTATTAAGCAATTAAAAGTATTTGAGAAAAAACACCTACTGCTTAATTCAGGTTTATACAATATTTTAAGTGATTCCCTCGTGGAAATTCCCACTCCCAACATTCCCATTAATAACTTCGCCTTTTTTAAGGGCGTTTTTTTTCTGCAAAGTGATGTTCATATTTGGAGAACGCGGGGAAGGGATTGGGAAAAGCTGGCGAGTGATTCTGCCAATTTTCAAGCGAAGGCTAATTGCCAAAGCATTCTGATTAACGACAGCGTTTTTTTTGACAGTGACTTAATGAAGCCGATCCTTATCAATGGCTCCAGTAATTTTTTAGGCTATGCTCACAATGGTGACTTTCATGTTTATATTGACAGTGAGAACATCTTTGTAAATCTGGCGGAAGATAGTTTGCGCATTCCTTTTGGGCTAGCGGTAAACCCTGCGGAAATTAGAGAGGTGTTCATTAGCTCTAATGGAGTAGTTTTTCTGATTTTAAGGGAAGGCTTACTGAAGTTAAATGATCTTGCGACCTTTAAAGTGAGATCGCAATCTGGAGTGTTTTGCGCCTTAAAGCACGGCGGTAATTATTATGCTGGAACAGAAAAAGGATTGGAGGTTTACGACCGAGATTACAAACTGATCAAGCGTTTTGACCTAGGGTTTATTCTTAGTCTTGCAGCTTTTAAAGGAGCTATCTATATTGGCACCGAGGCAGGACTATATCGCTATAACCTAGCCTCAGAAGAGATGAAAGCGCTAGGCTTAAAGGGCTTTGTTTTTTCTATCATCGCTCACAACTCGATGCTTTGGCTAGGAGCGGGTGATGGGATTTATAAATTTGCGGATGGTGCTTTTACCAATGTTAGCTTCGAAGAAGGTTTAGCAAAAGCAACCGTGTTCTCAATAAAGAAGGACAGAGAGGGAGCCCTTTGGTTTGCTTCCTACACCGAAGGATTATGGCGCTTGAAAGATGATAAGTGGCAGGCTTTTAGGAAATGGGGGGACCTTAGTTTAGATAGCATCGGTTTTAGCGCATTTTTACCTCTATCGGAAGATCGTATTTTACTGGGAACGCCCAGTGATGGACTATTTGATTTGCGCAGTGATCGTTCTATTCACTACGGTTTGCGGCAGCTTGACTTTGCCGAGATCCATGATATACAGGAATGGAATGGTGAATTTTGGCTGGGCACCAATAAAGGGGCATTAAGTTATCGAGAACTTTCTCTGATGGGGCAGCAGCAGTCGGCTAGTAGCCTACACTTTTTAAAAGCTAATGCAAGTTTAAACGGCAGTTATAGCAATAGCGAAGAAATAGTATATGCCAGCAGCAGCGGACTTTTTATTTTGCAAATGGATTGGTTGAAGGCTCAGGTGGACCGAGCAAAAAAAGCGGGACTGGTGGCTATTAATCGTTTGCAAAGTAGTGATGAGTCGCTCATGACTTTCGGCGAGGATACCTTGGCTTTTGATGCGCTACCGATAGGACTGGAATTGCCATTCGATTACAATTATCTGCGCTTTAATTACGGGAGTAAAAATTTATACCGACAAGAGTATATACAGTTTCGATACCGCCTCGCGGGGCTTTCTGATGGATGGAATTACGTCTCAAGTTTTGGAGAAGCAATTTACCCAGACTTGGCGGCGGGTGGGTTTCATTTTGAACTTCAATCTCGCTATGCATGGGAGCCGTGGCCTTTAAAATCAGAGAGCTATGCTTTTGAGATTAAGGAAGCTTATTGGCGAACTTGGTGGTTTATTAGTTTCGTATTTTTATCTGCCGTAGTTTTTACCACGGTATTAGTGAGAGATAGATGGTTAAAGACCCAACAAAGACTTGGCTTAGAAAATGAACTGCTTGAAATGGAAAGGAAGGCTTTGCGATTGCAAATGAATCCGCATTTTATTTTTAATGCCCTCGACAGCATTAGTAGTTTTATCTTTGTTAAAGACGCGAAGCAGGCGGTTCGTTATCTCAACAATTTCGCAAAATTAATGAGGCTAACCCTTGAATCATCAATGGAGCATGTTCACCCTGTTGAAACAGAGCTTTCCATTCTTAAAAACTACCTTGAACTTGAAAAGCTAAGGTTCAACGATAAATTTGAATATGAGCTGCTGCTTGATGAGGAAATTGATTACGATGTTGGCATGCCTCCCATGTTAATTCAGCCTCATGTAGAAAACGCCATACTGCATGGCTTGAAGCCGCTTGCGGGTGCTGGTCTGCTTAAGGTTAGTTTTACCGTGGAAGGAGATAATTTATGTTGTGTGATAGATGATAATGGTGTGGGGCGCTCGGCAAAGAAGTCGGAATTAAGCACGCAGAAGCATCGCAGTATGGCCACGCAAATTAATAAAGATCGCATTGCTTTATTGCAGCGGTCAATTAAAGGCGAAGTGGCTTTGAAAATAATTGATAAGACAGACGAAAACGGGAAGGCAACAGGCACCACCGTAATTATAAAACTACCAATTCAAAATATTTGAAAGATGTTAAAGGCAATAATTATTGATGATGAAAAGAATTCACAGGAATCTTTAAAAGGTAAATTGGAACTCTTTTGTCCGGAAGTAGAACTTACCGGCATGGGTTCGAGTGTTGACGACGGTAAGAAATTATTAGGAGAAGAAGCAGTAGATCTAATCTTCCTCGACATTGATCTTGGCGGCGAAAGTGGCTTCGACTTACTCAAACACCTTTCGGTAGAAGGAGTACAACAGCCCGCGGTGGTTTTTACAACCGCTCATGATGAGTTTGCCATCCAAGCGATAAAATTTAGTGCCCTAGATTATTTATTAAAACCGGTGGATTCAGAAGAATTGGTTCGCGCCGTAAGAAAGGTAGAAGATAATAAGGGCTTGCCAAAGCGCTCGGCAAATTTTAATGTCCTAGTAGAAAATATTCGCCAGGCAGCGGATAGCCCCAAGAAAATTGTGATTCCCACCTCTGAGGGAATGCACGTTATTCGTCTTTCTGATATTATACGTTTAGAGAGCAGTAGTAACTATACGACCTTCTTCATTAATGGAAAAAGGAACCTATTAGCTTCAAAAACACTAAAGGAGTTTGATTCAATGCTTTCAGGGTATTCTTTTTTCCGTATCCATAAGTCACATTT
>JBNMPT010000037.1:0-14143 GCA_051277025.1 Roseivirga sp. | reverse complement strand
AGTAAACGAGGCGTTCGCTATTTGTTCATCCGTGTTTTCGCTTTCACAACTTAAAAGAAGCATGGAAAATAAACTTATGATCATTAAATGTGTAATAAACTTCATAAATGTGGGTTTTTTATAAGATGTCCGTCTAAACAATCAAGAGGCCATGATTCAATTTACTTATTATCAATATTTTATGTTTTTCAAAAATCTGTATTATTCCTATTTTGGGAAAAAAATCCCTCTTAAAGAGCTGAAAGTGCTCCCCAATATTTCCTTCCAACAACAATCGATGATTTATTTAATAGGATGGCTTAGCATAATTTGCCCTGAAAAAATATTCTTTAGGAGCAGAATACACCAACATATTGCTAATAATAATCAAGTGATAAATCTACATTGGAAAGACTAAAATTAAGTCTTTGGAACAATTAATATTTTCCATTTTCACTAAACTCCTTCTAGATAAATAACTCACTATAATACTTGTCTTCTCATTACCATCTTAATCATCTCCCTTAAAAACTCCAAATAAATCCAAATAAATATTTTTATAAAAAACAACTAGTATAATAGTTTCCTTCTTTTACATGATTAAAATACCTTTTCAAAAAAAAAGAACTGTTACTTACTAAAACTTAGAAACATCTCATTTTAAGAATGATATTTTCTAGAAAATCATTTTTATTTGCTGCTTCTTTCTGACAAATCCATGAAAAACGCATTTATATCAATTAATTATTGCAAAAAATCAAAAATATTGTCACTTATGAAGAAGTGCATGACGCTTATGAAGAAGTAAGTACTAGGAGAAAACTAGAGGCCACGGTAGATTTGCAGAGAATCTAAGTCATACTAATGAAAAACCCGAGATCCGAGCAGAATCACTTTTTTGAACTAGTGCAAGAAAGATTAGAGGAAGACGATAACTTCGTTGACAAAGTTGCTGAAGTACTAAACCTAAGTCGCGACTCTTCGTACCGCCGACTAAAAGGCATCACGGACCTTAGTCTTAAAGAAATGGTAATCCTTGCTCGTTATTTTGGGCTAGCCCTCAATAAAATCATGGGGGAACACGAAAACGCGGTCGTGTTTAGCAGAAGGCCTGTCATTCAAACTATTGATGACTTTAAAAACCATCTTCTCTCCGAATTGCAAGAATTAGAAAAAATCGCTACTCACTCTAGCCACCAGATTCACATTTTAGCCAAAGATATTCCCTTCTATCATCTTTATAGCTTCCCCAAACTAGCGGCCTTTCAAATATATGTTTGCTTAAAATCAGCCTGTGACATTAAGAAAATCGAAGGGCTACAATATAACTTGAAGGAAATTCCTCAAGATCTGTTAGAAATTACAAAAAGACAGGAAAGAGCCTTTTCAAAAATAAACAGTCTTGAAATATGGAATGATGCAACCGTGCTTAGCTTGATACATCAAATAGAGTACTACCATGAGGCGGGGCTTTTAAGTTCAAAGAAAGAAGCCCTTGACCTCTGCGACGAAATGCACCTGATGATGAAACACATATATCGTCAGGGAATAGAAGGCAAAAAAACAGACCCCGAGCACAAAGAGCGATTTACGAGTGTTAATTACCGGATGCACTATCACGAGGTCCTGCCGACAAACAACCATATCCTTGTGGAACATAATAAAAATCAACGTCGCTATATTATTCCGTACGCTGGGGTTAATACCCTTCAGACGAGTGATCCGCTATTCACTAAAAATATTGCTGAGTTCCTAAGAGCACAAACTAAAAAATCCTCTCTAATCAACGACATTTCGGAGAAAGAGAGGAATAAATTTTTTATCCGGATTCAAAACCGAATTGATCGTTTAAAAAGTAGAATTGAGCAAATAGATCCTTTTATGTGATACTAAAGGCAACAGCAGCGATAGCTACTATTAATATTACAATTCCCACTTTCTGTGCCCGATCCCCATTTTTTGATGCTGTTGACATGGCGTTCCCTGTTTAGTTAGTGTGCTAAAGTTAAGAAAAATAGCGAGACTTCATCAAATATAACGGCTTTTTTGTAATTCCAAGCATCTGAAAACGAATGAACACTAGCGTAAATTAGTGTAAACAAATAGAGCCGCCGCTAGAATCAAAACAATCACCATTACGACCAGAGCCCTTTGTAAATAGTCTTTAGCAGTTGGCTTAGCTCTATTCGCAATTAATATTCGGCGAGCCCTTTCCTTAATTAACCTCTGTTTTCTTTTTTCGTCCATTGTCCCTGAAGTTTTCCTTGTGAAACTCTAAGGTAGCAAATTTTTCCCTTTAAGAGATTGGATTTAAAACAACACTGAATATTGTTAGACTATTAGGATCTCTACCGAAATTTAATTTATCTAATGCTTCAGGTATGTCTTTCGCTCGGAAATAACTTGTATGAAGCTCATTACCCCCGCTATCTGACCACTGTAATGTGTAGGAGTTCTGCTTTTCATTATGCACCTTTATATAGTCATACATTTGCTTTAAAGCATCTATTCGATCATATCCGGTAGTGTGGTGAAAGAGAAATGACTGATTATGGCGCGGGTTTACAGTAATAATATCGAGCCGCATTCCCTGACCAGTTTCTCGAAAATCGAAGATAACCTGCGTACTGCCTAAACTCAAATAAGACTCTATTTCCTTTTGTAATTTTACAATTTCAAGATTACGCTGATCTGAAGTCATCAATTCTTCTTTTAAAATTAAGGACAAAGATAAATAATCCCCTGCCTTTCAAGACTTAATATCGACCAAATCCTCAGTTCAAAATAGTTAACAACCAGTCCATTACTAAGCCTCGACTCTCTTTGCTTAGTATTTAATGCACCGCACTAACACGGGATAAAAAAACGCGTAAATCATCCATTTCGAGAGCTAAGTAATTCTGATCGAGATAGCGTATCTCCCATTGATCCATTAATGCTTTAGTTTTGGGATCTATAAGTCTAATTATGGATCCATCTTGGCTATAGTTGAGCTCACCCGAGGCACCATACTTATTATGATTAGCAGTACTGATAAGTTTAAAGTACAACCTACCTTTTTTAAACTGGTAATAATCAGGCACCGCCTCCTGCACGTCCTCTAAGCTTAAATTAAAGGAGCTACCAATATCTACATAAGCCAACGATTCCCAGGCGCCTATATTTAAAAGTGAATCACATAATTTAGAATCCTTACTTACCATTTTTTTCGCCGATAGAACCGCGAATACCTTTTGCAAAGCATCGTTTGGCTCTAAGTCTTTTAACTGGGCGGATACGCTAGTAACTCCTACTAGGAAAGCACAAGCTATGCTTAGTAGAGGTATCAAAAGAATATGTCGTGATTTATCCACTGGTTACTAAATTTTTAAAATAAAAAAGGCCGACAAATGTAGTCGACCTTTTTTATTTAATCTTGTTAGATTATACTATGATCCGCAAGCCACACAATCATCTGGATCGTCTAAACTACAGTTTAGTTGCTCTTCTGGAGTCATTGCTGCTGCTTCTTTAACCGCTAGCGCTAGCTCGCTGGCGCGAATCTCACCTACCGCCTGAGCCTCATTTAATTTGGCTTTTGGTGCTGCAACCGAAGCAGGAACAGGAGCGAGCTCCTTAGACGTAATCGACTCGGTTTGTTTGCTACTTACCACTGGTTCAACCTCGCTTTTTGTTTGTTTCTGAACAGTAAACTTAATAGCATCAGTAGCCGCCTTAGTTCTTAAGTAATACATACCCGTTTTCAAACCTTTCTCCCAAGCATAGAAGTGCATGGATGTTAATTTAGCCATATTGGCTCCTTCAACAAAAAGGTTTAAAGATTGAGACTGATCGATAAAATGACCACGTTCTGCGCTCATATCAATTATGTCGCGCATACTCATCTCCCAAACAGTTTTGTACAATTCCTTGATGTTATCAGGGATTTGGGGAATACCTTGAATAGATCCGTTTGCACGAATGATTTCAGTTTTAAGCTCCTCATTCCACAAACCAAGGTCCACAAGGTCAATTAGGAGATGCTTATTAACCACAACAAACTCCCCGCTTAATACTCTACGGGTATAAATGTTTGAGGTATAAGGCTCAAAACACTCATTATTACCTAGTATCTGACTAGTCGAAGCGGTGGGCATTGGGGCCAATAACAAGGAATTACGAACACCATGATTCTTAATTTCTTTGCGTAATTCCGACCAATCCCATCTTCCACTTAGCTGTGCCTCATCAGCACCCCAGAGGTTAAATTGAAATTTACCCTGTGAAATAGGAGAACCTTCATAAGACTCATAAGCCCCATCAACCATTGCCTCATCCTTACTTGCCACCAAAGAAGCGAAGTAAATGGTTTCAAATATTTCTTTATTTAAGGTTTTTGCCTCATCAGAGGTAAATGGCAATCTCAACTTTATAAAAGCATCTGCTAAACCTTGCACGCCCAGCCCCACGGGACGGTGACGCATGTTACTATTTCTTGCCTCAGGCACAGGATAGTAATTCCGATCAATAATACGGTTTAAGTTTTTTGTCACTTTGTAAGTTACCTCATAAAGCTTTTTATGATCAAACTTATCCCCATCAACAAACATCGGCAAGGCTAAAGAAGCCAAATTACATACCGCAACTTCGTCTTCACTAGTATACTCGATAATTTCTGTACACAGGTTAGAAGAGCGAATAGTACCTAGGTTTTGCTGATTACTTTTACTGTTAGCAGCATCCTTATAAAGCATGTAGGGAGTTCCCGTCTCAATTTGAGACTCTAAAATCTTACCCCACAACTCTCGTGCTTTGATCGTTTTTCTCCCTTTTCCTTCACTTTCATATTTATGATAAAGAGCATTAAACTTCTCACTATGAACATTAAATAAACCCGGGCACTCATTTGGACACATCAAGGTCCATTCACCATTGGCTTTCACTCTTTCCATAAATAAATCTGGAATCCACATAGCATAGAATAAATCGCGCGCACGCATTTCTTCTTTACCGTGATTTTTCTTTAGATCGAGAATATCAAAGATGTCAGCATGCCATGGCTCTACGTATATCGCAAATGAACCTTTACGCTTGCCACCGCCCTGATCAACATATCGTGCAGTATCATTAAACACCTTTAACATGGGCACAACACCATTAGATGTTCCGTTGGTACCTCTAATATACGAACCGGTTGCGCGCACATTATGAATACTTAAACCAATACCGCCAGCACTTTGGCTAATACGTGCACACTGCTTCAGAGAATCGTAGATACCATCTATACTATCATCTTTCATTGACAGCAAGAAGCAGCTACTCATTTGTGGCTTAGGAGTACCACTATTAAATAAGGTAGGGGTAGCATGAGTAAAATATTTTTTACTCATCAAATCGTAAGTTTCCATCGCCGACTCAAGGTCTTCCATATGAATACCTATCGCAACCCGCATAATCATGTGCTGTGGGCGCTCTACGATTTTACCACTCATCCGCAGTAGGTAAGAGCGCTCTAAGGTTTTAAAGCCGAAGTAATCGTAACTAAAATCGCGATCATAGATAAGAGTGGAATCTAGGAGCTCCGCATTCTTGGTGATGATCTCCAAAACATCTTTTGCCATTAAAGGAGAATGCAAACCAGTGCGAGGGTTTACATAATCGTATAAATCCTGCGCAGTTTCGCTAAAAGATTTTTTCGTGTTTTTATGCAAGTTACTTACCGCAATTCTTGCTGCCAATTGGGCGTAGTCTGGATGACGAGTGGTTAAGCTAGCCGCTACTTCTGCGGCCAAACTATCAAGTTCTGAGGTTGTTACACCTTCGTAAATACCCTCAATCACTTTCATTGCTACCGAAGTAGCATCCACCAATTCACTTAAGCCGTAACATAGTTTTTGTATTCTCGCGGTGATTTTATCAAATTTCACCGCCTCTTTTCTTCCATCTCTTTTTAGTACGTACATCTACTATCTTTTATTTTACCTTACTATTTAAAACTCAGCGTCAAACTCAATAATATTTGATTGACTGCCTTGCACCACCCCGCTTTTTTGATATTCCGCTACGCGCTTCTCAAAAAAGTTTGTTTTTCCTTGTAAACTTATCATCTCCATAAAATCAAAAGGATTTTCGGCATTATAAACTTTCTCACATTCCAATTCGACCAGTAGTCTATCGGCAACGAATTCTAAATATTGTGTCATTAATTTCGAGTTCATACCAATCAAATTGACAGGTAACGACTCGGTGATAAACTCGCGTTCAATATTTAAGGCTTCCACAATTATACCTTTGATTCTTTCCTTGGGAACCTTATTAATGAGATGTTTATTGTGAAGATGCACCGCAAAATCGCAATGCAAACCTTCATCACGTGAAATCAGCTCATTTGAAAATGTTAAGCCTGGCATCAAGCCTCTCTTTTTCAACCAAAATATTGAGCAAAATGCCCCACTAAAAAAGATACCTTCCACCGCTGCAAAAGCAATTAACCTTTCAGCGAAAGAGTCGCTTTCAATCCATTTTAAAGCCCAATCTGCTTTTTTCTTAATAGCGTCAAAGTTCTCGATTGCTTGAAAGAGTTTGTCTCGATCCTCTCTATCCTTAATATAACAATCAATTAATAAAGAATATGTTTCACTATGTATGTTTTCCATCATTATTTGGAAACCATAAAAGAACTTCGCTTCTGTATATTGAACCTCATTTACAAAGTTCTCTGCCAAATTCTCATTTACAATGCCATCACTCGCGGCAAAAAAAGCGAGAATATGTTTTATAAAATATCTTTCATCTTCATTGAGTTTATTTACCCAATCCGAAGTATCCTGCTGTAAGTCGATTTCCTCCGCGGTCCAAAAACTTGCCTCCTGTTTCTTGTAAAATTCCCAAATATCGTGGTGCTCGATGGGGAAAAGTACAAAGCGGTTTTTATTTTTTTCTAAAATAGGGTCTTGCTGCTTCATCATAAATCATTTCTCGTTAATCGCTTGTAAATAAGGTGGATACACGCCTTGGTTCGATCTTAAACCACTGTTTATCAATCTAGTACTGCTTTTGTGCGATCTAGTTTGAGTAAACCCTCCGATCCTTCTCTTACAAATATCAAGAATGAATTGAGCCTTCACAACCTCTACTTTTCCACATTTAAAGCGACTTATTAACAGCTGCAATATTGTCGATTACCGCTAAGTCAACTAGGACGGGAGCTTGAAATAAAACAAGCCTTGAACTAAAAAAATTTCAAATAGTAATTCACACTGATTGTTAAAAACCTTGGTTCGCCTTTGGTCAAAACTTGTTTTTATTAAAAAAGTCTAGGTCCTAATACTCAACAATATACTATAAACCTCTCATTAACAAGTGCTTAGCGATTTGTCCACTGATCTGCTATTTCCTCAAGCCCCGCATACCAGCTCTCACCATATTTTCTAATCAATGAGTCTTTAGCAAATTTGTATACCGGCACCTTCAGTTCCTTTCCTAAGGAACAGGCTGGACTGCAAATATCCCATTTATGATAATTCACCGCCTCAAAAGAAGAATAGGCTTCAATACGAATAGGATACAAATGACACGAAACAGGTTTTCGAAATTCCGTTTTACCTTCTTTCCAGGCCAATTCGATACCGCACAGGGTAGTTCCTTTATCATCAAACACCACATATGCACATTCCTTCTCGTTAACTAAGGGGGTTACCGGCTCACCATCGTAATCATCTATTACGGAAGTACCCATTTCCTCTATTACTTTAATCCCCTCCTTGCGCAGAAAAGGCCTAATGTTGGAAAACTCTTGGTCTAGAATTTTTACTTCATCAGCCTCTAAAGGAGCGCCTGCATCACCTTCCACACAACAAGCACCTTTGCACTTAGTTAAATCGCAAACAAAGTGTGCTTCAAAAAGATCTTCGGAAATAATGGTTTTACCGTGTGCTATCATGAGGACAATATTACAAAGCAGCCGCTAATCTTTGACACTATAAAGCATATTTCAATGAGAAGTAATTCAACCCCCTAAATGATAAGACACCCAGACCTTATCAGTAGAAAAAGCAAACCAACGTATTTTGAATGCAAATAAACATTACCTTTGCGCCATTATATCTTAGCGGTGGGCTCCTAGCCTGACCTTCTTAATCCATTTAGCTAAGATTACATATTGCTAAATTGATTAACTGTAACCATAGAGTTACACAAAAACACCGCGTTATCCAAAGTTACAAGTTTTCCCGTACCCAAGATTTATCTTTCTTTAAAGCATTAAATGAAAGAGTAAATAATTATTTCACAGACAACAAAATATCCAAAAAAGGCGGCTGGAAAATCTGGCTGAAATTAATTGCAATGATGGCCTTATTATTTGTTCCGTTTATTCTTTTAATAAGCGGAGTAGCAGATGAAAGTTTCTGGCAATACACCGCCCTTTGGATACTGATGGGCTTTGGCACCGCTGGCTTGGGGGTAAATATCATGCACGATGCCAACCACGGAACCTTCTCCGAAAACAGGGCAATAAATAATATTGCTAGTTTAGTTATGAATATGCTAGGCGGAGATGCCGCTATTTGGAGATTACAGCATAATGTTTTGCACCATACTTTTACCAATATTCACGAAGCAGATGAGGATATCATTGGACCTCCAATGTTGCGTTTCTCTCCTCATGATAATCACAAAGGCGCACATCGCTTTCAATTTATATATGCTTGGTTCCTTTACAGTCTAATGACTTTAATAAAATTGGCATACACTGACTACACACGTGCTATTCGTTACCACGAAATGGGTTTAATCAAAACCCGTCAAGAACTGCGTGCTCGCCTTCTCAAGATAGCGACGGGCAAGGTGGTTTACTTTAGCATAATTTTAGTTTTACCATTAATCCTCGCTCCTCATGCTTGGTGGGTATTAGTAGGTTTTCTAATCATGCACTTAATCCTCGGATTCATTTTAACAGTAATTTTCCAAACTGCTCACGTAATGCCTAGTTCCGACTATCCTTTACCTGACCTAGATGGCAAAATGAGTAATAACTGGGCCGTTCATCAAATGAGTACCACTACAAACTATTCACCGAAAAGCAAAATCTTTTCTTGGTTTATTGGGGGCTTAAATTATCAAGTAGAACATCACTTGTTCTCTAATATCAGTCACATTCACTATCGTAAGATTTCTAAGATAGTGTCCGACACAGCGCGTGAATATGGAATACCATATCACTGTCAAAGTAGTTTTGCCGAAGCCGTAAAACAGCACGGGCAAATGCTTTACCAACTCGGTAGAGTGCCGGCTATTTCATCATAGTCGCTCTGCACTCACATACCACTATTTTAAAAATATGAGCGATTATCGCAACAACGACTCGCGTCCATCAAGAGGCTACGCGAAAAGAAGACCTAGTTCCCCTAACCGAGGCAAGAAAAAAGGTCCTGAATCTAATTTAAAGGCAGCCGACCTGCAGCAACAAGCTCAGGCTCGTGAAATAACTAATTACGTATCCGATCGAAGTTTCGCAGACTTCCCCATACACGATAAACTTAAAGGTGCTTTGGCACACAAGGGCTACGAAAAACCTACGGAAATACAAGACCGGAGCATTGAAAGCCTTCTCGCCAATCGCGATCTTTTAGGAATAGCACAAACTGGAACCGGTAAAACGGCCGCCTTTCTTATTCCTATTATCGATAAACAATTGCGCGACACAAAATCAGAAGCCATCTTGGTCCTAGCTCCAACACGTGAACTGGCTGTTCAAATTGAAGAAGAATATCGCAGTCTTAGTCGCGGTATGTCTTTTCAGAGCAGTTGCTTTATTGGAGGAACAAATATTAACCGCGATGTAGATCGCGCTAGACGCAAACCAGACGTTGTAGTAGGTACTCCCGGCCGACTTTTAGATCTAGCCGATCGTGGAGCATTAGATTTCCGTGACTTCAAAGTACTAGTTCTAGATGAATTTGACCGTATGTTAGATATGGGATTTGAAAAGGATGTAAATCGCATTACTAGTGCTATGCGCAATCGTAAGCACACCATGCTGTTCTCTGCTACCCTTGACAAAACCCAGCGGGCTCAAATTGATCGTTTACTTACCAATGCCGTAGAAGTAAAAGTAAGTAGCGGAGAAGCTAGTAACGACCACGTAGAGCAAGACATTATTAAAGTGGCGGAAGGTGATGACAAATTTCAAATGCTTCTTGATTTGATAGATAATCCAGAATTTGAAAAAGTTCTTGTATTTGCCGAAACCAAAAGGTGGGTAAGTAAAGTGCGTATTAAGCTAAGCAAAGCAGGTATCAAAGCGGATGAAATTCATGGTAATAAAACCCAGAATTATCGCCAAAATGCCCTTAAGGCGTTTAAAAGTGGTAAAATCAGAGTTTTGGTTGCGACTGATGTAGCAGCACGTGGACTAGACGTTGAAGACGTTAGTCATGTAATAAATTACCAGGTGCCCAAAACTATGGATAGTTATATTCACCGGGTGGGTAGAACCGGAAGAGCAGGAAAAAGAGGCAAGGCTTACACTTTCATTCAAGACTAAAAAAAACCAAATTTTAATTTTTATATGGGCAAATCACAAGAAACCTTCGGCAAGAAGGAAAGAGAAAAGAAACGGTTAAAGAAGAAAGAGGTTAAGGCCAAGCGCAAAGAAGAACGCAAAGCTAATCCAGAGGAAAAAGGAGATAACATCACTTACATGGATGTTTATGGTAAGTTTCACGAAACTCCACCAGAAGCTGCAGAAAAGGTCAAAGCTAAGAGTATTGAAATTGGCATTCCCCAACGAACTGCAGAAGAAGAAGCTGCTGACCTAATTAAAAGAGGTACCGTAACATTCTTCAACCATTCCAAAGGTTATGGTTTTATTAAGGATAAAAAGAGTGGCCAAAGCGTTTTTGTGCACATCAATGCCCTTACCGAAGAAATTAAAGAAGGTAACCTTGTTACTTACGAAACTGAAAATGGACCAAAAGGACCTAGTGCAGTTAATGTAAAAGTCTCAAGGTAATCAACTATTAATCACCACCTTACTAAAGGCGATGAATGCTGGTTTTTTTCTATAAAATTTTATTCTTTTAGGTTTTAAAGAGTGTATTTTCGCGGCCCAATTGAGGACAGCATGAACTTTAGCTTTAAAGAAATTATATCCGCTACCATGATTCTATTTGCCGTAATAGATATTATGGGTAGCATTCCCCTGATTATTTCACTCCGCCAGAAGGTTGGCCACATTCAGAGTGAAAAAGCCAGTATTGTAGCGGCGGTAATTATGATTGTCTTTCTCTTCCTAGGAGAGAGTATTCTCAAATACCTAGGCGTAGATATCAATTCTTTCGCCGTGGCAGGGGCCTTGATCCTTTTCATCCTCGCCTTAGAAATGGTTCTTGGAGTAAACCTCATTAAAGATGAAGAACCAAAATCCGCCTCTATTGTACCTCTAGCATTTCCTTTAATTGCAGGAGCAGGTTCTATGACCACCATCGTTAGTCTTAGGGCCGAATTTGATGCCCAAAATATCGTGGTTGCCATTCTTATCAATTGTGTCTTAGTCTATACCGTCTTAAAAGGTGCCGCTTGGCTGGAAAAGATATTAGGAGAAAGTGGCCTCAACATCTTGAGAAAAGTTTTTGGAGTAATTCTCTTAGCCATTTCGGTAAAACTCTTCTCAGAAAATGCCGTACAGCTTTTCACTTAGTACAATTTCCTTCTTCAGAAAACCGAACTTTGTTTCAAATTTCCCCTTGGAATCAGACCGGCCTAGAAACATTTGTGAAAGCTCGGTAGCAGTCCATTAGTAAAAGCTAATTACCTTTGCTGTCATGAATCAAGAGGACCTTTTTAAGAAAGTAATTTCCCATGCCAAAGAGTATGGGTTTGTTTTCCCTTCAAGCGAAATATACGACGGATTATCAGCTGTTTACGACTATGGTCAGAATGGCGTAGAACTAAAGAAAAACATCCGCGACTACTGGTGGAAATCAATGGTGCAAATGCATGAAAATATTGTTGGCTTAGATGCAGCAATATTTATGCACCCTAAAACTTGGGATGCATCTGGCCATACCAGTGCCTTCAATGACCCCTTAATCGATAATAAGGATAGTAAAAAGCGTTATCGTGCTGACGTTTTAATAGAAGATTATGCCGAAAAACTTCGCATAAAAGCCGACAAAGAGATAAAAAAGGCTGCGAAACGTTTTGGTGAGTCCTTCGACGCCAAATTATACGCCGAAACCAACCCACGTGTAAAGAAATACCTAGACGAAGCTGAAGAAAGCGTTCAGCGTTTAGCCAGCAGTCTAACTGCTGAAGATCTGAAAGATGTCAAGGCGCTAATAGAAGAAAAAGGCATTGTCTGCCCTGTAAGTGGTTCTAAAAATTGGACCGATGTGCGACAATTTAACCTCATGTTTAATACTCAAATGGGGTCAACTGCGGAGGGGGCTTCAAAGCTTTACCTGCGACCAGAGACTGCTCAAGGGATTTTTGTCAATTTCTTAAACGTTCAAAAAACCGGACGTATGAAAATTCCTTTTGGTGTTGCCCAAACCGGCAAAGCCTTTAGAAATGAAATTGTAGCTCGTCAATTCATTTTCCGCATGCGCGAATTTGAACAAATGGAGATGCAGTTTTTCGTTCGTCCTGGTGAAGAGTTAAAGTGGTATGAATACTGGAAGGAAAAGCGTTTCGCATGGCATATGAGCCTAGGAATAGACCAGTCCTACTATCGTTTTCACGATCATGAAAAATTAGCGCATTATGCAAATGCTGCCACTGATATAGAGTTTAACTTTCCCTTTGGCTTTAAAGAATTAGAAGGGATTCATAGTCGGACCGATTTTGACTTAAAAGCTCATGAAGAGCATAGTGGTAAAAAACTACAATTCTTTGATCCTGAATTAGAAAAAAACTACGTCCCCTATGTCGTAGAAACATCTATTGGTTTAGATCGCATGTTTTTAGCGCTTTTTTCCTCTGCTTACACGGAAGAAAAATTAGCCGATGGCAGTGAAAGGACAGTATTAAAACTACCCATGCCTTTAGCGCCAATTAAAGTCGCCGTTTTACCATTGGTCAAAAAAGACGGTCTTCCTGAGATTTCAAGGGAAATTTTAGCCGAATTACAGCTTGAATACTCCGTTCAGTACGATGAAAAAGATGCAATCGGTAAACGTTATCGTCGTCATGATGCAATCGGCACCCCGTTTTGTATCACCGTCGATCATCAGAGCAAAGAAGACGGAACTTTTACATTAAGGAACCGAGATAGTATGGAACAAATTCGAATTAAACGTGAAGACTTGATCTCTGAATTAGCTAAGCATTTGACTATTAGTAATTTGTTGAAAAAATAAAAACTCAGCCTACTGACTTACAAGGCTTTAATTTTTATATACATTTGCCAAATAATGTTTAACAACCAAATCTAGAGAGAAGGATGAAAAAAGTTAGTTTTTTTGCGTTCGCGTTAATTTTTGTTGGAGCAATTGCTTGTAACAACCCGTCAAGTTCTGAAGAAGCAACCACTGATACTATGGAAGTAGTTGAAGAAGCTATTGAAGAAGAAATGGAAGTTGAAGAAGTAATGACCGAAGTTGCTGATAGCACTGCCGAAGTAATGGACACCGTTATGGAAGCTGCTGGGGATGCAATGGAAGAGATGCATGATCACGCTGATGGCGAAGATCACGCTGACCACAGTGAGATGTAATTCACTGTTCAAAAACATTAAAACCCCGCAAGAGCGGGGTTTTTTGTTTTAAGATCACTTCCTAAGTGAAATGCAAGAGCAATGGATTATCTTCGTGATAAAGAAAAATTATGGCAGCAGCAAAACCCTTTAACCTCCCAAAGTGGATAGCGGATAATAGAGCTCTTTTGAAACCACCCGTTGGAAACAAAAACCTCTACCCCCTTGGCAAGGATTATATTGTAATGGTTGTTGGTGGTCCTAATGCCCGTAAAGACTATCATTATAATGAGACTGAAGAGCTTTTCTATCAATTAGAAGGAACCATTACCCTTAGAATACAAGAGGATGGAGAAGCCAGAGATATCAATCTAGGTCCTGGCGACATGTTTCTTCTACCTGCCAAAACACCACACTCTCCTATACGCAGTGAAGGCTCGGTTGGCCTCGTAGTAGAAAGAGTAAGAGAAGACTTTCATCAAGATGGTC
>JBNMPT010000036.1:0-14425 GCA_051277025.1 Roseivirga sp. | reverse complement strand
AAGCGCTTAATATTAAAGAATCCTATTTAGCTTTTTATCGATTTCCACCCTCAAAGTGTTTAAGTTTTTTACGGTTTCTAAGTCGCTGATCTGTATTTTTTCGCCGCTTTTTAACTTGTCTTGTATGGCTTTAATTAAGGATGAAATTTTCTTTTCTTTAAATCGCAGCACTGCTTCCATGGTAAACTGGCGCAGGTGGGCATCTGGTTCGGGTGGGAAAATCCTTTTGCGTTTCCAGTCATGAAGAACAGGTTCTTCTGAAATCAGGTCTACGACTTTATGCATTAGTTCCTTATTTGCTCCGCGTAAAAACTCTTCCGCTTTAGAGATGCGTTCCTCCTCATTATTGTAAACGTCTAGAAAATGTTTGAATATTTGCTGGAAGAAAGGATCTTCCATCTCTAAGCTATCGCTAACCAGTTCCGCTAGAATGTAGGATGCAATACTTTCGGCAGCAGGGTCCTCATTTTCTTCGTCAGCCTCTTCAAAAACTATTTCTTTTTCACCGTGGTTCAGTAGGAGGGAGCAAAGCGATTCTTCTTGAGGGTACAGAAGGGAGGTCGCTAGTGGCACCGACGACTCCACCACATGCATCGCGGGGACTTCCCCTTCCGTGGGTGCTTGACGTTTTTCACGGCGAGCCTGCTCATCTACTTTAGTAATGTTTCGCGAACGTATTTGCCCCAGTTCACTGAAAAGAATGCGTTCTTCCATGGCGAGAATTCTCGCCGTTTCTTGGATAAAAGCGGTGCGGTCCAACTCGTCAGGCATAAGCGCGATGCTTTGCACCATTTCTCGGGCGGCTTTGGCTTTCTCTAAAGGGTCGGTCCCAACCTCATTTAGCA
This sequence comes from Roseivirga sp., assembly GCA_051277025.1. GTDB lineage: Bacteria > Bacteroidota > Bacteroidia > Flavobacteriales > Schleiferiaceae > Croceimicrobium. The sequence goes on along the minus strand of JBNMPT010000036.1, from coordinate 13,580 downwards.
GAAGCTTGGCTTTAAAGCGGAGGAAGTTGGTGCGTTCTTCGGCCAGATAGCTTTTTAACTCTACCGCGGATACTCGCTTGGAATAGGAGTCGGGATCCTCCCCGTCAGGGAAAAGAACCACGCGCACGTTCATGCCTTGTTCTAAGATGAGGTCTATTCCCCTTAAACTGGCCTTTATTCCGGCCGGATCTCCATCGTAGAGGAGGGTTATGTTTTTTGTGAAGCGTTTTATTAGTAAAATCTGATCTACCGTAAGGGCGGTGCCAGAACTAGAAACAACATTTTTTACATCTGCCTGATAAAGGCTAATTACGTCGGTATAGCCTTCAACTAAGAAGCACTCATCTGCCTTAGCGATAAAACCTTTAGCATGAAAAATACCGTAAAGGATTTTACTCTTATAGTAAATGATGCTCTCCGGACTATTTAGGTATTTTGCGGTCTTAGTATCTTTATTCAAGATTCGCCCTCCAAAGCCGAATACTCGTCCGGTATGCGATAATATGGGGAACATCACTCGGCCTCTAAAGCGATCAATTTTACGTTCGCCATCGACCTTAGTGAGACCAACTTTTGATAGAAACTCGAGAGTATGCGCACTTTTAAGAGCGTGGTCGGTGAAAACCTGATAGCCATCGGGACTGTAACCTAGTTGAAAGGTTTTGATGGTTTCATCGCTAAAGCCACGTTCTTGAAAATAGCTTAGTGCAATACTTCTGCCTTTGGGGTCTTCCCATAGTTGGTTTTGGAAGTAGTTATTAGCAAAGTCATTCACCAAGAAAAGGCTCTCCCTTTCTTCCCGATCGGCAATTACCTCCGCAGTCTGAGCCGTCTCTTCAATTTCAATATTATATTTAGTAGCTAGGAACCGCAGGGCCTCCGGGTAAGTGTACTGCTCGTGCTCCATTAAAAAGGTAACGGCGCTACCGCCCTTGCCACTACTAAAATCTTTAAAGATTTGCTTGGCTGGGGAAACCATAAATGAGGGCGATTTCTCATTGCTAAAAGGGCTAAGACCTTTAAAATTGCTCCCCGCTTTCTTAAGAGTTACGAAATCGCCAACTACCTCTTCTATCTGAACGGTATCTAGAATTTTCTGAATGGTTTCTTGGCTTATCATAGTTTACAAAGCTACGCTAGTGAATATTAAAAAATGAGCTTAAAAGAGCTCCCTTTTTTAGTTTGTGATTATTTCGTTTTATCTTTCAACAAATGCAAGACTAGCGAGGGAAATGGATTTCACCTCGGCTGCCTTGAAGGCCTTTTTTGCTTTTCAGTAAGAATGGTACTGCATAAAGATGCATTCTTTTTTAAGCTAAACTCTCAGGGTCATTTTCACGGAACTATCCGCTAATTCTGATACAAATAGTTACGGTGCAGGTTCCCATTCAATGCTCGCCTCTCTTTTAGCAATGCTTACAATTTAAGGAAGGATGAATTTAGATTAAATCTTGCGTTCTTATTTAAGGAAACAAAAAAAGCGGCCCTAATTAGGTCGCTAAATAATTTAATGGATTAAAAATTATTTTGTCCTGTCCTCCACAAGATGCAGATCCATTTGTGGATAGGGAATACTAATATCTGCTGCATCGAATGCTTTTTTAACTTTTTCGTTAAAGTCGCCCAGAATTCCCCAATAGTCTCCGGTATTACTCCAGCCTCTTACCCTAATATTAACGCTGTTGTCTGCTAAGGCTTCAACAAATATTGTAATGCCTTTATCCTCCAGAAAGCGTTTTTCGTCAGCACAAAGTTGATGAAGAATAGCCTTTGATTTGTCAATGTCATCTCCGTAGCCAATGCCGAAGGTCATATCGATTCTGCGGCTTGGGTTAAAGTTATAGTTAACGATGCTATTATTGGATAAAGCGCCATTAGGCACCAGTATTTCTTGTCCTTGAGCGGTGGTTAAATAGGTATAAAAAATTTGAATTTCTCTTACAGTGCCCGAAACGCCACCACCTTCTATAAAGTCGCCAATCTTAAATGGTTTCAATATTAAGATTAAGACGCCACCCGCAAAGTTAGCAAGGCTTCCTTGTAAGGCTAAGCCAATAGCTAAACCTGCTGCACCTAATAAAGCAACGAATGAAGTCATTTGAATGCCCAGCATGCTGGCTGCTGTAATAATCAAAAGAGCTTTGAGAAGGGTGCTTATCAGAGAAGCTAAAAAAGGCACAAGACTAGGGTCGATGTCTTTTTGTTGCATTTGCTTTCTGGTAAAGTTCACCACTCTTTTAATTACTGATAGGCCAATGACCAGTAAGAGAATCGCTAAAATAAAATGTGTACCATAGGTAATGGCTATGTCCAGAAAGTTACTGCTGAATTCTTTCATATCACCCATGTTATTTTATATTTATCCTTATAGTAATTTACAAAAGTAGTTATTTGCTTCTACTTATTACGTACTCAGATAGGGCTATTAAAGATGTCTTAGCGTCAGATAAAGGGTAAGAGTCTAATAAGGTCAAAGCTTTAGCTTGGTGTTCTAACATTCGTTTCTCGGCGTATTCGATACCGCCAGAATTTCGCACCATAGCCATCACCTGTTCTACCTTTTTACGATCATGATTATAGCGTTTCACGACTTTGATCATGAACTTTTTATCGCGTCTTTCGGCGTTGCGCAGAGCATAGATTAAGGGAAGCGTCATTTTCTGCTCCTTAATATCAATCCCCGTCGGTTTACCTGCTTTACCACTTGATTGAAAGTCGAAGAGGTCATCTTTAATCTGAAAGGCGATACCTAAATACTCTCCAAAAAGGCGCATGTTTTCTATTTCTTCGGCCTTAGCTTTTACTGAGGAAGCGCCCACTGCACAGCAGGAGGCAATTAAACTAGCGGTTTTTTTCTTTATAATGTCGAAGTATACTTTCTCATCTATGTCCAGACGTCTAGCTTTCTCAATCTGCAGCAGTTCTCCTTCACTCATTTCGCGAACGGCGGTACTAATGATTTCTAATAGGTCGTGTTCTTTGTATTCCACGGAAAGCAAAAGAACTTTTGAAAGAAGATAATCCCCTACTAGAACGGCGATTTTGTTTTTCCAGAGCGCATTTAAACTGAAGAAGCCTCTGCGCATATTAGAGTCATCCACAACATCATCGTGAACAAGGGTGGCGGTATGCATTAATTCTACTAGAGCGGCACCGCGATAGCTACTTTCATCGATGTTACCGTGCAGTTTTGCGCTTAGAAACACAAGCATAGGACGGAGCTGCTTGCCTTTTCGCTTGACGATATAATACGTAATACGATCAAGAAGAGCCACTTTACTCGCCATGAAGTCACGAAATTTTGGCTCAAAAGCCTTCATTTCTGAAAGAATGGGTGCTTGTATCGCTTTAAGGTTTTGCATGCGGTTCAAAGGTAAACTAAGTGCAAGAAATGATGATGATTAAAAGGCTCAAAATAAAAGCTTGACTTTCCTACTATTTAAAGATCTCTAGCTCATTTTTGTTCGCCAACTGACCGCAAGCGGCATCAATATCTTTTCCGCGTGACTTGCGAACGGTAGCGACAATTCCGGCAGCCTCTAAAGCTTTTACGTAAGCTTGTACAGCTTCTTCATCGGCTTGTTCAAAAATCCCATCGCCTATAGGGTTGTATTCTATCAGGTTAACTTTACAGGGTACACTCCGGCAGAATTTCACAAGAGCATCAATATCAATATCTTCGTCGTTAATGCCTCGCCAAACCACATACTCTAAAGTAACTCTGCTTTTGGTTTTAGAATACCAGTAATCTAAAGCCAATCTCAAATCTTCAACCGGGTTTTTAAGATTGATAGACATTATTTTGTTGCGCACCTCATCTCGCGCTGAATGCAAGGAAAGGGCCAATTTAAAGCGTGGCTCTTCATCGGCAAGTTTGCGAATCATTTTAGAAAGACCCACGGTAGAAACGGTAATTCTTTTCGGAGCCATTCCTAAGCCATCTGGGGAAGTGATTTTTTCTATTGCGGCCAGTACATTTTTGTAATTCATCAGTGGCTCGCCCATACCCATAAAGACTATGTTGGTTAAGGGGCGGTTATAGAAGTTCTCGGCTTGGTTTTTAATGGCCATTACCTGATCGTATATTTCATCAGGGTTAAGATTACGCATGCGCTTGAGATTTGCCGTGGCGCAAAAACTACAGTCGAGACTGCAGCCTACTTGGGAACTAATACATGCGGTAATTCTATTGTCGGTAGGTATCAGCACCGATTCAACCACTTTACCATCATATAATTGCACGGCATTTTTTATGGTACCATCACTACTGCGTTGCATCTCATCTACCCGAATATGATTAATGACAAAGTTTTCTATCAGCTTCTCCCTTAAGGATAGCGATAGGTTTGTCATGCTCTCAAAATCTTTTGCTCCTTTCTTCCAAAGCCATTCGTAAACTTGCTTTGCTCTAAAACGAGCTTCGCCAATTTCCTCGAAATAACTCTCAATGTTTTCACGACTCAATGCGCGTATATCTCTTTTACTTTCCACAGCGCAAAGGTAAGCTGAATAATGAATTAGCTCCTTTAGTAAGGGCAGGACTATTAAATATTATATATTTTCAATTTCCTTACCTTAGGAATCTTAATTTAATTTTATATCTCATGACGAAAATTGTTGGAGTGCTTTTGATTATTCTTGGCGTTTACATGATTTACCTGGGTTTCTTGCCAACAAAAATGATGAGGCCTCCAGTGGTCACCGGTGCAGGATTTCTATTGATAGCAGCGGTTTTTCTTAGGCAAGACGCATAAAAAAAGGGCCTTTCTAGAATTACTAGAAAGGCCCTTTAAAATTTATGAGTAGTAGTTAGATAACCAGCATAGCGTCACCATAACTTAAAAAGCGATATTTCTCTTTTATTGCCACTTTGTAAGCTTCCATTAAAAGGTCGTAACCTGCAAATGCAGCGGTCATCATCATTAAGGTGCTCTGTGGTGGGTGTAAATTAGTAATCATCATATCCGCAATCTGAAACTTAAAAGGCGGGAAAATGAACTTATTAGTCCAACCGTCAAAAGGTTTCAAACGTCCAGCGGTACTTACCGAGCTTTCCATTCCGCGCATAGAGGTGGTACCTACTGCACACACTTTTTTGCGAGCGTCAATGGTTCTATTTACAATATCCGCAGTTTCTGGATAGACCATATACTGCTCAGAATCCATCTTATGTTTGCTAAGATCTTCTACCTCAACTGGGCGAAAAGTGCCTAAACCAACGTGTAAGGTCAATTCCGCAAAGTTTACTCCTTTAATTTCCAAACGTTTCAATAATTGTTTACTGAAATGTAAACTTGCTACTGGGGCAGCAACCGCTCCCTCATGTTTCGCGAAAATACTTTGATAGCGTTCAGCGTCTTCTGCATCAGGCTCGCGGTCAATGTATTTAGGAAGAGGTGTTTGACCAAGCTCTTTTAGTTTAGCACGGAACTCTTCGTAAGATCCATCAAAAAGAAAGCGCAGGGTGCGGCCGCGAGAAGTCGTATTGTCAATTACTTCTGCTACCAAGCTATCATCATCTCCAAAGTAAAGTTTGTTTCCAATTCTAATTTTACGCGCTGGGTCTACCAAAACATCCCATAAGCGGCTTTCGGAGTTTAATTCGCGTAATAAGAATACTTCTATCCGTGCACCAGTTTTTTCCTTGTTGCCATACATTCTAGCGGGAAAAACTTTTGTATTATTCAATACTAAGGAATCACCTTCATCAAGATATTCCATAATATCGGAAAACATGCGATGCTTAATTGTGCCATCTTTGCGATTCAAAACCATTAAACGACTCTCGTCGCGATGGGTGGTAGGGTGCTTTGCTATTAGCTCAGGTGGCAAATTATAGCTAAAGTGGGAAAGTTTCATTTTCATAGCTTACGGGCTTTGAAGTTTAAATTAGGGCCGCAAAAGTAGTCAAAAAAGGCTTTGCTTCTAATTACCAGTCTTCTCCGAAGCGTTTTTTAACGAGGCTTATTAAGCGGTCTTCATAAGGTTTCTTGTGCTCCCAATCATAATCAGGTTTAACGAGGTTTTCAATAAAATACATGGACTCCAAATAGCTATCGAGCGTGTTTAGCTGCGAAAGGACCCGATTAAAGTCAGCTTGACTATCATTAAAAAGATGTTTTACAAAAGCGATGCGGTCGTTTAGGCCTACGGTAATCACCCCTTTTGCAAGTTTGTCATTAATACTAGGACTTATCTCTGCCCCAGAGTTTACCGTGGCCGCCCCTGCGTTTTTAGCAGTAGTTTCTACTCGGTCTGTTTTTGGTACTTCTTCTTTATCTGTAAGCAGCGACCTTGGCTTGGCTTGGCTATCCTTGCTTTTCGTGCTTGGGCTTTCTTCATTTTTAGGAGGACTGACTTTTTTTATGGGACTTTTTTCAGGTTCTTCCGGATTAACTTTAGGGCTAGTTTTTTTAATACTAGCAGAAATAGTTTTTCCTTCTCCTTCTAATTCCTCTAGGTAATTTAAGACCAGCAAACGCTCGTAAAGCATTTGGACACGAGTAAGTTGCTCGGGTCTGGCCAAGGAATTATTATTCTCAATTATAAAGTAACAGAGTTCCTTTAATTCTTTGCGAACGCTATCTTTCATTGAACCGCTTCTTTTATGCTTAGTTTTGTGGCGATAATAGCCAAAAAAATGTTCCTCGAAAATACAGTAAATCATCAAAAACATAGCGGGTGGATTGAAGTAATCTGCGGAAGCATGTTTTCGGGTAAAACCGAAGAGCTTATTCGCCGCTTAAAACGTGCCCAATTTGCCAAGCAAAGCGTGGAAATATTTAAGCCTATCATAGACACTAGATATAGTGAGGAAGAGGTAGTTAGCCACGATAATAATGCCTTTCGTTCTACGGCTGTAGAGAGTAGTTCTAACATATTAATTTATGGGGACGGTATCGACGTTATTGGTATCGATGAAGCACAATTTTTCGATGAAGGTATTGTCGAAGTGTGCAATGAATTGGCAAATCGAGGCGCGAGAGTTATTGTGGCTGGCTTAGATATGGATTTTAAAGGTAAACCTTTTGGTCCTATGCCTTATCTAATGGCTACCGCCGAGTACGTAACAAAGGTGCATGCAGTTTGTGTGAAAACAGGAAATCTCGCCAACCACTCCCATAGAATTGTTAGTGGTCAAAAGCAGGTTTTTTTAGGGGCAAAAGATCAGTATGAGCCGTTAAGTAGGGCCGCTTTTAACGATGCAATGAAGTTGAATAAAAAGGAAATTGAAAGATAGGTCTTCACTTTTAGAGGAATATTTACAAGCGGAGCTGATCGGCCCACCCGCACAATTTGTAACGCGCTTGCTTTATGATAGTCGCCAGAACTCTAGCGTAAGTGGCGTGCTGTTTTTTGCCATTCGTGGTAAACATCACGATGGTCATCAGTATATAGGAGAATTGATTAAAAAAGGGGTTAAGGCCTTTGTGGTAGAACAAGTTCCTTCTAATATTAGTGCAGACCTGAGTTTTTACAAGGTTGACAATACCGTGGAAGCGCTGCAAAACTTGGCGCTGCAAATCCGTATTAAGTCCCAAGCAGATATTATAAGTATTACCGGCAGTAACGGCAAAACGGTGGTTAAAGAATGGTTAAGCCAAATACTGCAAGCGCATTTTCGACTCACGAAAAGTCCCAAAAGCTATAACTCTCAAATAGGGGTGCCAATATCGTTGTGGAATTTAAAAGACAATGATCAATTAGGGGTTTTTGAAGCGGGGATTAGTGAGCCGAATGAAATGGGGAAGCTTAACAGAATGTTGCAAGCCAAATGGGGAATTTTCACCAATATAGGCAGTGCTCACTCCGAGAATTTCATTAATATGGAAGCTAAGATTGATGAAAAGCTGCAGCTTTTTAAAGATTCAGAGCATCTTATTTTTCAGTCAGACTCATCATTGTTGGCAAACAAAATAATGTCTTTTGGAGCGAAAAGAGATATCCATCTCCACTCGTGGGCATGGCATGGCAATGCAGCAGATTTTCAGTTTGAGCTAGTCAGTAAGTATCCGTCAGCGGCTTCGTTAAAATTAAAATGGCAAAAAGTAAAATATGTGTTTTCACTCCCTTTTGGAGATGAGTCGAGTTTGCAAAACGCGGCACATATCATAGTATGCTCATTGCTGCTTGGTCTTTCGGAAGAGCAAATCAATAGGGGTTTAGAAAAGCTTGGAGCAATTGAAATGCGCCTGGAAATGAAGGTGGGTGTGCAGGATTCCTTATTGATTAATGATGCGTACAATAGTGATTTAGAGTCACTAAGATTAGCCTTGCACTTTTTAGAATCCCATGCCGGGGAGCGCAAAAGAGTTTTGATTCTTAGCGACCTCTTACAAACAGGCCTAGAGTCTAAGAAACTCTATAAATCCGTGAACGAGATTATTTCTCGTTGCACATTGGAGACAATAATTTTTATTGGACCAGGTCTAAACGCGATAAGATTTAAGCTGCCTTATAATTGTTACTACTATTCTACTACCGAGGCTTTTCTTAGCAATATGCATTTGCATAGTTTTAAAGAAAAGGCGGTCCTTTTAAAAGGAGCGCGAAATTTTGCTTTCGAAAATATTGCCGAGCGCTTGGAACAGCAGCATCATGAGACAGTTTTGGAGGTGTATTTAAATCGCGTGGTTCACAATCTCAATTATTATCGAGGTAAATTAAAGCCTAATACCCAGCTGATGGTTATGGTTAAGGCATTCGCTTATGGTAGTGGGGCGGTAGAAGTGGCGCGGGTGCTGGAGTTTCAGGGAGTAGGCTATTTAGCCGTTGCTTATGCAGATGAGGGAGTGGCGCTGCGGAAAGCAGGGATAAGCCTTCCCATCATGGTGCTGAATACGGAGTCTTCGGCACTAAAGACCATGATCGAGCATCAATTAGAGCCTGAAATTTATAGCCTGTCTAGACTAAAAGAGTTGATTGATTTAATTGAGATTAACCCTCCCGATGAAAAGATGCTTATCCATCTTAAACTAGAAACCGGCATGCATCGCTTAGGCTTTGATGAGGGAGACTTACCGAGTCTGATAGTAGAGTTGCAGAAATATCCCCTCTTGTCGGTAGCGTCGGTTTTTTCGCATCTAGCAGCAGCGGATGACCCCTTGGAAGAAGACTTTACTTTTACGCAAATTGAGGTTTTTAAGAGGATGAGTGACACTATAGCGGCGGCCTTACCGTATCGGTTTGTAAGGCATCTTGCTAATACTAGCGGTATTGAACGCTTTCCTGAGGCCTATTTTGATATGGTTCGACTAGGGATTGGTTTGTACGGGGTTTCTAATCGAGAAGAGGAGCGTAAACATCTTCTTCTTGTAAGCAAGTTAAAAGCATGTGTATCTCAGGTGAAAACTTTGGCAGTAGGAGATTCAGTAGGTTACGGTAGGCGCTTTAAGGCAGAGGAGCCCACGCGAATTGCCGTGGTTTCTATTGGTTATGCGGATGGCTTTAGTCGCTCTTTAAGTAACGGCAAAGGCAGGGTAATGATAAAGGGTAAACTGTACCCAACGGTTGGCTCGGTCTGTATGGATATGCTGATGATAAATATTTTTCAAGACGCCATTGAAGAGGGAGATGAGGTGCTTATTTTTGGCGATGAAAAAAGCATTTATGACTTCGCAGAAGACATGAATACCATACCGTATGAGGTTTTAACGAGCATTTCGCAACGTGTGAAACGCGTCTATTTTATGTCTTGAGATGAACTTGAAAACTATTATAATCCTTGGCTTTGCCTTTTTATTTGGATTAGGCTCTTTAGAGGCTCAGGATAACACCGGTAAAAAAGGGAGCATTTATTTATATTGGGGATGGAATTGGGATGCATTTACTAATGCAGATATTCGCTTTAAAGGGGAAGATTACGATTTCGTTTTGGAACAAGTGGAGGCTCGCGATAAGCAGTTTCCTTTTGAAGGGTCCACTTACTTAAATGTGGAAAGGATGACTATTCCACAGTATAATTTACGCATTGGCTATTTTCTTAGTGATAATTGGGAAATCTCTTTTGGTGCCGATCACATGAAATATGTGGTGCAGCAAAACCAATCTGTAAGAATTAAAGGCTTTATAGGTGAAGGCTATGGTGAGTTTTCGGGAAATTATACTGGTGAAGAAATCGAGCTGACCAAAGACTTTTTGCAGTTTGAGCATACCGATGGTTTGAATTATTTAAACCTTGAGTTAAGACGAAATGATGAGGTGCTAAATTATGGAAAGTTCCAACTTAGTATTTTAGAAGGAATAGGTGCTGGTGCCTTGGTGCCTAAAACTAACACCGTTCTGCTCGGTAAAGAGCGCTACGACGAGTTTCATATCTCAGGATTCGGAGTTTCCGGAGTTTTAGCCGTAAACTTTACATTTTATCGTTACTTTTTTATCCAAAGCGAGTTCAAGGGTGGCTATATTAATATGCCTAGTATTCGCACCACAGCAAGTACCATGGACTCGGCCGAGCAGTCCTTTTTCTTTGCCCAAATAAACGCGGTGATTGGTTTTAGAGTTCCCTTGTAAATTAAGGTAACGACGGCTTTGGTTTACATTGAACTCAGGTTCCTCGTTAGACTTAGGTATTGATCCCATCCCATCAAAAAAGCCACAGTAAAGAGTATTTACTGTGGCTTTAATTTTTGTTTTGCTCCTAATGATTTTAAGCACAGAGGGGCTTCAGTTTTTTATGACTCTGCTTCCATTCCTAAAAGCGCATCCAAAGTTTCTCTACTTACCGCATGGTAATTAGGTCTTGCTTTGGCATAGATATCGTTGGCCATCTCAGTTTTGCCAGCATCTAGCATAGCCTTATAGGTAGGGGTAAGAAATTTTCTTCTTCCTACAGATATTAAAAAGCTTTCTACTTTTGGGTAAACAGCCTCGTAAGCTGCGGCGATTGTTGGTTGGAACCAAGCCGCTGAAATTTCACTATTTCCACTAGCAGTAAAGCCGTAGGCGGCATCTAATTCAGATAACTGCTCGATAGTAATCCCTGCGGGTAAGCTATTGATAAAGTGCAACCATTCGTGGGTAGTCCAATTATCGGTAAGACTTGCCGCTGGCATTTCCCCTCCGCTTAGGTAATCGATTAGACCCTCACTAACGATGGCAAAACGATTGCTACTAACGGTAGGTAAGTTTTCCGGTAAGCCAATTTCATAAATCCAACTTTTAACACCAATGCTCTTAAATTCCTCATCACTTAAGAGATTCGCTCTTAAGTAGTCAATAAATTCTTCGGTAGTCATTACCTGAAATTTATTAACCTCGAAGTAGTTTCTTAGAAAGGTATCGAAGCGCTCTCTACCAACGGTTTCCTCCATTAGGCGTAAAAAGAAATAACCCTTGTCGTAAGGAATGCTAGTCACCCCATCATCTGGATTACGTCCGGTAAGGTCTAGTTTTAGCTTAGTATCATTGGGAACTTCCTTTAGCATTTCTGCCGCCGCTTCTACTAAACCATCGCGAGTAAGGCTAGCAAGCATTTCAGAATATTCTTTACCGTAAACGGCCTCCATTATGCGATGCTCGAAGTATACCGTAAAGCCTTCGTTTAGCCAGAAATCATCCCAGGTGGCATTGGTAACAAGGTTGCCACTCCAGCTATGCGCTAATTCGTGGGCTACCAAACTTACTAAGCTGCGATCGCCGGCTAAAATGGTTGGTGTTGCGAAGGTCAAACGTGGGTTTTCCATTCCTCCGAAAGGAAAAGAAGGTGGTAATACAATTAAATCGTAACGTCCCCAAGCGTAAGGGCCATAAAGCTCTTCTGCCGCTTGTACCATTACTTCTAGATCAGCAAACTCGTAGGCAGAAGTGTCTAATAAAGAAGCTTCAGCATATACACCAGTGCGATCGCTAATGCTTTCGAAATAAACATCGCCTACCGCTAAAGCAAGGAGGTAAGAAGGTATCGCTTGAGGCATAGAAAATTCGTAGATGCCACTTTCGTTGCGCTCCATCGGATTAGATGCGCTCATTAAAGCAAGCATATCTTGGGGAACCTGAACCTTGGCGGTATAGGTAAATCTAATACCCGGACTATCTTGGGTAGGCACCCAGCTTCGCGCTAAAATAGCTTGACTTTGAGTGAATAAGAAAGGCTTTTGCTTTCCGGCGGTTTGTTCCGCATCCAGCCACTGCAAAGCGCGCGCATTATCGCCAGTTTTATAAATGATGGACACTTGCTTGGCTTGGTCGCTAATAGGAATGCGAAGGCCCTGTCCTAAGTGCTCATCAAAGCTGCTTAAGCTATACTCAGCTTCCACATCATCAACCAGCACCTTTTCAATGTTTAAGTCAAATACATCGAAGTAAATCGCTTCAGCTCCCTCCTTGGTTTGGATATCCCATAAGGCGGTAGCGCTAATTTGCTTTTTCTCAAAGTCTACTGCTGCTTCCCAGTTTAAACTTTTAACTACTGCGTTAGCTTGCGCATAACTATGTGGGTCTGGACCGGTCTTCATTTCTACAAGCATGGCTTTGTCGTCCTCGGATTTAGTGGGATTAGTGTTTTGACAAGAAAAAAGTGCAAGTGCCAAAAGACTTGCCGTAAGCGATTTTATTCTCATGTTATTCTTATTTTTGAAGTCGCAAGTTAATAGTTCCATGAATAATCTACTGATTAAGTTAATTGTAAATACGCTGAGTGTTTTTATTACCGCTTGGATTTTGGGTGATGCTGTTCAACTCGATGGTTTCGGTACCGCTATTTTAGTGGCGATAGTATTGGCGCTTCTTAATGTTACCATTAAACCCTTGCTGATATTTTTCACTATCCCGGCTACTGTTTTCAGCTTAGGACTTTTCCTTTTCGTGATTAATGCGGTAGTGATTTTGCTCGCAGACAATCTCATTGCGGGCTTTGCGGTAAGGGGCTTTTGGTGGGCGCTATTATTTAGTTTGGTAATGAGCTTTGTAAACTCGGTGCTTAATGGTAAAGGCGGAGTTAGGCGGGAACCACCGCGCTAAGTGCATGGTTAAGTTTATGAATTACGAGATGGATAATTGTCAGCCTTCTTTGTCTTGCCTCCTTTGGTACTGCTAAGAGTCGATATTTAAAGGTCAGATTTTGCCTAGATGAAGAGGGATTACCTTTTGTTGGCACTTTTTTAGTAGATCCGCTTAGCAAAGACTTAAGTAGTCAAATCTCCGATTGGTACGGGGAGTTTGAGTTCCCCCAATTATAACTAGCTGTTTATTCCTTATCCTTTGGTTATCAATATCCAATTCACCAGCTGCCGGTGCAGTTGCTCTTGCTTGATGAAGGCGATAGCCTTTTCTTAGCAATTAATACTATTCAATGTGATCAAAATCATCCTCTTAAAGCATTTCCAATCAATGGCTCTAAACGAAGAGTACTAAGAGTGCGTTATGATTTTAGAGTGCATATAAATTTTGGTAGCGAAAGAAATCTCAACGAATACCCAAAAAAAACACAAAAATAAGTTTACCGTTCTGGGGTGATTAATGGCGAAGAATGTCTTATTGATGTTTAAGATACTAAGCAAGATTCGATCCTCCAAGGAACTGGTATTTGCGATCAGTTTTTTTTCTGCAAAAAGCACAAAGTAGTATATCAATAAAAAAAA
>JBNMPT010000035.1:0-14699 GCA_051277025.1 Roseivirga sp. | reverse complement strand
AGGGCCCAGCGCACCGGAATATCTGGTAGGTTTCCTTCTTTACTCTGCCAGCTTGTTCCACCGTTTGCGCTATACCAAATTGAATTTACCCCATAATTTGAAAAAGTAACAAGCAGTTCATTGTTATTTGCACCCAGTTCCACACAAGAAATGTTTCCGCTAGGAAAGCTAGCGCTACCAATATTGGTGGTGCTAGGGCTAGCATTTGCATTGGTTACTCGGTATAAATCACCTCCTTCTGTGCCAACAAACAGAGTGGTACTAGTGGTGGTGTAAGGAGAAACCCGCAGATGAGAGGCCATGCTACTCATGCCACTAATGCTAATACTGGAAATGAAGGGCGAGCTTCGAATCCCGCTTACGCGGTTAACGGTGCTACTAGTGCGGGCGGAGTATAAGATTCCTTGATTATCATCATATTCTGCAGGATTGATAAATCTTCCGGTGGTATTGTCATTTTGAAAACGAGATCCCCAACTGGAGCCTGCATTGGTACTGCGCCAAAAGTTATTATAGACGTAGGAAGTAATTTGGTAATTGGCATTTGTCTGATCAATAAAGCAAAAGGCGCCATCGCCACCAGTAGCTTGGGTGGTGCTAGCAGATCCGGGTAAAGTAAACTGCTGGGTGCCGTTGTCTTGCGCTCCTGCTAAAGCGTAGTCACTTCCAAAGCTTGGGTGAATAGCGGCGGCGTAAAATTGGGTAACGTTATAGTCTTTATTGCGGGAACTTATCACATTAGAAGTAGCGGCTGTTGCTAAGGAACTAGTATAAAATATACCGCCATCGTTGCCGAATAAAACGGTACTGGAGCTATTGGGTTTGAATACTATTTGATGCTGATCGGCATGCACATAAGAGCAGTTTAGCGCGGATAGATTGTTGTTATTACTCCATTTTGAGATCTGACTCCAGCTGCTAGCGCCATTAGTAGAACGGAAAAGATCGATACCACCGGCAATAAGGGTATTGGCATCATTAGGATCTACCGCCATGATCAGATCGTACCAAGCTTGTCCGCGGGTAAAGTCGGTATTGGGAATGCCATTATCCGCATCAGCGGGTTCGTTGCGGGAGCTCCAAGTGCTGCCCTTATTAGTAGTACGGGCAATTTCTCCTGCCTGTCCACCAATTTCGGTTAGTGCATACACGTAACTAGAATTATTAGGAGCACAAGCAAGCTCTACTCTTTCACCATTGGTAACAGTGTACGACAAGGTGTAAGAGGTTCCATTGTCACTGTAGAGTACACGTCCACCGCCGCGATTTGTAAGTGATAGTGAAGTTTCTTGCGTGCCAACCCAAAGGCGATTATCAGCCGCAAGCTCAATATCTGCGGCAGCATAAGGCGTGGAGGAGCCAGGGATATTAGGTAGTACTTGTGTCCAAGAGCTACCGCCATTTACACTGCGGTATAAACCATTTACTCCGTGCCATTGGCCGCGATAGAAATTTCTCCGACAAGCAGCATAAATGACGCCAGTGCCGCTTTCATTGCGCACTACTAAGTCGTTAACATAGTGGTAGCTGCTAGTGCTAGTTAGTTGGGTCCAAGTACTTCCGCCATTGATAGATTTCCAAATACCTGCCCCTCGCGATGCTCCCGCTCCCCAGCCTTCGCCGGTACCCACATAAAATATTTGACTGTTATTAGGGTCGTAGGCAATCGAAGTAATGGCGAGATTATCCCACAGGTCGCTAACCGATACCCAAGCAGAGGTGCTAGAAGTGATATTGTTATTATACCAGAGTCCTCCGCCCGCGCCACCAGCCCAAACTTTATTGCCAGAAGCAGCATTAGGATCCCACATTACCGCACGTGTTCTTCCGCCTACATTATTGGGTCCACGTGCTATCCATGGACTACTGGCTGCGCCCGGTACAGTTGGGCTTAATTGATTATTGTTTTGGTCGACAATTTGATAGGCTATATCCAGGCGCTCCCTTGCGGGACGACCGAGAATAGGGTCCATTGTTGCCAAATAATTTTGTTCCCAGGCTAAGTTTGGGCGATCCTGTTTAGGCACACTTTTCCATTCTTCTGGACTCAAGCGTGGCCGAGTATTAAAAGGATGCTCGGCTAGAAACTCTTTGTAAACATCACGCGATGATAGACGCTCTTGGATCGGTTGAGAGGCCGTTAAAAAGAGAAGGCTAAATAAAATAACTTTACGCATAGGGGTGGGTTGTGTGGGCATAAAGTTAAGATTTTCACTTTTCAAAGGCGCTAAACAAGAATAAGATTTTCAAAGACTAAAAACCAATATCTGCGAAAAGCTAGAGAGGGCTATTCTGGCAAGGTTATTATTCCTTAAAGAGCATTATAAAGCTTGTTCCCAAGCCTTCTTGGCTCTGAACTTTAAGGTCGCCCTCATGCATTTTCATAATGTTTTTGGAAAGACTTAAACCAATACCGGATCCATTTTTGCGCGTGCTGAAGAAGGGCACAAAGATCTGATTTATCAGGTCTTCTTCGATTCCTTCCCCATTGTCTTGGACTTTCACAATTACTCCGTGATCGCTAAGCTTTGCGCTTAAAACCACCTCGCCACCTTGAGCTTTGCTAATAGCAGCGATAGCATTCTTTACTAGATTGACTAAAACTTGCTCAATCATTTTTCGATCCGCATGGATAGCTAAGCGTGGCTGATTTAACTCATAACGAATTAAGCAGTTTTGCTCTTTAGCAATGCTTTGCATTAGGCTAACACAGTTTTCGAAAAGGGCTTTAATGGAGACAACTTCTTTGGTGGGCGCAGGAAGCTGTGTCAATTTACGATATTCGTCAACAAAGTTTAGCATTCCTTTACTGCGGCGGACAATAGTGGTGCAGGCTTCGCGAATATCATCTAAGTCTTGCTCAGCAAGCTCTGTTAATTTCTTGGCCACCCCTTCTTCGTTTACAAGCATACTGCTAACGGTTTCAGACAATGAAACAACGGGGGTAACGGAATTCATAACCTCATGAGCCAAAATACGGATTAGCTTATGCCAAGCGGCAATTTCCTTTTCCTCCACCTCTTTATGTAGGTTGCTGATACTTAAAAGGTGAAAGGTTTCATCTTTAAGAATGATATGCTGGAGATCAATATACAGTTCAACTTTTTTACCGCCGGAGTGATGCTGCCAAAGTTTACGACCGGTAAAGTTGAAGTCTCCAATAAGACTTTTTAGTGCGGGGATGCGATCACTTAATCGTTCCCATTTTTGAAAGGGAGGAATGTCTAAGGTCTCTTGGGCCTTTTCATTTATCAAAAAGATCTCCTTTTTTTCATTAATACCAATTATGCCAAGATTGATATTTTTTAAAATCTGCTCCAGTAATTCTTCTTGATTATCTTGATTTACTTTAGCTTTTTTAAGCTGCCCTAATAAGAGCATAAACTCTTCCTCAAGATCGGCGAAAATGCCTCCTTTTGAAGCCAGGTCGAAGCGGGTGCTGAAATCGCCAAAGCGAGCGGCTTCTAAAAATTTCTTGGTTTCGCGAATCAATGAGGATTGGTAGCGCCAAAAATCCCAAATTTGCACTAAGAGCAGAATTAGGAGCACCAAAATGGTGAAGAAGAGGTTAAATCTTTGCTCGAGAAAAATTCCTAGTGCAATGGTGGAAATGATACCCAGTAGGCGCAAGCCAAACTGGAAAGGGTAGGATTTAAAGTTCATATTTCTCTAATCTTCGGTAAAGAGCCGCACGCGTTAGGCCAAGATCTTTGGCGGCTTTGGAGATGTTTCCAGCATTTTTGTCCATGGCTTTTTGGACCAGATGTTTTTCCATTTGCTCAATGTTCAGCCCAGGTGGTTCCTTAGCTCCTGGGCCAGTTTTTAAGGCCAAGTCTTCTGCTTTTACTTCTTTCTGGCTGGCTAAAATCACCGCTCTTTCTAGGCAATGTTCTAGTTCGCGAATATTCCCTGGCCAATGGTAGTCGCAGAGCGCGTCTAGGGCGCACAGGCTAAGAACCGTATCGTCTTTTTGGTATTTCTTACGAAACCTATCAAAGAAGCGTCGCGCTAAAAAGGGGATATCTTCCTTGCGATTCCTTAGGGGAGGAACCGTAATTTCAACGGTATTGATGCGGTATAATAAATCTTGCCTAAAACGCTGATCCTGGACCCATTCATGCAGGGGGCTATTAGTAGCGCAAACTAATCGTACGTCAACTTTTTTACTGGTGTTTTCTCCAACACGACGCAGCTCTTTACTTTGTAAGACATGCAGTAATTTCGACTGCAGGCTGAGGTCGAGGTTGCCAATTTCATCTAAGAATAAGGTGCCTTGGTCGGCGGTCTCAAAACGACCAGCTTTATCATCAGAGGCATCGGTAAATGATCCTTTTTTATGTCCAAAAAGCTCACTTTCAAAAAGGTTGGGAGAAACGGCTCCTAAATCAACAGTAATAAAAGGGTTTTCACTTCGACCACTCATGCGATGGATGGCAAGGGAGAGAACACTTTTACCCGTCCCATTTTCTCCGAGAAGTAAAATATTTGCATCCGTTGCAGCAACCTTCTTTAGGGTTTCTAAAACCTCTTGCATGGCAGGTGATCGGCTAGTTAGCTCCTCTTGCGCCAGACTGGCGTTGTCTTCCCATTGCTTGGCGCTACTGCGGTAAATTTCTACCTTGGCTTTCTCGTGAGCAAGTTTAAGGGCATTGTTAAGGGTGCTGAGAAGCTTTTCATTGGTCCAGGGTTTTAAGACAAAATCGAAGGCCCCGTTTTTTATAGCCCTTACGGCCAGTGCTACTTCACCATAGGCGGTCATCATTACCACTTCTGTTTCGGGGCTGATTTCTAAGATATGCTTCAGCCAGTATAAACCCTCCGCTCCATCGTTACGACCTTTGCGGAAGTTCATGTCGAGAAGGACCAAGTCAAGCTTATTCTTACTAAGAAGTTGGTTTAAACTAGAAGGGTCTTCATTGGTGCTGACTTTATGGAAGTGCTGCTTTAAGAAAAGTCGAGCGCTGGTGAGCACATCGGCATCATCATCAACTATTGCTATATGGGCCGGAATTTTCACTCTGCTAAAGTAGTTGCTATGTGCGGAAATGAACGTGTGGGTGTTCGTTTTCGAACAGGTAAATGGTAGGTATTAAAATTAATTATCTGATTTTAAAACACTTAACCTTATGGCACGGACTTCGCCTAAAGGGACTTGAAAACTAAAGCGTAAAAATTTTTAAAAACCTCGGGAGCTGTTGACAGCAACGTTCTTAAAATAGAATTTTATTGCAATTTTGAATTTGGTTGTTTAATTAGTTCAAGTAGCAAAATATAGGGTTAAATCGGTTATCCTGTTTGCAATTAAAGTTCAGTCCGAGGTTTTTAATTTTTTACAAAGTCACTCTTGGTGGGCTTTAAATTAGAATGCTCCTTATCTTGGGAATTGTTTTAAATTTGATTTATCACTAAGGGTTAGCGATTTAAATATGATTAAGCTTCATAATCTCACCAAGATATATCAATCACAAGGCGTTGAAACTCGTGCTCTCAGTGAAGTAGACTTGTTTATAGAGCAGGGTGAGTTTGTATCTATCATGGGCCCTTCTGGATGCGGTAAAACCACCTTACTTAATATTATAGGTCTTTTAGATTCCTATAATGAGGGTCTTTTTGTGTTTAATGCCGACAATGTATCCGACCTTAAGGAAAAAGAAAAGTTGCAGTTAAGAAAGGAGAAAATTGGCTTTGTTTTTCAAAGTTTTAATCTCATTGATGACCTTACGGTAAGTGAAAATATGGAGCTTCCACTGCACTATTTGGGCTATCCTGCGAAGGAACGCCGCCAGCGTGTTTTAGAGGTTTTGGATTCGCTTGGAATGGGTCATAGACGAGATTTTTTCCCCTATCAGCTAAGTGGAGGGCAACAGCAGAAAGTTGCGGTAGGACGCGCTATTATTGCGAAACCAGGTATAATTCTGGCGGATGAGCCTACGGGGAACTTAGATTCTACCCAGGGGAATGAGATTATGGAAATGCTCAGTCGCTTGAATGACGAGGGGACTACTATTGTTATGGTTACTCATAGCAGCCATGATGCTTCTTATTCACAGCGGATTATTAGAATTATGGACGGACAGGTAGTTTCGGAAAAGAAGGTTCTCCATGCTCAGTTCTAAATTTCGTTTTGCCTTTCGAAGCCTCTACCGGCAAAAGCTTTACGCCCTTTTAAATTTATCCGGCTTGGCCATTGGCTTGGCGGTAGCTATTACGGTAAGTATCTATCTAAACACCGAGTTTAACTTTGATAAACATTGGCCGGAATATGATGAGATCTATCGCGTAAATTCTTCTTTTCAAATGAATGATACCATCGAGGAATTCGGCGGGTCGGGATTTGGTTTAGCAAGCAGTTTGTTGGATTACTACCCAGAGATTGAAGAGGCTACACATTTTTTTTCTTTAGAAAATTCAGTTTACTTCCGTAGTGATAGCATTAAGGGTTACGAGAAGGAGCTTATTGTTGCCGACAGCAATTTCTTTAAGGTATTTTCTTGTCATTTTTTAGAGGGAAAAGCCCATCACAGGGAGTCTGAAGAACGTAGTATTGCTATTTCCGAGTCTTTCGCGCAAAAATACTTTGGGGGTACTAAGGTCTTGGGGAAGACTATAAATACTAGTAATTTTGAATATACGATCACGGGTGTGTTTGCGGATATACCAGAAAACACGCATCATTATTTTAATGCAGTAATCCAAGAGTCAACACCCCAAGCGGACTCCATTGATAGGGCGGTTTCACTTTGGCAGGTCAGTCATTTTACTTTCGTTAAAATACCCTCTCGGGGGGTCGCGCAAGATATTGAGTCGAATTTTTATACTTTCTTCGATCGCTACATGGCGGGTTTGGCAGAAGCGGTGCAAGCAAAATACCAGATAAAGCTGCAGCCTATAGCCAGTATTCACTTTAACTCTAACCAGGCTTTTGATGCGGCTGGTGGAAGCTTGATTTACGTTTACGGTTTTGCAGGTATAGGTCTGTTAATTCTCATTTTAGCCAGTATTAATTACGTAAACATGGCGACAGCGCGTAGTTTACAGCGTATTAGAGAGGCCGCTATGCGCAAGGTTTTGGGGGCCAGTGAAAGAGATATTCAACTGATGATTCTCGTTGAATCCGTAATACTTTCTCTATTGGCACTGCTTTTTGCATTCGCTTTGGTGGAAATTGGAACCAAGGTTTTGCCACTTACAAATGCGATAGGAAAAGATTTGCAACTGAACTTTAGTCGTGACGCATATTTATGGTGGCTACCTTTATTGCTTTCTCTGGCCGTGGGTATTAGTAGTGGTTTATACCCAGCGATAAGCCTTTCAAAAGTATCCCCCTTAGATGCCTTTAGCAATAAAAAAGGTTTGCAAAGACAAAATAATATTCCTAGAAAGCTGCTAGTAGGTTTTCAGGTGGCTGTTTCAGTTTCGGTGGTGGTCATTGCTTTTTTCATGTATCAACAAATGGATTTCATTAAGAACAGAAATTTGGGATTTAACCCAAACGATGTTATTTTAATAACCGCTCAGGATACTAGTTCGGTTTTAAGGCTGGAAGAGATTCGGGACAATATTGCCCAAAGTGACTACGTAGAAGCTGTTTCTTTGGGTGGTCGAGTTGCGGGAAGAGGGGCTTATCGTAGTCTTTTCGAAATAGAAGAAGAAGGTAAAAAAGCGTATCGACGAAATTCGCTAGATTTTTTACGAGTGGGGCGTGACTACCTCAAAACCATGCAAATTGACCTTATCGAAGGCCGCTCATTTTTGGCTGACGATGAAAAAGATACGAGTATTAGTTATCTTTTGGTAAATCAATCATTGGTGCAATTTATGGCTTGGGAACATCCGATAGGAAAGCAATTATTAACCAAGTTTAATGAAAAAGGGGAAGCTCTAACCCATGGGGTAGTAGTGGGTGTTACCGAAGATTTTAATGCCCATTCGCTCCATACAGGGGTTGCTCCTTTAGTACTGCTTCTTACCAATGAAAGCTCTCGCGTTTTGCATGTTAAGGTAGATCCAAGTAATATTTATGTAGCGCTAGATGATTTAGAGCGCCGTTGGACGAGTATGGTTCCCAATGCTCCTTTTCAGTTTTCCTTTTTGAGCCGCGATTTATTAAAATTGTACAGCGAAGAAATGCGACAATCGCGTGTTATACTCTACTTAACACTCATCGCCATTTTCATAAGTATTCTTGGTTTCGTGGGCTTAGCTTCCTTTACTACCGGCTTGCGAACTCATGAAATTGGCATACGACGACTTTTAGGAGCGGGACGTCTGCAAATGGTAAATATTGTTTTTAAGGAATTATTATGGGTAATGCTTGTAGGGGTGATAATTGCTATTCCCCTAGCTATTTATCTCACCAAGTTGTGGCTGGCTAATTTTGCTTTTCAAACGCAGATTGAACCTTGGGTAATTATTTCCACCGCTCTGTTTACTCTGCTTATCGGCTATGGTATTGTAGCCTTGCACTCGCTGGGTATTGCCCGTCAAAACAATATTGGTTCTCGGCGCCACCTTTAACGGATCGTGCTGTTTAAAGCGCTCGTATATTTTCCGCCGAACTCAGGTTAATAGGCAAATATTAGGATGCAGCGGGCTTTTTAGGAAACTTCAATTTTTCAATCGGTCGTTTTTTAACCATACCACCTTTGGTGTCTTTGATGCTGTTCATAATCACAAAAGCATCATCATCGACTTTATTGATTTCGGTTTTTAATTTACTCATTTCCAGGCGGGTGATCACAGTGTAAAGAATGTCTATGTTTTTAGCACTGGCTCCATCGGGGTTATAGCCGTTTTTACCTTGGTAAATAGTGCAGCCGCGGCCTAAGTTGTTGGTAATCGCTAAGCGAATTTCGTCACTCTGTTTAGAGATGATAGTTACGCCCAGATACTCCTCAATTCCATCGATTACAAAGTCAATGGTTTTAGAAGCAGCAAAGTAGGTGAGAATGGCATAAAGAGCGGTTTCTACCGAAAGGAAATATGCCCCAGCACCAAAAATGAAGACGTTAAAAATGAGGATGATATTTCCAACAGATAGGCTAGCCTTGCGGCTGATGTAAATTGCCAAGACCTCTGTGCCATCTAAAATACCGCCCCCTCTCACCGCCATGCCAATTCCTAAGCCCAAAAAGAACCCTCCAAATGAGCCCACTAGAATTTTATCCTCGGTAATAACGGGAAAAGGAATAAAGTGAATTACCAGCGCGAGAAGGAGAATACTACCGATACTTTTAAGGGCAAATCGCGAGGAAATAGTTCTCCACCCTAGAATTAAAAAGGGCAGGTTTAAAAGAACCAAAAGTATGCCTACTGGCACATCCGCTATAGCGTTAACAATAAGTGAAATGCCAGTTACTCCTCCGTCAATAAAGCCATTTGGGATTAAAAAGCTCTCTAAGCCGAAAGCAGCCGATCCGACGCCTACTGCCAGATATAGTGCATCTTTAAGTTCATCACGGATTTCAATAGCGAAGGCTTTAAGGTCTTTCTCTCGATTGTTTATTTTGTTGGGAAAGAGAGGGGCTAAGAGCTGCGCGAGATAGGGGAAAATAAATTTCATTAGTAAGCTTATGATTCGTTTTTAAGATAAGTCTTATTTAGTGGTAAAGATCAATCTAGAAAAGTTTTCTGCACTAGCTAAGCCTATTTAATTTAAAATACAATTGCTCAGAAATCAGTAGGCGAAAGCCTTATTTTTGCAGACTAATAAATAACTGGTTCTTTGTTATGAGATATTCTCTGTTTCTAGCTTTGCTTTTCACCCTTCCAGCGCAGGCGCAATTGGATTTTTCGCCTTTTCAGGATAGCGAAAGCTACTATGTTTTGGAGGATTTGAACGATGTCGTAGAGGATCAGATAAAGATCAGTTTGGTGCCGCCAATTCAAAGTTCCGATACCGCAGAATTTCACATGGCTCGTATTGTTCCAGGAACTTATGAAGTTAGCAATTATGGTCAATTCATTTATAACTTCTCCGCTTTAAATGTGCAGGGGGATAGTTTACCTGTGAAGCGCCTTGATTTAAATCGCTGGGAAATTTTAGGAGCGAAGTCCCTCTATAAAATCACTTACCGGGTGGCGGATAGTTACGATGGTGATGTTTTACACGAAATATTTGGGCCGGCGGGTACTTCCAATGAGGACGATGTTTTTCTGCTTAATAATTTTGGCTATATCGGTTATATTAAAGGGTTTAGTAACACACCTTACCAGTTGCAGATTAGTAAGCCCAGGGGTTTTTACGGAGGCACGGCTTTAGAAGGCAGGCGCAGCGATAGCTTAGATGTTTTTGAGATTTCTAGTTATTTCGAACTGCACGATAATCCAATTTTATACTGTTTGCCTGATACCGCATCTGCCATGGTGGGCAACACTAAAATTGAGGTTAGCTTGTATAGTTCTACAGGGGAGGTTAATGCTGCCCAGTGTTTAGAGTCTATTCGTGATGTACTGGAGGGAACAGCAAAATACTTAGGTGGAGATCTGCCAGTAGATAAATATGCGGTTTTAATTTACTGCGTTCCATCGGAAAACATGGGCAATAGCTACGGCGCCTTGGAGCATAATAAATCTACGGTACTTTATATGCCCGAAATGGATGGTGATTTCTTTTATGACGGTATTCGTGATATAACCGCCCATGAATTCTTTCATATTGTAACTCCGCTAAGTATTCATTCACAATACATCCATAATTTCGATTTTATCCAACCGGAAATGTCAGATCACATCTGGTTTTATGAGGGTGTTACAGAGTACAACTCTCATTTAGTGCAAATGCTTAATAATAACTACACGGAGCAGGAGTTTATAGAGGTGCTGCGCGACAAGTTATACCGCAATGACGATTTTGATAGTACGATTCCTTTGACGCTGGCCAGTAAATATACCCTGAGCTACTTTAAAGATCAGTATCCCAATTTTTATCAAAAGGGTGCTCTTGCGGGCATGGCTTTAGATTTAAAATTAATGACTCTTTCCGATGGTAAGATGCGCTTAATCGATCTTTTAAATAAGCTGGGTAAGCGGTATCCATCCGATACTTTTTTTATGGACGATGCGCTTTTTGAAATTATCGCTGAGGAAAGCTTCCCCCAGATAGAAGAGTTTCTATTGCGTCACATCTCGGGCACGGAGGTCTTGCCTTTTGCAGAGCTATTAGAGCCTTTTGGGTTTGAGTATAATGCTATCGGTGTTTCCTTAGGTTGGAGCTTGGGTTGTGATGATTTCAGTTATAGCTTTGAGTCTTCGAGGATAATTATTGCTAAAGAAGAAGGAATTGATGAATTTGGTCGGGACCTGGGTTTTCGGCCCTTGGATGAATTGATTAGTATCAACGGCGATACGCTAGATATCGGGAACATTGGGGCAGTAATAGAAAATTATCAGACTAGTCTTAGCGAGGGAGACCGCGTAGAGGTGGTAATTGCGAGGCCTAAAAAGAAAGAAGGAGAGTATAAAATAAAGACCTTGAAAGCGACGGCACGTGAGATTGAGTATGAAGAATCACACCTGTTAAAGGCAATGGTTGAGCCAACTGCAGAACAGTCGAGGATGCGTCAAGTATGGTTAGGATATTAGTTTGTTTTAACCAGTTTTAATTAAAGTGATCGCTATCACAGAAAACTAAATTATAAAGCTTCTATTTTTGCAGCAGTAAAATAAAATCTATGGAAGAGTTAATAAACAAGGTCGATACATTTTTAGTAGACGTTCGCACAGCGGCTGAAGTAGCTGAGGTTGCGGTACCAGGGGCTATAAATATTCCCCTCGATACTTTGCCAGACAACCTCGATCGCTTTAAAAAAGCTAATGGTGTGGTAGTAGTATTTTGTAGGAGCGGTGTGAGAAGCGAAAGTGCCAAAAATTGGTTGCTTCAAAATGGAGTGGCCGAAGTTCACAATGCGGGTGGATATCCATCGGTATTAGCAATGAAAAATTAATTATGAGGAATTTTTTTTTAATCGCGCTTTTAGCAACGGGCCTTTCAGCCTGTGCTCAAAGCAGCGGTAGTAACTTAGATGTCAGCCAAGTTTCACAAATGATCTTAGACAAAGAGAATATTGTCCTGATTGATGTGCGTACACCGGAAGAATTTCAGGAAGGTCACTTAGAGGGAGCAAAACTAATTAACTTCTATGCTGCGAACTTTCAAGAGGAAGTAAAGAAGCTAGATGCAAGTAAAAAGTATGTGGTATACTGTCGCAGTGGAGGCCGCAGTTCGAAAAGTGTAAGTGCGATGAAAAAAATCGGCTTCAAGGATGTTTATAATATGAGTGGTGGCGTCTTAGCTTGGCAAAGAGCCAAAAATAATTTGGTTAAGTAAAATGGCAAGTTTTAAGGAATTGATAGCTATGGATAAGCCGGTATTGATTGATTTTCATGCTACCTGGTGCCAGCCTTGTAAGGTTCTTTCTCCCATTGTTGAGGAGGTAAAAAAGCGCCTGGGCAATCGTATTCAGGTTTTGAAGATAGATATTGATCGCAATCAGGCCTTAGCACAAAAATTGGCAATTCAGGGCGTTCCAACGCTAATTATCTACCGTAAGGGAGAGCAAAAATGGCGACAAAGTGGAGTCTTAAGCGTGGAAGCAATCATTCAACAATTAGAATATTTTTCTAATTAGAGGGATTTAAACTGGAAGCCTCGCTTGGTAAAGTGATCAAGCATTTTCGGAAGCACATAGCGTAGTTTTTCCTGCGCTTTTAGGGAGTCGTGAAACACAATTATAGATCCATCCTTACTGTGCCTTAGGCAGGCTTTAAGGCAATTCTCAGCAGAAAGATTCACCGACCAGTCTCCCGCAAGAACGTCCCACATAATTATTTTATAATTAGCCCGACTGAGTTTCTCAGCCTGGGCTTTTTTTATGCGTCCATAAGGCGGACGAAATAGGGTGGTTTTAAAGTACGGTTCGCATTTTAAAACATTATCTACGTAAGTAGGTACATCATTTTTCCAGCCGTTTAAATGATTGAAACTATGATTGCCAATGCTGTGCCCTTCCGCTGTTAAGCGCTTAAATACTTGGGGATGTTTACGCACATTGTCGCCAATGCAAAAGAAGGTAGCACGCGCCTTATGTTTTGCTAATTGATCTAATACCCAAGGGGTAAGTTCCGGTATTGGGCCATCATCAAAACTTAAATAAAGGCTAGGTTTCCCCTTAATCTTTGGCTTGCGCCAGAGATAGTTAGGGAAAATCATTCTTAGCCAAAAAGGGCTTTTATGTAGAAAGTTTTTCATAAAAAAAATTGCCTCCACAGGGGAGGCAATTTAAGTTTTAATGTATTAAGAAGCTATGCGCGGCCAAAGGGCTGCAGTGCTTGAGAGTAGCGTTGGTAAATTTCATTACCCTGCAAGCTTTCTATATTTTGACTGTTATTGTTCTCATATTGATTAACCATTCGAACCAACATTTGGAAATAGCTAGAGGCGGCATTTATTTCGCTCTGAACTTTTCCCCTGTCGTCGCCTCTAAACTGACCGTAGTAAATTAATTGACCTTCTAAGCGTTCCGCAAATTTGTCGATCATTGCTTTGGCTTTTTCTTCCGCTCCAGCTTGGTAATAGCCTTCAATAATATTGAACACGAAGTAATCGTAGGCGAATTTAGTTTCAGGCATTTTCTCTTCCGCCAAATCTAAAATAGCAATTGCTTTTTCTGTTTTGCCTTCCGAGGCGAGTTGCTTTCCTAAACGACCGTAAATATTACGCAGATTAAAGGTAACTCTTCGGTTGGTTTCGTCTAAGTAAACCTTAGGCTTATCCATATTTCCCCAGGCGAAATCGTTCATCAAGTTATCATACATAACCTCAGTGGCGATTTTCCCAAAGTCTGGCTCGTTATTTTTACGCGGTGTGTAGACCGGTACAAAGCGATAGGCCAGTCCTTCTAACTGGAAGTAATCATCCAACCAGAAAAACGCCTTACTACTGTTTCCCACGGTTACACTAAAGTAGATAGGTCTAGTCCAGTCGTTATAGGCAATAAGGTCCATTACCATTAAGTCGCGCTTAGAAAGGGCATTACTCTTAATGTTCCAATCAATATAGTCCACTATTTTACCGGTATCGCTGGCAAGTACGGCCTTGTTTGCCAGCACTTTTTCTTTGTCAATTTCAATACGCAGCTTTTTAGTGGGGAAGTAGATCAGTTCCTTCTCACCACCAAAGGCAGTAAATTTAGTTTGATCATTATCACTCTTCACCCAGCGGATAAGATCCTTCACATCCCAACGCGCCTTAATTCCGCGGTCTTGGTAGTAAATTACATCACGCGTTCCTTGGCGGTATTCTTCTTTCTCAAAGGAGAAGGGAACGGGTTTGGCATCGTATACTGCTCTTTTAGCTTGATCAATATACCAATCGGTATTCAATAAGCTTAAGTTAATTACGCGCACATCGGTACGGTAACCTTCTACTTCTTGGGCATACCAAAGAGGGAAGGTGTCATTATCTCCATTCGTAAATAGAATCGCATTCGGTTCGCAGGAGTCGAGGTAAGCACGAGCCACATCACGAGCCACATAACGATCACTACGATTGTGGTCGTCCCAGTTTTCGGCTAACATGATGCCAGGAACAGCGGCTAAAAGAACCGCCGTAGTTACCAGGGCCATTGCTTTGGTTTGCATCTTGCCTTTTAACATTTCGAAGATGGCCATTACCCCCAGGCCAATCCAGATGGAGAAGG
>JBNMPT010000034.1:0-14782 GCA_051277025.1 Roseivirga sp. | reverse complement strand
TAAAGGCAATCTTTTTTATGACAGATCCTCTTGCGGAACAGAATTCAATTATCATGAAGTAGTTAATATTTTGTCTAAAAATTTAGTCATGTAGAAATCAAAACCTTAAGTCTTTCGTAAATTAAATTTTAGCGATAAATTTAGGCAGCTTATTCTATGATTTTAGTAAGTTTCTCAGTGCCAATATTATTTTTAGCGATTAACTTTATGTGCTTCCAGATAGCTAGAGTCTTGTCGATCTGTTGAGGGAAATTTGGTCTGAATTTTCTTCAGAGTTTGAAATTTCATAGAATACTTCACCTTGGTTCTTAAGCCGTCAGAGTTTGTTGAGGATGATTTCTAAACCTTTTAATATTCGCCGCCTCCTTCAAAATTACGCTGGGATGATGATCCACTGGGTCTACCTTTCTTCTGATTTAACCGATAGGTGAAATTTAAGGTAATCTGTCTTTCACGCCATTGGAAAGTACCAAAAGTGTCAAAACTTCCACCACCGTTCACACTGCCCGTAGTATAATATCTACTAATGCGATTGTTAAATAAATCACGTACCGCTAAGGTAAGGGTAGCATCACCTTTGAAAATATCCTTACTCCAGCCAATATCTAACGTGTAAATACCCAAACTACGATTTTGCGCGCTCTTAGTGGCACCCCGCATATTAAAGGTGATTTGTAGGTCACTGTCCCAAAAGCTAAATTTATTAATTAAACGAGCAGTACTGGAGTTGTTAATCGCACCAAAATTGATTCCTTCGTAATCGCCTACTGTTACCGCATGAAACAAGTTGAAATTTGCATTTACATCATACCATTTAGTAAATTTATATTGGAGATTAAACTCTAAACCATAGGCATCTTGGACCGCGAGGTTAATAGGGAAGAGGCGGGTGAACTCTTCGCCATTGCGTTCTTCCACGGTAGTTATCCTCTCAATAACCCCAGTGCGGTGACGATAATAAATACCGCTATATAAGCTACCTTTTTCAAAATAGCGCACATAGCCAGATTCATAACTATCGGTGAATTCTGGATTGACATTGGGGTTCCCAGAGTAGAAGTTACGGTTATCGCTAAATCCAAAAAATGGCGCTAAAGTCCGGAACCCTGGCCGACTAATGCGTCGACTATAACTAAGTTGAATATCACTCAGTGGGTTGATCTTATAGGTGAAGAAAGTACTAGGAAATAGATTGGCATAGTTTCTTTGATTCAGTGAATCGCTTTCCACTTCTGTAGTTAAGTCGGTAATTTCTCCTCTCAGACCCAACTGATAGGTGATAGACTTGCCAATTACTCCATTGTAAATACCGTAGGCAGCGTATACGTTTTCAACAAAACGGAAACGATTGTTAAAAACTGGATCTTCTAAGGTTTGTCCGTCCGACAAAACTTCGTCCAGCCCATAGTCATTATCAATAGTTCGCAGGGTTGCTCTGCTGCCTAATTCAAAGCTTGTCTTATCGCCAAGGGGATGAATATAATCTGTTTGAAATAGATAGCTGCTCTGATATTCTACGTTATCAACTAATTGGATAAGCTCTCCAGTGCGATTCAGAGTATCCTGCGTAATTGTTGATTTTTCTCTATCGTCTTCTAAACTGTAGCGGAAATCGGCGGTCCACTTATGCTTATCATTATTATTAAATACTTTCTGCCAGTTCATGCTTCCTTCATAAGCCACTTCAGTTTCAATTTCATCATCGAAACGATTGATTAAACGTACTTGATCTCCGTTGGCATCTATATCACGATAATTAAGGTCTACGGTATTGTTTCCTAGGCTTGGTCTAAATAAAAATGAACCAGTTATTGTTTGGTTGTCACTTAATTGATAGTCTGCGCCGAAGCGAATAGTAGCATTAGAGCCACCTCTAATCTGCTTTCTTTCTCGCAAAAAAGAATAGGAAGTATCGGGAAGCGAAAAACTCTGATCTGATTTCCCTCCGCCCGGTGATTGTCGATATTGAAAACTAAGGTTTGTGAAAAAGTTAAGTTTATTTTTTCGGTAATTTAAGGTAGCACCCGCACCATACAAATGAGGGCTGCCAGCACTTAAATCGAAACTGCCATTAAGTCCCGCACGGTCTTGTTTTTTTAGAACAATATTTATTATTCCCGCCTCTCCTTCAGCATCATAACGTGCGGATGGGTTAGTGATCACCTCGATTTTTTCAATAAGATTTCCCTGCAACTGACGCAGAGCGGCGGCTGGATCTCCACCGATTAGAGCGGAAGGTTTACCATTGATAAGTATCCTCACATTACCACTTCCCCTTAAGCTTACATTACCCTCAACATCTACGGCAACGGAAGGAAGGTTATTAAGGATTTCTGAGGCATTGCTACCTACAGAGGTAATGTCCTTGGCCACATTGAAGACCCTTTTATCCTGTTCAAACTCAAAGAGCTTAGCTTCGCCAATTACATTTACCTCGTCAAGCACGCTAGACTTATCGGGCTTTAAGCCGATGATGCCTAAATCTAATTTTTGAGAGACGGGAACCCTTATCATTCTCACTATTCTTTCGTAAGCTATAAAGCTAACTTCCAATCGGTAAGATCCTGCTGGGGGAGACTTGATTTCAAATTCTCCCTCTAAATTGGTGCTGGCCCCACTGAGAATAATATCTCCTTGATATAAAACCACATTAGCGGTAGGGAGAGGCTGGCTGGTTTCATCCAGTATTTTACCACTGATTTGAGAGTATGCTGAAAAGGCAAGAATGCTTGCGCAGAGCGTATAAAGAGTTCTATGCATAATTAAAAAACAAAATAGGGTGTTTCTTGTTCGAGGAGTTTACTTATACTCTTTCTTTAGTCGATCTTCTAAAGCCGTCATCTCATCACGCAAACGAGCCGCCGCTATAAAGTCTAATGCCTTAGCTGCTTTTTCCATTTCCTTGCGTGTTCTCGAGATAGCTTTTTTCAAGGATTCTTCGGTAGTGTAATGAACTTTCGGCTCCGCCGCAACGGGTATATTTGTCTCGTATGGATTGTATTCTTTTTTAGCGCCCGGAAGATTAGCGGCGATAGGCTTATTAAGCGCAGTGGGAACTTGATTATTATCTTCGTTATATTTCGTTTGTATGGCACGGCGTCGGTCGGTCTCGTCAATGGTCCTGCGCATACTGTTGGTGATTTTATCAGCATACATAATGGCCAAACCATTTACATTTCGCGCTGCTCTACCCACAGTCTGTACTAAAGATCTTTCGGCTCGTAAAAAGCCTTCTTTATCAGCATCTAAGATGGCTACCAAAGATACTTCTGGTAAATCTAAACCTTCGCGCAAGAGGTTTACTCCTACCAAAACATCGAAGACGCCCAGCCTTAAGTCACGCATAATTTCCACCCTTTCTAAGGTATCTACATCTGAGTGGATATAGCGGCAACGCACGCCATAACGGGTTAGGTACTTGGTGAGTTCTTCCGCCATTCTCTTGGTTAAAGTGGTCACCAGTACTCTCTCATCAATCTTGCACCGTTTGCTAATTTCAGACATCAAGTCATCGACTTGATTTTCCACCGGACGAACTTCAATCCTGGGATCGAGAAGCCCAGTAGGGCGGATCAATTGTTCAACAATAACCCCCTCACTCTTTTCTAGCTCGTAATCAGAAGGAGTGGCACTCACGTAAACTAACTGATTTTGCATTTGTTCAAACTCCTCAAATTTCAAGGGTCTATTATCCATGGCCGCAGGTAGGCGAAAACCATATTCTACCAAATTCTCTTTACGTGAACGATCACCGCCATACATAGCCTTAACCTGTGACAAGGTAACATGACTCTCATCTACTACCGTTAAGAAGTCATCGGGGAAATAATCCAGTAAACAGAACGGGCGAGTGCCAGGTTCACGTCCATCTAAGTAGCGAGAATAATTCTCAATCCCTGAACAATAACCCAGTTCGCGAATCATTTCGAGGTCAAATTCCGTTCTTTCCTTCAAGCGCTTCGCTTCTAAAGGGCGCTCATTTTTATTAAAGAAATCGACCTGTGCCATCATATCATCTTGGATTTGATGAATGGCTGTCTGCAATGCTTCTTTACCGGTTACAAAAATATTGGCAGGGAAAATTCGTACTGTTTCAAATTTCTCGAGTACTTCCGCCGTTTGAGGGTCGAACCTTTCAATGGCTTCGATTTCATCGCCCCAAAAGTGAATACGAAAAGCAGTATCTGAATAGGCGGGGAAAATATCAACCGTATCGCCCTTAACTCGAAAGCTACCGCGGTTAAACTCGGCAGTGGTTCTATTGTAAAGAGCATTTACAAAAGATAGTAGTAAAGCGTTCCGGGGAACTACTTGTCCGGTGCTAATTTCTATTACCTGCGATTTAAAAGACTCAGGATTACCGATACCATAAAGGCAGCTTACCGAGGCCACCACCAATACATCTCTCCTTCCAGAAAGTAATGAGGAAGTAGTGCTTAAGCGCAGTTTTTCAATTTCCTCATTAATGCTTAAGTCCTTTTCAATATAAGTTCCAGAGCTGGGAATGTAAGCTTCGGGCTGATAATAATCGTAGTAGGAAACAAAATATTCCACGGCATTCTCAGGGAAGAAATTTTTAAATTCTGAATACAGCTGTGCGGCAAGAGTTTTATTATGACTTAGAACTAGTGTAGGGCGCTGGATCTTCTCAATAAGATTGGCCACTGTAAAAGTTTTACCAGAGCCAGTCACCCCTAACAAGGTTTGAAAACGATCACCATCGATGATGCCTTTTTCTAATTCTTTTATCGCCCGGGGTTGATCTCCGGTGGGCTTATAATCAGAAACAATTTTAAACTTTTGAGACATCGTAAATTTTCTTGGTCCTTAAAATATTATTGGAAATCATGTTTGAGCCGATGTTTCATAAACCAAGCAATTAGCCAAGTACTAAAAAAGGTGAAGCTACCGTATACGATAGCCAGCAAAGACATTTCGGCACTGTTCAATATACTCGTAGCAATCAATACTGCCAAGGCTGAATTCTGTAATCCCATTTCAATGGCAATGGTAAAAGCTCCATCGTGTCTTATTCCTGTAAACCTAGCCATGTAAAAGCCGATGAACATTGTGAGTACATTAAAAGACAAGAGGGGAAGGTAAAGGTTTAGATTCTCTAATAATGAAGCTTTAGGTCCACTGCCTTCAAAAAATAAGGCCAAGCTAAAAACCACGAATAGTAAAGTGGGTAGGACCCATCGTAAGGGGCGCCTTAAAAGGTCTACCTTGTGATGAGGGCCATATTCATTGACTAAAATACCTGCGATAACAGGTAATACTACAGTGCCTAAAATTTCTTTGAAAGTATCTGCAAAGCCGATGCTAATTTGCGAAGAGTGCTCATGTAAGAAAAGTTCTATGGCTAAACTTAGATAGAGTGGGATACTTATTAAAATTCCGAAACTATTAAAAGAAGTTAGGCTCACACTCAAGGCTACTCGACCTTTTAACATATGTGTTACAAGATTGGAAGCCGTACCGCCTGGTACAGATGCTATCAATACAAATCCCACCTTGTAAAGAGGTTCAATAGGGAGTAGCCAAGCCATAATGAAAGCAATTAAAGGCAACAGTAAAAACTGCCCAACTAGACCAACTAAAATCGCTTTTGGGTGCAAGAATACCCTCCTAAAGTCTCTAAACTTCAGATTTATGCCAATGCCAAACATTATTAAAGCAATGGCAATTGGCATAATAATCTGAGTGGGGTTATTCATTTAATAGCCCCTATGTAGCAGTCTGACTATCCTCTTCGTTAGCAATAGAATCTTTCTCAGCTTCGGCTTTTGTTAATTCTTTTACCTTCATGGTAAGCATGGTAAGTTGATTTTTCAATGAATCAACTGCTCTTGCTTGAATGTCAATACTTTTCTGAGCTTCTTTTACAATACTACTATTGGGGTCACTCGAGCTAAAAAAGCTCATATTAGTTTCCAATTGACGCAATTCCGCTTGCGACTCTTGAAGCTTTCTTCGGATGTAGTCTCGTTCGCTATTAAGTTTGTCAATACCGCCTTCATCTGCTAGATTATCCATTCTGTTTTCAAAACGAATACGCTGAGACTCTTCACGATCCATGTCAATACTTTTGAATAGACTGTCAATAATCTTATTGAATTTACCGTCTACCTTATTGCGCTGGTTGCGAGGGGCAGGGCCTACTTCTTTCCAACGATTGATGAAGCTTTTGATGCTACTTAAAGCTTCCTTCTTATTCTTTGGATCTAGAGTGAAACTTTCGATTTCAGTAAGGATTTCCTCTTTTTTAGACTGATTCACTTCAAAGGCCTGATCGGCTTCTTTATTGCTCGCCGTCATCCTATCAAAAAAGTGATTGCAAGCTTTGCGAAAGCTCTTCCAAATTTTATCACTTTCACTTTTTGGTACGTGACCAATTTTTTTCCAGTCTGCTTGGATTGACTTTAACTCATTGGCAGTATTCCGCCAGTCGTCACTCTCTTTAAAAGCCTCGGCTTTTTCTAGCAGCGCGCGCTTTTTGGCAAGATTATCTTGATGATCTTTCTTCAAGCTTTTATAGAACTCGTTTTTAGAATGATTAAAATCACGCAGAGCTCCCTTAAGTTCTTCCCAAACATCATCGTTTTCGGGAATGTTTAGACGACCAATTTTCTTGAATTTTTCCTGTATTTCACCAATCTCCTTGATGGCGTTTTGCCATTCATGGTGACGGCTATAAGTTTGAGGAAAGGCTTTTATTTCTTCTACCAGCTTGCGCTTTTCTATTAAAAGCTCTTTGCTTTTTTCGCGTAGTTTCTGATAGTACTCTTCTCTTTTTTCGTGAAAACTTTTAGTAACAGCAGAGAACTCTTCCCAAAGCGGTTCGCGGCTTTCTGGTTCAACTGGACCAGTTCTGCGCCAGTCTTTATGAAGCTTTTGAAGCTTAGCAAAAGCATCCTTGAGGTTATCAACCTTTAAGATTTCCTTGGCTTGCTCAATAAGATCTTGCTTGGCTACTTTGTTTTTCTTGTAATCTAAGTCGCGAAGTTCCTTGTTGATATTTATAAATTCGTAGAAATTCTCAACATGAAAATGGTAGGTACGCCACAGATCATTGCTCTTGTTTCGAGGCACGGGTCCAGTACTGCGCCATTCCTCTTGAATGGTGTTGAACTCCTTAAAAGTATCACCGATAGATTCTTCCTTGGTAACAATTTCTTTTAATTTCTCGATCAGATTTTGTTTGGTGAGCATGTTGGAATCCAACTTAGCACTAAGCTCGTCGTAGTGTTTTTTTCGCTTGGCGCGATATTCCTGAAATACGGGACGGAACTTCTCGCGCAGGGGTTGAATGAATTCGAAGTCCATTTCTACACCACCATTTTCAATGAACTCAGACAGCTTCAGGCTGCGTTCTTCGTTTAGGTGATTAAGGAGATGTTTACGAATATTTTCTAAATGGTCTTTTATCTTCTGTATGGGCTGCTCCTTTACCAACTTTTCAGCGCTGCTGATTAAGTCTTCTCCACTAAAGGTGCTGTAGTCGGGCATCTCCAAATCCTCGGGATGTTCCTCTTCGTGATCATCATCACTTTCGATTTCCCGAGTGTCGTCTTCTTGTTCTAAATCCTCATCGCTGGGCAAAACTTTTTGACTTGCAGTTTCTTCGCTAACAACTTCCTCCTTGCTCTCCTCAGTTTTAGGGTTTTCCTCCTCAGCAGATGTTTGCTCAGTCTCATTTACTGGAGCTTGCGAGATAGCTTTTTTCTCTTCCATGTCTTGATTATTTTCAGACAAGTTGTTCTGTGTATTTTCCATATCAATATACTTGATTGAAGGCAAAATTAACCGAAAAAAAGACCTTAGTAAGCTTTGCTGCGCTTATTTTCTGCATCTATCAGAAAAAGTCTACTTTGCCAAGCAAAATAACCCAGTAACGGTTGTAATGAAGAGATTAATTCAAATATTGTCGGTTCTGTTTTTTTTAATGGGACTTTATTTACTGTTTAGCTTTTTACTCGCGGAAGCAGATGTTGCTACTGGTGTCGGGGGAGTTTCTTTTTTAACACTGAGCTTAGGACTTTTGCTTTCTTCGTTCATGCCATTTTTAAAAGAGTAATCACATTTCATTTTGTTATCTCTAAAAGATTAAAACATGGGTAGTGCTGGACGAAGTTTGGTAAAAGGAATGATCTTAATTACTTTAAAATTTTAGCGCAGAATTTAGCCTTCCAGAGGAGTTTTTAGAGAATATTTTCTTAAAATAAAGTATTGAAAAAGCATCTTCAAATTCGTTGAAAATTTGATTTTCTCTGGTAATAGAAAACCTGAAAAAAGGAAAATTTAAAAGGAGGTCGGGGTTTGTTTTTTTCGTCTCTTGGGCAGATTACAGTGTAATTACATTGGGGTATATAATTTTGTGTTATCTCTGCAGACAGTATGTTTATCTATGTCTTTATAAAAAAAAAACTCTTTGTCAACTTAAAAATAAAAGGTGTTTTTTCTAGAGTTTAGAATGCCATAAGGGCTCAGTAATCATATTAAAACTAGTTATTGGCACTGTAACTTTCAATTTGCTTGGTGTTCTAGGGTTTGCTTGATAGTCATTTCTTTTAATGGCTGATGAATTTTTTAATAATCGAATCACCAATTTCTTAGATAAGATCTAAACGCAGTAAAGGTAAAAGCTGCTTCATTTTTCTGAAGTTGTGGTTATTGAAAACCTTCTCAGTGGGCACTGCAATATTATTGAAATCAAATCGGGCCTGATTCCCGGTGGTAGGCCATTGGTGCTAGTAGCGCCACGAAAGGCAAACATCCCACCTGCCAATAACAAAATCTACTACCGTCATGATTGATCAAAATGATCTCTTTAAAGTTTGCGATAAAATCACTTCGCTCCTTTTCGCAGCAGGATACGTGTGTGTAAGTGATAGCTCTTTTAGACCGATAATAGCATTGGTCCAATCGTTCCATTCTAGGCTAGAAAGATATGCTGTTTCTGCAAGTATAAATTTAGATGCGAGTAGATCAAGGCTATTTTTAATTTCTGCTAAATTCACTCCGTAAAGGGTGGTATGGAAATCTAATCATGTCAAAGTCTAGAATCCCTATTTGATCATAAAGCCACCTGGCATTATTCACATCCCCATAATCAGTCATAATCTTACCTTAGGCTTTGCGGATCTTATTTCGGCAATGGCAAGGCAAAGTTTGCTGTGGATTTTCATCAAAATTGCCCTGATGATGCAGTGATATAGAATTTATTTCATAACCATCTTGCAAAATTCAGGGTTTTATTTGAGTGATAACTCTCATGGAATGATTTAGCAAGCTATTTCTAAGGCTCACTTAATTTATGTTTTGCTAATCATCTGCAAGGCTTTGCTAACGAGGGGAAGCCTAAAGGTCTTCATAATGCAGACAAAGCCAGATATGAAGTCCTTGAGCTTTGAGATTTTCTGCAAAATTTTTCACTTCACTTCATTTAAGCCTGAAGCACTGGTGTTTGGCTTCACTCCTAATCTTGGTCTCTCTATATTTAGACCTTATGTTAAAAGAAAATTTGTCCACAGGATATTATTCCCGATAGAATCTAAAAAGGGGGAATTTTTTCTTTTTGTTCTTTCTCGATGTCAATTGTAGCCTTACCAGATTCTTTTTTATTGGCGAATAATCATGCGAAATTACTGCTCTAGAAAATCACTGAAAGTAAAATCTGTTTGGTTTTAAGTTTTGTGCTAGAGGTATGGTTCGATATAAACATTAGTAATGACTAAGTATAAAGCTGCTTATCCAATCTTGAATGCTATCTTCTTGACTCTCCGTAGCACCGATAAAAGCGTGATTCACGCCCTCGAGTTCATGATATTGATAGTTTAATTTAAAGCTATCGAGGCGTACTTTTAAATCTCGTGATTGTTTTATAGGAACTATTAGATCCTGAGTGCCATGAATAATTAATATTGGCGGCATAGCTTCTGTGATAAAGCGAAAAGGAGAGTACATATCCATAAATTTCTTTGTTTGGATACTATCTTCCTGCGGGTCAAATCCGAATAAGTTTTTTCGGATATCGAGAGGCTCTTTAAGTATTGCCGGTAGCTGGTTAATATAGCTGTACAATGAATCAACGTTTTCAGAAAGATAGAGGTCATTCATTTTACTGGGACCATATACGTCAATGAGATAGTCAATTTTTGGCTGAGACCAATGTGGATGCTCATCTGCGTAAGCATGCAAAGCAATCATTAATGAAAGATGAGCTCCAGCAGACTCTCCAAATAGGCCAATTCTGTTTGTGTCAATTCCGTAAGAATCGCCATTCTTTTTTAACCAATCGATTGCATCTAGTAGGTCCTTTATGTTTTGAGGAAATGGACTTTCACCATTTTTGGCAAGAGTGTAGCTAGGCGAAGCGAGAGCAAATCCTTTCGCACGTAATTTTTCGACAGCGCCATTAAAGCGATTGAAATTAATGGATTCTTTATTACCGACTATCCAGCCGCCACCATGAGCAAAGAGGATGAGAGGAGATTTTTGAAATACAGCCTTAGTCGGATAGTAAAAATCTAGCGATTGCTCGCTACTATAGGCAACATTAAATTCAGAATTTCCTTCTACAATAGGAGCGGTGGTGTAAAGCAGAAAGACTGGGAAAAATATGAAGGGTAGAATTGCTAAGATTAGTATCAGCCACAACCATCTTTTTCGTTTCATTGTTAGAGCGCTTAGGTACAATGCGAAGGTAGCAAAGCAATGATTTTATTTGCCTATCAGCCACAACTTTTTTAGTCAATTATTTTGATTGTGGAGTCATTAAATGAAGCAATGAACTGTCGTTACATAAAAAGTGTTTTGACTCTTGACGATTGCTGGTGTTCATTGCCATGTTTTTCCGGTCTTTTAATTTTGTTTCAAGCCAAATGACAGGTAAAAGTGGCACAAAAGTTTAAGGGTGGAGTTTCTTAAATTTATGAAGAAAATAAATAAGTTTCGGAAAAACCTCAATGAAAAACTTAACTAACGGTTTGATATGTCATTTTGAACTACCCTCGGATTATCCTTCTTGTCCAATTTTTGCAGTATCCTCGTTCATTTTTTCCCCACACTAACAATACTTAGGACTCTTTTTTTTAGATGACATGCTGATTCCTTGACTTTCTTATTTTGTCTTTTATATCTATCAGATGCAGGATATAAATCTTGTGCTTTCTCTTTTGCCTTAGCGGGGTAGAATAGGCAATTAGTAAGGAATATAAAGGCTCAGCAAAGTCAAGAATGGCTAAGTTTGCTGGCTATTATTCAAAGCATGACACACTCTCTAGAGGAATTAAAATCGGGTAATCTCGTTGGTTCAAAAATTTTAAAATTAACTTGTGGCTTAAGGAAGTTCCCAGAAGAAATATTGTCGCTCGCAGAAACCTTGGAGATTTTAGATTTATCGGACAATCAGATGACGGAATTGCCGGATAGTATAGCACAGCTAAAGAATCTTAAAATTATATTTTTCGCACGCAATAACTTTCAAGAGTTCCCCCTAATATTAGCACAATGTCCAGCATTGACTATGATCGGCTTCAAATCCAATCAATTGCAAACAGTTCCAGAAAATGCATTTCCACCCCTGTTGAGATGGTTGATTTTAACGGATAATAAAATCAAAGAAATACCAACTAGTATTGGGAAATGTAAGCTTCTTCAAAAATGTGCATTGGCGGGGAATTTAATTGAAGAATTACCGGCTGAGATGGCTAACTGCGAAAATTTGGAGCTCCTTAGAGTTTCGGCTAACAAACTTAAGTCGATTCCAATCTGGTTATTGGATCTGCCTAAATTGTCTTGGCTGGCATTTGGAGGGAACCCTGCGGTACAGCAAGTTCAAGGAAATACTGATTTTGAATCTTTCCCTTGGCAAGACTTTAGTATTAAGGAACTATTAGGAGAAGGCGCTTCGGGGATGATTTCGAAAGCAAATTGGAATTTGAAAAACAAGGAAGTGGCCATTAAGGTTTTTAGAGGAGATGTAACCAGTGATGGCTTACCAGAAGATGAGATGGAGATATCTATCGCCGCTGGCTCTCATGAAAATTTAATCCCGGTTTTAGGAAAAATTAAAGATCATCCAGAAGAGAAAAGTGCTTTAATAATGAAGCTTATTTCCCCGGATTACATTAATTTGGGTAATCCCCCTAGTCTGGAAACATGCACCCGGGATGTGTTTGATCAAAGAAGTGAATTCAAGGCAGAGGAGTTGCTTAAAATGGCTAAAAGCATCGCTTCAGCTTGTTCTCAATTGCACAGTAAAGGGATTAATCATGGCGACTTATATGCACACAATATATTGGTAAATAAAAGCGCAGAATGCCTCTTGGGTGATTTTGGTGCCGCTTCTTTTTATGCTGTCAATTCATTGCTTGCTGCTTATGTTGAACGTATAGAGATTAGGGCTTTTGGGTGTTTACTTGAGGATATATTAGCTTTGGTTAGTGAGGAGGAAATGAATAAAGAGGGTCGCAATAAGTGGCGAAAATTAATTGATGAATGTCGTGTTTCCAAGGTTATATCTCGTCGTAGCTTCTCTGAAATTTTGGAGGAATTGAATAAATTTTAAAGGGGCTTCCTCTCTGCGGATTTAAAATGTTAAGCAACAAATATCGATCATAAACGGAGGTCACTCTTAGGTAAGTTCCGCAGTTAAGTAATGAATATACAGTGAGTTGATAGGATATGTCCTTTAGTATTTAAAATTATAGTTTGTATAAGTAATCGACTTAGTTTTTCTTGTCAGACTCTATAGGTGTTTGTCATAATAGCATCAGACCTTACTAATAAACAGGGAGCTCAGAAAGTGGAGATATGGATAGGAAAAGATTAGAGAGTGGACGCAATTATAGTAGTTCCTAATAAAAAAAGCTAAATTATAATGTCTTTTATGAAAACCACTTAGTGTTGCTAATTACGTGTTTTAGTGAATGAACCCCCTTTTTATATGGGGGTGATTAAGGGTTAAGTTGTAGTAGAAAATAATAACCCCCTAATTTTAGTTAGATTATTTGCTTTTTATTGTTTTTATGTCACAACTTTGTATCTCAATTAAAAACTATTTGACAATGATTGTGGGTATTCCTAAAGAGATTAAGAACAACGAAAGTAGGGTAGGTATGACACCTTCTGGAGTTTTTGAGTTAGTAAAAAACAACCATACGGTTTACGTTCAATCAAATGCTGGCGAGGGAAGTGGCTTTTTTAATAATGATTACGAAAAAGCAGGCGCGATAATTCTGGATACAATTGCTCAGGTCTATTCGATTAGCGAGATGATTATAAAGGTAAAAGAGCCTATTGCTGAAGAATATGCATTGGTTAAAGAGGGGCAGATATTGTTTACTTATTTTCACTTTGCATCAAGTGAGTTATTGACAAAAGCGATGATTAAGGCCAAGGCTATTTGCATTGCTTACGAAACGGTTGAGGATGAAGAAGGAAGCCTGCCTTTGTTAACACCAATGTCTGAGGTTGCGGGCAGATTGGCTATTCAACAAGGGGCTAAATATTTAGAAAAACCGGTGAAAGGTCGCGGTGTGCTTTTAGGTGGGGTGCCTGGCGTAGCTCCTGGTAAAGTTTTGGTTTTAGGCGCGGGTGTAGTTGGTATACAAGCGGCTAAAATGGCAGCAGGCCTAGGCGCTCATGTAACTATTATGGATATCAATATGAAGCGCCTTCGCTATGTAAACGAT
The DNA here is from genome assembly GCA_051277025.1 of Roseivirga sp. Lineage (GTDB taxonomy): Bacteria > Bacteroidota > Bacteroidia > Flavobacteriales > Schleiferiaceae > Croceimicrobium. Next base: position 1,085 of record JBNMPT010000034.1, on the reverse strand, counting down.
GTAATGCCGCCACATGTGGTTACGGAGTTTTCAAATGAATTTAATATTCGAAAACATATAAAGACCCATGATTTAATTATTGGCGGTGTTTTACTGAAGGGTGCGAAAGCCCCAAACCTAATTAAACGCGATATGTTAAAAGAGATGCGCCCGGGAACAGTAATCGTAGACGTAGCGGTAGATCAAGGTGGTTGCGTGGAAACGACAAAGCCAACAACACATGAGGACCCAATATACATTATTGATGATGTAGTGCATTATTCTGTCGCCAATATGCCAGGGGCTGTTCCTTGCACTTCTACCATTGCATTGACCAATGTTACTCTAGCCTATGTTTTGAAAATAGCAAATATGGGTTGGGAAGTTGCTTGCGAAAAAGATACAAGCCTTAGAAAGGGATTGAATATTGTTTCTGGTAAAGTAGTTTACGAAGAAATTAACGAGGCTTTTGCTTGGGGACGGACTATCGCCTGATACTAGATGTTGTCTTTATTTCTCTTACTCAAAACCTTAGATCGAGATGAATTTTTGGTTTCAAATTTCTATAGAATTAAAATTGCAAGGCGTTTTCATGAAGATATAGACTGCTAAATCAAGGGTAATCTAGGTCGACCTGTTTAGTTTTATGCAGGAACTTTAGAATTTGAGATCGAGTTTCTGTCGCGAAGCGAAAATTGACGATCTGGGGTTTACAACTTTACTTAACCGAGCAGTTCAAGCATACAAAAGTGGCTTTTAACACTGCAAACCTTGTTGAGGATAGACATTATAGTTAAATAAGTCTAAGACATTGGTGATTTATTAAATGCAAGCTCGCCAACTTTTCTAATTGGGCAAGTGAAGGGGTCTTCTTTTAGTGTCATTGGGTCGCCAAAATTTCCCTTAAGACATCTAGCCTATTGCTCTCCGTTGCAGGTTTAAGCACAAACTAGGCAGTAGAACTACTAATAAGCCCACTACAATGCCTAGAAGAGAGTTACTCGGCCCTATCAAATCAACATTCTATAATTGTGTGAATCATGCATTCCTTAAGTCTCTTGGCTGGAATTCACTTCAATAATAGAAATTCAAGTAAAAAATGGACT
>JBNMPT010000033.1:0-14910 GCA_051277025.1 Roseivirga sp. | reverse complement strand
CGAGACGTTCGGCAATGGCATTAGTATGTACTAACTGATTAGAGTTCCCACCAATAAAGAATATGGCCTTTAAATAGTTCTCCTCTGTTAAAGAAATCTTGATCATGAAATTACTTTAATCTAAGTCGTTACGCGAATTTACAAAAATGAGTTTTAGGTTTACCTAAATTTTAATTTCGATATGCAAAAAACGAATTATAGTATTAACCTGAGTTTGATGTAAAATCAGGCCTCGTACCTCTTATAAATAGTGGGTTTTAAGCCGAAGCGGTGAAGCAATAGCGGGCTACTGTGAACGGCGGTGGCTACAAATCGCAATAGAAATGGGGCCACTGTTTTCGGTTTAAACCTAGAGTACCGCTTTGCTTGCACAGATTAGTTGGTCATTCGCCGTAAATTTACCTTGCAAAGGAATCGCTATCATGAGGCCGAGTTAATTTTGGAAAACCCCGCTATGTCTTCAGAACAAGTCCGCAGCGCAGAAAGACTAGGCAGCCCCGCACTATATGGTTTCCTAAATTTGAAATATACCCTTCAGCCCAAGCTTGAAGTTAATCGTCATTAAACTTACCGTGATCCGATGTTAGTTCTGCATGTGTAAGAGCCGAGTAATGAAAAAACCAAAGTTAAACGCAGCCCTAACTTTTTCGACCTTGGGTTGTGATAGTTGATTTGAACTTTACAACCGCAAGGAGTGGCAAGTATAAATGACTGCTGGCCTTCAAAATGTTTTCACCGCTTACCAGCAAAACTTTAATTTTGGTGCAGAAAGAAACGCCGACTATATCTACAACCCCTTTCGGCCCACTAGTCTTGTGCTTGGCTTGAATTTTAAAACGATATAGTGCTCTTTATTCCGGGAACTCTTTCAAACTCAATTCAGAGCCATCAAAAACTCCATAGGTATTGTACTTTATCCAGTCCCCCAGGTTTAAATAACGTGCGTCGAAAGGCTTCAATTCTATATTTAAAGGAAGGTGGCGATGCCCAAAAATAAAGTAGTCCATCGGTCTATTAGCCAGTAGCTCCTTGCAATATATTACTAACCACTCCTTATCCTCTCCCAGAAAAACAGCATCTTTATGTCCCGTCTTAGCGCGACTACGCTTGGAAAGAAAGTCTGCTAAACCGATACCCAAATTAGGGTGAAGGCGTGCAAAACACCACTGCAGGAAAGGGTTTGCAAAAACCCGTTTAATAAATTTATAGCCGTAGTCTCCAGGTCCCAAGCCGTCACCATGACCGATATAGAACTTCTTCCCATTCCATTCTCTTTGGATTGGCTCTCGGTAGAGTTTCGCGCCAATCTCCGTGGGCAAGTAATCAAAAATCCACATATCGTGGTTGCCGGTAAAAATATGAATAGGAATTCCCGCATCGCTTAGCTCTGCCAACTTGCCTAAAACTCTGACGAAACCGCGTGGCACCGCTTTTTTATATTCAAACCAAAAGTCAAAGAGATCGCCAACGATAAAAATCTCCGCCGCGTCGGCACTAATCGTATCAAGCCATTTTACAAAATGCTTCTCACGCTTTAAACTAGCTTCATAATTAGGCGCACCTAAGTGCTGATCTGAAGCAAAGTAAATTTTCTTATTGGCGGTTAACTGCATCATGCGAAGGTAATTTAATGTCTCTTGATAACCTGAGTTCGATCCTAAATTAGCTTTGACGATAATTGTGAATCGTGCGTTTTCAGCAGAGCCGTAGAAATCCACTACTTAGCATCAGTCATCAAAATCTTTTCCAGTGGAAGCTGAACTCAAAGAGGCCTAAAACAAAAAAACCCGCCATAAGACGGGTTTGATACTAATATAAATGTGACTAGTTATTTAGCTGCTGCATATCTACGTGCCACTTCTTCCCAGTTAATTACATTAAAAAAGGCGCCAATATAATCAGGGCGGCGATTTTGATAGTTCAGGTAATACGCATGTTCCCATACATCTAAACCTAAAATCGGGGTTCCTTCATGCGCTACAGCATCCATCAATGGATTATCCTGATTAGCCGTGCTCGAAACCTCTACTACTCCACCTGCTTTTACAGATAGCCAAGCCCAACCAGACCCAAACTGGGTAGCCGCGGCATTTGAGAAAGCATCTTTGAAAGCTTCAAAAGATCCGTAGGCAGCATTAATCGCATCTGCTACTTCACCAGTAGGAGCACCGCCTCCTTTTGGGGACATGATACTCCAAAAAAGGCTGTGATTGTAAAATCCACCACCATTATTTCTTACTCCAGCGCCGACTGAAGAGATATTGGCTAAAATATCTTCTATTGATTTTGTCGCTAAATCTGTTCCTTCAATAGCTGCATTAAGCTTAGAAGTATAGGCGGCATGATGTTTACCATGATGGATTTCCATGGTTCTTGCATCAATGTGCGGTTCTAGAGCGTCGTGTGTGTAAGGTAAACTAGGTAATTCGAAGGCCATATTTTGAGTTTTAATTAGTTTGTGAGTATACTATTTAATTCGAAACAAAGCTACGCAGCAGAAAGTTCTATTAACCCTCTTTTGGATTTATTTATAGTTGACCTGTTTTACCAAAGGCTCTTAACGCACTTTTGCTCTACTTATTAGTATTCGAAAAAAACCAGGAAAGAACCGTTTAAGGTAAACCGCCCATCGTTCCTTACCGCCAATATTGATTTCTGCTTTTCCAGCCCTTATAGCCGCTAATGCTTTTTTAGCAAATACTTCAGTTGGCATTCCTTGAGCCTGAGCATCATCCATTTCATTAAGCGCACTTCCATCCCCCTTCAGGGCGTGCAAGGATAATTGCGTATTAATAAAACCCGGGCAAATTATACTTATCGCCAAGTTCTCATTATGCTCTGCTCTAAGGCTATCGTAAAAGCCATGTAAAGCGTGCTTAGATGCAGAATAGCCGGAGCGATATGGGCTGCCAAATTTACCGACCAAGCTGGAGACTACCGCAATCTGTCCCTGATTTTTCACAAGCAGTTCTAATACGTTTATAGTGATTCTTACATTAGATAAGTAGTTGATTTTCATTAATCTTTCAAAGGTACCTATTGCGGTTTCTCTTACAAAAGCACGTTGCGAAACTCCCGCGTTTAATAACAATAAATCAATGGTCCCAAAAAGCGCTAATGCATTACTACAGGCCTCATCAACAGACTGGTCGTTTTCTAAGTCAAAGGGAACTATCGCTACTGAGGCAGCCCCTGTCCTACGACAGGCCTCTGCTACCCGTTCTAAGCTAGCCGTACTTCTGGCTGAAAGAACCAACTTTGCCTTTTCACCAGCAAAAACCTTTGCTAAGGCACGGCCCGTACCCTCCGATGCCCCTGTTATCCAAACCACCTTGTTTTGATAATTCCTTCTCATGGGCTAAAAATACAATTTCGGGGAGTGGTAAGCGCTTGCCAAAACTATTTCCTTGCTTAACTTAGGGGCAAAATCTTTTATGCGCGCACCATTCACCGTTTATAACGCCTCCGCGGGAGCTGGAAAAACATACAGCCTAGTTAGGCAATATTTAAGCTTGTGTTTAGCGCATGATGACGCCAGTAGCTTCATGCATATCTTGGCAATAACCTTCACTAAGAAGGCGGCACAGGAAATGAAACAAAGACTGCTTAAGCAGCTCTTTGTGCTCAGTAATTACCCCAGTCTAAGCACTAAAGATGAAAAGTACTGTCATGAACTAGCTCAGGAATTAGAAATAGCCCCTGAACGACTTGCTTTTAGAGCGCACAACAGTTTGCGACGAATTCTCCATAACTATTCTGCTTTCTCCGTATCCACTATTGACAGTTTCACTAACCGCCTTATCCGTTCTTTTAGCCGCGACTTAAACCTTAGTAGCAACTATCAAGTAGAACTAGAAGATAAGCTCATTTTACAAGAGGCTATCGATAGAATGCTCAGTGAATTAGAGCGAAACTCGGATCACACTAAAGTTCTCCTGCGTTTTGTGGAAGGTCAACTGAACGACGGGAAGTCCACCAATTATAAGACCGTACTACTTGATACCGCTAGACAGCTTTTTAAGGAAAAAGCTCAGGGTCATTTGCTAAAACTTGAAAAGCTCAGCACCGCAGACTTTCTAGAAATTGAAAGACAGCTGAAAAAACGCTTAGCACAAATTGAAAAGGGCCAAAAAGAACTGGCTAAAGAGGCTATTAATTGGGGAGAAGAAAGAGGCTTAACCGATAAGTGCTTTTCACGTGGAACACTTTGGAAACGCACCTTATTAATGACGGAGAGCTTTGGCTTCTATACCGAGACAAGCCTTCAACCCGTATTTGAGTCGGGGAAAGACCTTTTTGCCAAAAACGCCAAGCCTGAAATAAAAGATTTGATGGCCTTGTATCAAGAAGGTTTTCGTGAGAAGATTCTAGGTATACATCAATTTCTTGCTACTAACTATGAAGAGTATCTTTATATCCAGGCGGTTGTTAAAAGCCTTTATGGACTTGCTGTCCTTGCGGAAATTGCCGCGCAGTTGGAGATCGTAAAGCTAGAAAGCAATCGCATTCCCATTGGAGAGTTTAACAAAATCATTAGTGAGAACCTCCGTAGTCAGCCCGCCCCTTTCCTTTATGAAAAGCTAGGCGATCGCTTCCAACATTTTTTTATTGACGAATTTCAAGACACTTCGACCTTACAATGGTTAAACTTAGTGCCCCTAATCAACAACTCTTTAGCCGAAGGGGATAGTAGTGCAATGGTTGTTGGCGATGCCAAGCAAAGTATCTATCGCTTTCGCAATGGCGAGGTGCAACTATTTATTGACCTTTACAATAATACCGAAGGGTCCAATAAACTAGGAGAAAACCAACTTTACCCACGGGAAACGATCAACCTCGGATCCAATTTCCGCTCCTTAAAGAATATTGTTGGCTTTAATAACGATTTGTTTAAGGGTTTGGCGAACCTGTTTAAAGATGAAAAATTCCGGATGATCTACGCCAATAGCGCTCAAAAAGCTCAGGCGGATACCGGTGGATATGTGGAAGTACGCTTTCTCCCTAAAGAAGGACATGAACTATCTCAATTTCAACATATTAATCTAAGCATAAAAGATGCTTTAGAGCGAGGTTTCCAACAATCCGATATCTGCATCCTGGTTGGTGCTAATGCCAAAGGTCGCTCTATTGCCAGATATCTCCTCCAAAATGAGAGTGATCTGCATCTTCCGGAAGGGGAATATCTAAAGCTTTTAAGTGTTGATAGTCTCAATATTGGCGCCTCGGTAGAAGTAAAAGGACTCATTTCCTTTCTTAGCATGCTCGAGAAGCCACAAGACTATTCTACTCGAAAAGACTGGCTTTTATTAAGTTATGAAATGTTTGGGACTCACCTTGACCGTCATGACTACTTTAAGGTGCATGGTCGACAAAACACCACTTTAGAGACCGCTTTTCTAGAGGAGCAGATGCCCGGTTTTAACTTTCAAAACTGGGACGGTCTGGACCTACTTCAAAAGATATACCTGCTGATAAATCAGTTTTCCCTAGCATTGGAAAATGATCCGTATCTACAATTACTTATAGATCAAGTGGATAATTTCATTCGCCGAGAAAGTCCCCTTTCCGAAAACTTTATTAACTGGTGGTATGAAAAAGGTAATAGCGAAAGCGTTCAAATGCCAGAAGAGCTAGACGCGGTGCAAATCATGTCTATCCACAAGTCCAAAGGCCTAGAGTTCCCCATTGTTATAGCCGCTTTCAGCGCGGGCGAGTTAGTACGTGCCAATCATCAAGAGCAGCTTTGGCTAGAACTACCTGAATACGATAGTTTTAAAGCACTGCCTACTTCCTTACTAAGCCTTAAAAAACCAAAAGCAGAACAGGAGATCTACCTAGATAGGTATATGGACGATTTTAATAATGAAGAGAAACTGATGTTACTCGATACAGTTAATCGCTATTATGTAGCTTACACTAGAGCCGAAAAAGAACTTTATATATTCTCAAATCAAGACCAAACCAGCGATGGTAAAAGCAATCACTGGCAGTGCCTACTCTATAATCACCTTGGGCTTGACGGTGAGAACGATTTCTACAGCTCTGGTGAAAAACTTAAGCTGATAGACAATAAGGCGGAGAGCGGTAAGCTTAAAAGCCCTGAACACTTTAAAGTGAGTAAATGGCAAGCGGTCATTGCTGTCTTGAGCTCTGCTCCTAAAAACTGGGAAAAATCAGATAAGGGAGCGCGGCTTAGAGGAAACCAAGTACACCAATTACTCTCCCATATAATTAGAAAGGAGGATTTAGATTCTGCCCTCACTGATGCTCAAAGTAAAGGATGGTTTAATAGCGAAGAATTAAACGAAATTAAGGCACTGATGATCCAAGTCTTGAATCATCCCGAATTACAGGAGCTTTTTAGTGCTGACGCTGAAGTTTTAAATGAAAGGAGCATTCTCATCCCTGGCGCAAATCGCAAAATTCCCGATCGCGTCGTTCTCCAGAATAATCAAGCCTATTTGATTGACTATAAAACGGGTGAAGCACAGGAAGAACATCGCTTTCAAGTGGAGGAATATGCACAGTTACTGGAAGAAGCAGGCTTTAAGGTGCGGAAGAAGATGCTGCTCTATCTAAATGATGAACTTATTCTGGAAAAAGTATAGGCCCCCAATTGGGAGCCTATCTAGAAATATAATTAATTGCCTTATTCCATCAAATAACGCCGAGGTCCTTGCCCACTTTAGTAAAAGCTTTTACCGCTTTGTCCAAGTGCTCTGCGCTGTGCGCAGCACTTAGTTGCACACGAATACGCGCTTGATCTTTAGGCACTACCGGATAAAAGAAACCGATTACATAAACACCTTCTTTTAGTAAAGCATCCGCAAATCTTTGAGACAACGCGGCATCATAAAGCATAATAGGCACAATAGCAGACTCGCCGTCTTTGATCTCGAAGCCAGCCGCTTTTATTTCCCTTTTAAAATACTTCACATTCTCTTCCAACTTATCGCGTAAATCCGTGCTTTCGTTTAATAAGTCGAAAACCGCATTAGAAGCACCTACTATTGCTGGTGCCAAAGAGTTGGAAAATAAGTAAGGACGTGAGCGTTGACGTAAGAGCTCAATAATTTCCTTTCTACCCGAAGTAAAGCCACCCATTGCGCCGCCCAGGGCCTTGCCTAAGGTGCCGGTAATAATATCGATGCGACCTAAAACATTATTAAGCTCATGCGTACCACGACCTGTCTTACCAATAAAACCTGTAGCATGGCATTCATCCACCATTACCAAGGCATCATATTTCTCGGCTAAATCACAAATTTCATCGAGTTGTGCTACAAAACCATCCATGCTGAAAACGCCATCGGTAACAATAATTTTATTGCGTGCCGTTTTAGATGCTTCGATCAACTTAGCTTCTAAATCTGCCATATCGTTATTCGCATAACGAAAACGCTGAGCTTTACAAAGACGCACCCCGTCAATAATAGAAGCGTGATTTAAAGAGTCGGAGATAATCGCGTCTTCAGCAGTGAGAAGAGGCTCGAAAACCCCGCCATTTGCATCAAATGCCGCCGCGTATAATATGGTGTCTTCTGTTCCTAAGAAAGCCGCTATTTTATCCTCTAATTCCTTATGAATATCTTGGGTTCCACAAATAAAACGCACCGATGACATACCAAAACCATGGGTATCTAAAGCTTGCTTTGCTGCCTCGATTACCTTCGGGTGTGATGATAAACCTAAGTAGTTATTACTGCAAAAATTAAGCACTTTCTGACCACCTTGTACGGTGATTTCTGCGCCTTGATCGCTGGTAATAATTCTTTCACGTTTGTAGAGCCCATCTTTTTCTATTTGCTCTAATTCTGCTTGTAATTGTCCTTGCAATTTACCGTACATAGTCTTGTATTTTGAGAGAAAACAAAGGTAGAAAAGCACAAAGCAATAGTACCTTCTGCATTAATAATTTCAAATTAATTAGCCCCTAAGACACCGTGCTAGGTCCTATTTAAAGAGCTTTAAAATATCATTCCCATTCGCCAGAACAATAAGAGATAACAAGATTACGAAACCTGCCACCTGAGCGTATTCTAACACTTTATCAGATGCCTTTCTGCCTGATATCATTTCCCACAGTACAAAAACCACATGTCCACCATCTAGGGCTGGAATTGGTAAAATGTTTAAGAAGGCCAACATGATACTAAGGAAAGCGGTGAATGACCAGAAACGCTCCCAGTTCCAGCTTGTATCGAACTGCGAACCAATCGCTATAAATCCCCCCACCTGTTTGTAAGCCTCAGTGTCGGGATTAAAAATTAGTTTAAACTGACGTATATAATCTTTTAAGACGGTGCTGGCCTTATTTAAACCGGCAGGAACAGCCGCAAAGAATCCGTACTTCAAGGTCTCCACTGGATAATAATAAGCGGGGCTTTTCCCGCCCGGGTAGACCCCGATTTTACCATGTTGAGGAACGGTCATACTAATTGTTTGCGCTTTACCTTCTCTGAATAATCCAAAGCTAAGTTCACGGCCAGCGTATTTCGGAATACTATCTAAATACTGGTCATAATACTTCATAGCATAACCATTAAAGCTTACAATGCTGTCCCCCGCCATTAAACCAGCCGGTTCTGCTACTGATGTATCAGTAAAACCTCCAACGATATACGGAAAGCGTAGTCCTATAATTGGAGTTTGATTATCTAATAATGTCTTTTTATGCTCGTCTAAAACCTCTAGATCTAAACTTTGTCCGTTGCGAACAATAGTGATGGTATTTTCACTAAGAAGAATTTCTTTGGGTATTTCCGTGAAGCGCTTAATCTTTTTACCATCAACAGCCACAATCAAATCACCATCCTGCAAACCAATGGCTCGACCATTATCATCTACCATTAGGCCATCTTTAATCCCTTCTATCGGCAAGAAATCCTCGCCGTAGTACATCATCATTCCCGAATAAATAACAATAGAAAGAATTACGTTTACCGTTACCCCACCAATCATTATTATTAAACGCTGCCAAGCTGGTTTAGAGCGAAACTCCCACGGCTTGGGCTCTTCCTTCATTTGCTCTTTATCCATGCTCTCGTCTACCATCCCCGATATTTTCACATATCCGCCCAAAGGCAACCAACCAATACCGTATTCGGTACCGCCAATTTTCCTTTTGAAGAGAGAGAAGTAAGGATCAAAAAAGAGGTAAAACTTTTCTACTCTAGTGTTAAATAATTTAGCGGGAATAAAGTGGCCAAACTCGTGTAAAACAATTAGTAGCGAAAGGCTCAATAAAAATTGTGAGGCTTGTATAAAAATATCCATGGGGATGTTTAATCAATTAATGCTAAAAAAGTAGGCAAAACTACTCATTCCAATCCGTTTAAGGACTCATGAATTTATAGGCTTCGGCTGCTTTTTGCTTTAGTTTAACATCCGTCGCCTCTTCTGCTAATGCTTTAATGCTTTGCGCAAGTTTTTGTTTACCTATGCTGTTAAGTTTTTCTGCTTTGCCTAAAGCCAGAAGCTGCAAAGCTAAGTCACCACTATCAATCGCTATCCCCATTACAGTGGCCAATAAATTAGCCTGCCGGGTTTCTAAAAGAGCGATTAATGCTTTGCGCTTCAAAACAGGATCCTTGGAAACGCTAAAATCGTAGAGGTAGTAATTTTGGGGTCTATGTTCCTTCAGCCAGAATAAATTCCATGGGCGAGGAAGCACTGTTATATAAATACTACGGGGCGCTCCCTTTAGAGTCCAACTTATCGTATCCTTTAAATTGAACTTAATATTAAAGTTTGCCTGAGTGCTATCGCTAGAGCTCATTGCCAATGCACTAAAGTCTAGGTCTCCAAACAAGTTAGAGTCGGCTTGACTAAAGCATAGTTCCATCACCTTTCTTTTATAGTAATATTGATACTTCAAATTTACCATGACCTTACCTTTTGCCTTATAAGCTGCTTTGGCGGAAGATAAGTGCCTTTTAATTTCTTCTGTCAAGCTAGAATCTAAAAGCCGTGTTGTGTCCGACAATTTTAAATTTCGTGTCGCTAAATAGCGGTTTAAGTAATTGCTCAGACTATGGCTGTCTATCTCTAGGCTATCATTAAAGCGCTTCTGCAGAAAAGTATCTAGATAATTTACACCTAAGCTTTGAAGGTAAAACTCCTCTTGCCAATTACTGGCTTGCTGATTACTTTCTGCGCTATTCAAAAGAACCTTCTGCTCTAAGTAAAAGTCTTCCTTACTTTTAAGATGGGCGGGCATCATTTCGTGTTTCAAGTACATTCCGGCGGAGGTTTTCGGCTTGGACAATAGCTCTTTAAACTCCTCTTCCCGCCAAGGTTTCGCCTTTCTTTTTTCAATAAAAGCAAGCAGGGCCTTATTCTCTAATTTAAAATTAGCGATACGTATATTTTCCGTGGGAATTACCTCCTTTAAAACCACCACCTCTTTTATAAGCCCTATTCTTTTTAATTCTTTCCTCTTTATGGGCGCTCTTGCTTCTAACAAAAGTGCCCCGGGTTTATCGGCCTGCTCCGATGCATAGTAACGGGCTATTTGCTCGGTGAGGTCAACGCGAAACTCTTCCTGAAGAGGAGTATAGACAAGCCAAGTAGCCGGGACAATTAGGTCCAAACGCCAATTGTGCCTTTCGTTATTAAAGCAGGGAAAAACAAAGCCTGCTTCACTTTTTAACATATCCTCCTTGACATTATTAAAAATGAAGCCCTCTTCTAAGTAAGACCAGGCGCTATTTTCCTCCAGATCTACTCGTTCTAAATAGTAATGGATTTCAAGCTTAGCGAGAGGATGGGGAAGCTCAGTAAATAATAGTTCCAGTTTTTTACCGTCGTAGATGTGTTCTAAGCTTTTTCGGCTTCCCGCTTTTATTAGGTATACCCTTATACCCTGTGCCTTAAGGAGCTTTACTTCTACCCTAGACGACCATGATATTGGGCTACAAATGGCCCTAAAAACAATCTTTTCATCCTGCGTAAACTGAAAGTCCAGCTCAACAGAGGGATAACTCTTTTGGCCGCTTAGCAGGAAAAAGGAAGATATAAAAACAAAAAAAAGTGTAGCGCGTTGCATGGCTTATTATTAACTTAGCTTCCGCAAAAGTATCGTAATCATGTCAAGCGAAAAGTTTCAAATAAACGTAAATAGTCAAAGCTTTGAAGTAGAGGCCGATGCCTCTAAAAATTCAGGCATTTTAAACGGCGAGGCCTATGCTTTAGACCTAATTGGGGATGCGGTGAAAGGCTTTAGCCTTCTTCGCAATAATAAGAGCTATGAAGTGCAGGTTTTAGAAGCTGACTATGATCAGAAAGAGTTTCTAATTGAAATTGATGGACAATCTTACCAAGTAGATGCCGCCGATCGTTTTGATTTACTGCTAAAGGACTTAGGGATGGAACACCTCAACAACACAGCTGTAAATGACCTTAAAGCCCCTATGCCAGGCTTGGTACTTGCAGTGAAAGTAAGTCCCGGGGATAACATCCAAAAAGGTGAAGCCCTAATTGTTTTAGAAGCAATGAAAATGGAGAATGTTTTAAAGGCGGAAGCCGATTGCTTTATTAAAAGCATCGACTGTATTATTGGGTCTGCCGTTGAAAAAGGACAGGTCTTGATATCTTTCGAGGCCTAATCTGGGTGTTCTACCGCAAAAATTCCAAAGATGTTATCCAGCGTTAAGCTGCTTCCGTCGACACTTTTCAGGATTAAATCACCCGAAAAAGTAAAGCGCTTGTGATTTTCATTGGTGGTGTTTGCCGTTTGAGCCGACTCACTATAACTGGCTATCGCCTCAATACTAAAGTCACCCACATTATTAGCATAATCACTGCGGTACTCCTTGCCTTCCGTATTAAAGTAAGAGACTGTTACCGTAGCCAAATTATTGGGATTATGGTAACGGTGCGGCCTTTTTTGGTAATTTAAATTGACATCACATTGTGAACTACCTGTCAATATTATTTTTTCGATAAGCTCGGTACAGCCGTTGTCAAAAAGTATGTTGGCTTTAAGCTTATAGCCAGGTGAAAAGCCTAACACATCATAATCTAGCACCAAGCCCCCGCCTACATTTTGGTTGTTTACTGACCACTGAATGGAACGGATACTGCCTACTCGAGCGCGTGCCTCCGCCTTAAGTTCAGAGTTTGTGCTTTTTAAAATCTGTATTTCTGCCTTGCAGTTTGATTGACTTTGAATAGTGTGTGCGACGTATGGGGTACAAGACAAAGGTCCCACTGAAAGCATCTCCACTTTAAAGCTAGGATTTAATAAGGCATTTACCTCCAAGTACCTGCAACTGTCCCCATAATAACTACTATCGGGTGTATTCCACAAAAGTAATATGTCGCTATTAGAAGAGTCACTGCTGAAATAATAATCGTAAACATGAGGAAGACGAGGATAACCCGAAGGGTCTGCTAAGGATACTGGTCCATTAATAAGACTGGATGCGTAGTTTGTTGCGGCAATTTCATTACTGATTTGCGCACCGTGAATATCAATTTTAAACGCATCTCGATGTGCTACTCCATCAGCGGAAAGAATGCTCTCCATATGCAGGACACTATCATGTAAATAATAGTGCGTAAAAAGCGCATATCCATCTTTACCCGCCTGTAAATTAATAGGTAACCCATTAACTGAGCCACCTACGTAAAATAAGGGGTTATCACTGTATTCAACTTGATCTAAACTAGAGTCTTTATTGCACGCCGTAGTAAGAAAGACTAATCCTAACAAGGCTGTTAAGGCTTTCTTCATCTTTCCCAAATACTATATTTCAGCACTAAATTGGTTTGACTTGTTTGGTGATGCTTGCTCAGGCTCTGATGCTCATCATTACTAAGGTCTCCCAGACCATGTTGATAACTAATGCCAATGCTTAGACCCTCCTTATACTGATACGTGTATCCTAGCTGAGCGCCGCCACTAAAGCTTGTGAAGCTGTTTTTTGGTGCTAAGCCGCTCTTGTTTTCAACGGTTGGATCTTGCTTAAAAATAGTGGTTGTTTTCTGCTCCTCAAACCTTACCGCTACAATAGCGTCGGCATAGGCACCAACACTAAAACTATGCTTTGGACTGACTTTAAAGTTAAAACTCAATGGTAATCGCAAAGCGCTAATATTTTTATAATGACTGTGCGTTTGAACCTCGGTGCGGGTTAAACCGAAGAAGGTACTGTCGCTTAAACTTTCTATACCCATATCGCCTCCATAATTAAACAAGAGGCCCACACTGATAGAGCTTTTTTCATTAAAACCGTATTCATAATCTAAACCTGCCGAAAACCCAGATCCCAAACGACCATTATATCCAGGGTTTATGGATGGCCCGCCGACAATACTTAGCTTGGTATAAGCCACTGGTATATAGGGTACAGGTTTTTTAGTTGACGCTACTAAGGTACTTTCATCTACTAGACTTGGGTCTAATACTGTTAGTCCTAGATTTTCAAAACCAACAGTTCTCCAAGGTTTTACTGTTAGATCATTAATTTTTAATATCAAAGCGAGAGGAAAGGGGGATTCTACCAATGTCAAAGGGGCTCCTAGTTGAGAGGCACTTGGTTGATTTTGGGGATTAAAATTACCAGCAACAGAATTAACAGGCGGAACCGTCGGTGGACTTGCAGAAGCAGGTGTTCCCTCCACTGCAATAGTTTCATCTCTTAATCCTGAAGGTGCCGGACGAGCTATCGTTTGAGATTCTAATGACGGTGCTATTGCCGGCTCTACAAGTAAAGGGCTAGCTGATATGGTTTCTCCCGAATTCAAGTTGCTTGTTCTCGGTAATTCTGAGAAATGAAAACCTAATGATCCTAATGCGAAAAGCAGTATTGCTGCAGCGCTACGCCAAAAGTAAAGAAGTGGTTTTTTCGCATTAGCATCTAAAATGGCCTCCATTTTCTGCCAGTTAGCAGAATTAAAGCCGAAGGTCTGGGCACCAAACTTTTTATTGAAAAGAGAGCTTAGCTCCTCTTTTGACATTGCTCCTTGTTCTTCATTGAGCTTCACTTCCATTTCATTCCAGTTATCCGGATTAAAAGGGAAGCTAGCTGCAGCTAACTTATTGCTAAACAATTTACGATATTCAATCTCCGACAAAGGCTCTTGTGGGTCCAACATCTGCTCCATAGATTGCCATGCGTCTTCATTAAAAGGAACAGAGTGTCCTTTTAACTTATCTTCAAAGAGTTTATGTAATTCCTTCTCGGTCATAACAGAAGTGTCGCCACATTATTTGCCATTTTCTTCATCATCTCTTGCAGCTTTTTTCTTCCACTGCTTAGGTGCCACTTACTGGTTCCCTCGCTCATGCCAAGCTGCTCTGCTATTTCTTTATGGTTATAGCCATCGATTATATATAAGTTGAAAACCTTTTGACTTGCCGGTGGTAGCTTACGCACCAAAGCCAAAAGTTCTTCAGCATCAAAATTTTTGTCCGCTTCGTTATAGTCCATTTCCGATAAACCAGCCAACAACATGGGCTCTTCGACGTAATCTATCTTTGACCTCTGATTTTTTCGATACTCATCAATGGCAGTATTGATAGTGATTCTCCGAATCCAAGCCTCAAAAGGAACGGTATCAACGTAAGAGTCAAGGTTTTTTAAAATCTTTAAAAAGGCCTTATTCAGTAAAAACTCAGCATCCTCTTTATTTCGTTCGTATCGAAAGCACACCGACATTAGAATGCCATAGCAAAGCTTGTAAAGCTCAAATTGAGCCTTGCGATCCTCACGCCGGCAAGCTTCTAAAATTTGGTGGTCGATTTTCATTCTTTAATATACAGAGCCCTAATATAATAAACACTTAGGTCTCTACGTCTGTCGAGGCATTATATGCTCCTTTTTTAAGCAAAAAAAAGCGTCACCCCCACTCAGTGGAGTAATGACGCTTTTGATAGTTAATAAGTTGGGTTAAAAGTTTTTTTTT
>JBNMPT010000032.1:0-14919 GCA_051277025.1 Roseivirga sp. | reverse complement strand
ATTAGTAACGAGAAACACCGCTTAAACGGTAGAGTTTCTTATAACTACAACGAAAATGAAGTGGTAAGTACCGGTGGTGCTCCAGAATTCGCAGTAGGTGGATTTTCTTTCTTAGGTTCATTTGTAAAAGCAAATCAGCCTTTGGGTTACTTGCGTGGTGCACAGGTTGTATCTGACGGAAATGGTGGTTATGAAGTAGAGCGTAATGCTTACTTAGGAACAACCTTTTCTCCAACCTTCGGTACTTTCGGATTAGACTACACTTGGAATAATAAGTTAACTTTATTTTTAAACGGTGATTATCAGTTTGGTGGTCAGGGGGTAAATGTTGATGACGTACTACGTTATTTTGGTGGTGTTAACGATGAAGATCGTTTCCCTCAGGAAGTAATAGATGGCGGTATCACCTCTTTCTTTGATTTAGCCGGCTACTGGGTAGAAGATGCAAATTATGTTAAGGTTCGTACTATCGGAGCTGAATATAATTTTGGCAGTTTCATGGATAGTAGAGTTAAAAATTTAAGAATAGGTTTCACCGTTCAAAATGCCTTTAATTGGGTAAGTTCAAGCTTTGATCCTGATGTTACTGGTTCCGGTATTCAATCTCAAGGTGGATTTGCTGGTGGTGGTTTTGGTTTTGGAACAGAGTCCGCTCCAAGAATCTTTCTAGGTTCTTTACGTGTTAATCTTTAATAAGAAGCAAGATGAAAAAGATAATTTCAAAAATTTCAATTTTAGCAGCTTCAGCATTAGTTTTTGCAGGCTGTAACGCAATCGATCCGTCGGATGTGGTTAACCCTAATCTGTCGGAAGCTGCTCTAGTAGGACAACCAAACTCGGCCGAAGCATGGTACTGGGGTTTGGAACGTCAACTAGCGGTAACGGCTAACAACAACCTAATTATTTCTGAAATTGTATCAGATAATTATGTAAACACGCAAACCTTTTTTAACCAGTTTTTAGATGGTTTAAATGTAGACTATCAAGATGATGACATCGATGATAGCCAATTCCATATTGGCCGTATGCGTGAGATGGCCATCTTTGGTTTAGACGAGATAATTCCAAACGATGTTAATGCGACTGATGCACAGCGTTCGGAGTTTCTGTTTTTCCGTGGCTTGTCTCACTTAATGGCGGGAATGTATTACAAACAACTACCGGGTTCAGCTGGTGGAGGAGTACTAAGTAGTGACGGGCATTTAGACGCAGCCATTCAGTACCTAACTGAGAGTAATACAGCGAATGCTAATGTTGGTGCTTTGATAGGTATCGCTAGAGCGCAATACCTTAAAGGTGACGCCTCTGCGGCTATCGCAGCTGCTGACGCGGCTATCGCTGCCGATGCAGGCGCTGGATTTGTACGTTACATTACCTTCGATCCTCAAAATTCGCGTGGTAACAGTAATAGCAATAATTATACGGTTAATGCTTTGCAAGATGCTTTATATGATCGCGGTAGTTTTGACGATTTACAGCCGTTACCCAGCTTGGATTTCCTAGATCCAAAATTTGTGGTAATTTCTGGAAACGAAGACTCTAAAATTCCTCTACTAAAAATTGAGGAAGCACATTTAATTAAAGCAGAAGCACAGCAATCACAAGGTAGTGATGGTGATGCAATCAGCACATTAACAGATGTTATAGGATTAGTTGCTACTCGTCCTGTTGTTTCTGTAGAAGATGGAGCGGAAGGCAGAACCGAGCGCGAGCCAGGTTCTCGTCCGGATAGTACTGATGTTACAGTAGACGGAAGAGCGGGCTTAGTATTATATCGCGGCGGTGGTCCGGTAGACGTTCCCAGTGTTTCAGGAACTTCTTATGCCGCTGCAGACTTAGCGGGATTATCTGGTGATGCATTGCTAGAGGTTATTTATCGTATGCGCCAAGAGATATTTATGGGTGAGGGTATGCGTTCAGTTGATATGGGTGTTACTTATGTAATCTCTCAAAATGAACTTCTACTTAATACTGATAATGTTTCTTCGGCTATGACAGTAGTGGATTTACCTCCCTATTTGAGTGCTATAAAAGATAATGTTGATGCTATTAGTTACGATCCTGCTACTCCTACTTGTACTATCGATAATGATGTTACGGCTCTTATCGTTAGCAATAAAGGAACAGCATATGTTTGTCCTTTCCACTAGTATTTAGATCTAGTAAATACCAATAAAAAAGGGGAGTCAATTGACTCCCCTTTTCTTTTGCTAAAATTTTAAATTGCTTATTCGTTTATTGTGAGCTGTTCAATGATTTTGGGTAAAATGCGCACTGAGGCCATTTCCCTAAACCTTTTGCGTGCCTCATCTGCTGGGTATCCAAAGTAGGTTTTCCCTCCTGCTAAGGACTTAGCAACGCCCGACTGAGCGAGGATAATGGCTTTGCTGCCAATGGTTATATTAGAGCTAACGCCAACTTGTCCCCAAAGGGTAACGTAGTCTTCAATCACCACACATCCAGCAATACCAACCTGCGCTGCAAATAAACATCGCTTACCAACTATGGTGTCGTGACCAATATGCACCGAATTGTCAATAACGGTGCCTTCACCAATGCGTGTATCGGCGCTTACTCCTCTATCAATGGTGCAGGAGGCGCCTAAATGCACCTTGTCTTCTATAATCACAGTTCCGCTGCTAAGAAGCTTGTCGAAACTTGTCGCTCTATTTTTATAATAAAAAGCATCTGCACCTAAAACGCAATTGGCATGAATGATAACATCATTACCAATTTTGCAGCGATCATATATGCTTACATTAGAATGAATCACACAATTCTCCCCTATTTCCACTAGGGGACCAATGAAACAGCCCGGTTGAATGATGGTGCCCGCTCCAATCTTTGCAGAAGGGTGAATAGCATTTTCACTGGGCTTAAAGGGTATAAAGTGTTGTTTGAGCTTATTGAAGTCCCGAAAAGGATCATCACTAATCAATATTCCCTTGTCCTTCGGGACAGCAACTTTTTTATTAATTAAAACAGTGGTTGCCGCCGATTCTAGGGCTTTATCGTAATACTTTGGGTGATCTACAAATACAAGGTCACCAGGTCTTACGCGGTGTATTTCATTCCAACCCCAAACCTTATGATCAGCCGGACCGTGATGTTCGCAGTTTAAAAGAGCCGCTATTTCAGCTAAAGTATGTACCCGAGGAAAGTCCATTTAGTCTTTATGACGCTCTTTATAAGCTCCGCTAGCTGTTTCAATTACAATTTTTTCACCTTCTACAATAAAGAGCGGCACTCTAACTTCCGCACCGGTTTCTAAAGTGGCGGGCTTCATGGTATTGGTAGCGGTATCACCTTTAATTCCTGGTTCGGTATAAGTGATGGTAAGCGATACTTTTTGAGGAAGTTCACATATCATCGGACGATCTTCATCGGCATGGAAAAGTACTTGGCACTGCATTCCTTCTAAAAGAAACTGCGGAGCATTTATTAATTCCTTCTCAATTGTAATTTGATTGAAATCGTCCATATTCATAAAGTGCCAACCCGATGGGTCTTGATAAAGAAATTGGTAATTACGATTCTCAATGCGAATGATATCCAATTTAGATCCAGAGGGAAAGGTATTGTCGATTACTCTTCCTGAGTCTAAGTTGCGTAATTTGGTTCTTACAAAAGCAGGCCCTTTTCCGGGCTTTACATGTAAAAACTCAATAACTTGATGGGGATAATGATTAAAAGTAATACACAATCCGTTTCTGATATCTGAAGTATCTGCCATAGCTGTTTTCTGTTGTGAAGCAAAAGTAAGCTTTTGAATTACTAATGCGAAACGGAATTTTAAAACGAGTAGGAGTGATGCTTTTGGGAGCTCTAGTACGAAAATGATCTAATCTGCTGGGGCGAAATCTGCCACTTTTAATTCATCCTGACAGAAAAAAGTTTCATCATTGCTGAAGTTAGATCCGACTACCAAACTGCGTTTCCCCAAATTATTTTGGAGGGTTTCTTGATACCAATCTATTCCCTTAGGATCTAAATTGGCAGTAGGTTCATCTAAAATAACTAAGTCGGATTCGCTAAATATCGCTAGGGACAAGCGCAGACGTTGCTTCATTCCTGAGCTGAATTGCTTTATTTTCTTTCTGGCTGATTTCTCAAGATAAGAATGGTGAAGAATTTCCTTGGCAGGCAAGATTAAGTTTCGGAAGCGTTGGTAGGTTTCCAAGAACTCCTGGGCTTCTAGTTCTTCAATTAACTCGAAATAAGGTCCAGAAAAACTTATCCTACCAACCGCTTCTGCCGCGGTGAGATTTCTCCCGTCTATCTGGAAGATAAGCTCTCCTTTACTAAGGCTGAGCGCCCCGTATAAACATTTCAATAAAGTAGATTTACCACTTCCGTTTCCACCTAGAACAGCCGTTCTAGAGGATTCTAGAAAGTGATAATCTAATTTATCAAAAACCATTTGTGCGCCAAAACTTCTCTGCGCATCCTTAAAAATTACCTGCATTATTCCAAGCGAAGCCCTTTCATGATGCCCGTTTGAGAGTTGCGAATAAAGGTGAGTATTTCGTCTCGCTCTTGTGTCGCCTCAAAATCAGTCTCAATAATTTCTATCGCTTGACTAACATTATAACTTTTTTGAAAGAGTATCCGGTAAATATTTTGAATCGAATTGATTCTTTCATTGGTATATCCTCTTCTGCGCAAACCGATCGAATTGATTCCTGCATAGGAGATAGGTTCTTTAGCTGCCTTTACAAAAGGGGGCACATCTTTTCTAACTAAAGAGCCACCGCCTACAAAGGCATGGGTGCCAATTTTGGAGAATTGTTGCACTGCTGAAAGACCACCAATTATAGCCCAATCACCAACTTCTACATGGCCAGCTAGTAACACACCATTAACGATGATGCAACTTTCGCCAATAACACAATCATGTGCTACATGCGCGGTGGCCATAATAAGCGTATTGGCGCCAATAACAGTTTTGCCAAGGGCTTTTGTACCGCGATTAATAGTAACAAATTCACGGATGGTAACATTATTTCCAATGACTACCGTGCTATCCTCACCTTCAAATTTTAAATCTTGCGGAATGGCTGAAATTACCGCTCCAGGAAAAATGCGGCAGTTTTTACCGATGCGTGCTCCTTCCATTATGGTAACGTTGGAGCCAATCCAAGTTCCCTCCTCAATAACCACATTTTTGTGAATGGTGGTAAAGGGCTCAATTACAACAGTCGGTGCTATTTTTGCGCTCGGATGAACGTATGCTAGGGGTTGATTCATGTTACTTCTTTTTTGCTATCTGTGCCATCATTAAAGCCTCACAGACAAGGGTGTCTCCTACGTATGCCTTACCAGTCATTTTTACAATCCCCCTGCGAATAGGTTCATCCATCTCGAGACGGAAAATAAGGGTATCACCAGGTACTACTTGTTTTTTAAAACGA
This sequence comes from Roseivirga sp., assembly GCA_051277025.1. Taxonomy (GTDB): domain Bacteria; phylum Bacteroidota; class Bacteroidia; order Flavobacteriales; family Schleiferiaceae; genus Croceimicrobium. The sequence goes on along the minus strand of JBNMPT010000032.1, from coordinate 9,508 downwards.
ACGCCATCTATTTTAAGAAAATAAGTAAGATAGTTTTCAGGATCGGGCACGGTGCTTAATGCTAAAATACCTCCTGCTTGCGCCATTGCTTCAACTTGTAATACCCCTGGCATTACTGGTGCTCCCGGAAAGTGCCCCGTAAAAAAGGGCTCATTCATGGTTACACTTTTAACGGCTACCACATGCTCTTCACTAATTTCCATCACTTTGTCTACCAGTAAAAATGGCGGACGATGAGGAAGGATGTTCATAATTTCGGTGACGTTATAAACTGGAGTCTTATTGGGGTCGTACTCAGGTACATCGCTGCGTCGCATATCTTCTTTTATTTTTTGAGCTAATAATTTGGCAAAGTTTGTATTAATCTTATGTCCCGGGCGATTGGCAATAATTCGCCCTTTTATAGGTTTTCCCGCAAGGCTGAGGTCGCCAATTACATCAAGTAGCTTATGGCGGGCCGCTTCATTGGGATAATGTAAGTCTAGATTGTCTAAAATCCCATTTGGTTTCACCGAAACACTCTCCTTATTGAAGGCCTTTTTAAGTTTATTTAATTTTGCCTCCGAGACCTCTTGGTCTACATAAACTATGGCATTATTTAAATCGCCGCCTTTAATAAGTCCATTGTCCAATAAATATTCTAATTCATGTAGGAAGCTAAAGGTACGACAGCTAGCTATTTCATCTTTAAAATGGCTGAGGTCCTTCAAGGAAGCATTTTGACTGCCTAAAACTTTGGTTCCATAATCCACTAAAACGGATACTTCATAGTTATCAGAAGGGAGGGCCAAGATTTCAACATCTTCTTCTTCGTCGTAAAGTCGAATGGTTTCCTTGATAACAAAATAAGAGCGTTCCTTGTCTTGTTGCTTGATTCCCGCCTTTTCTAGTATTTCCACAAAGGGCATGGCGCTTCCGTCCATGATGGGCATTTCTGGACCGTTAACTTCCACTAAACAGTTGTCAATCTGCAATCCAGTAAGAGCAGCAAGAACATGTTCAACAGTGCTAACACTGGCTTTGCCAAGTTCCAAGGTGGTGCCTCTTTCGGTATGAGTTACGTGTTTTGCATGTGCCGGAACAACGGGCTGACCTTCAATATCAACTCTTTTGAATGCTACCCCAAAATCGGTTTCTGCCGGCTTAAACGTTAGACTAACCTCTGCCCCTGTGTGCAAACCGAAACCAGCAATGGAGACGTCTTTGGCAATGCTATTTTGATAGCTTTTCATTGATTTTTTAACTTTTTTTCCAAGTCGCGAATAAGACTCGGCAACTTACGGAAATAAACATAAGACTTCTGGTAATCAGAAACATTAAATGCCGGACTTCCTTGTAAAATACTATTGTCGGCTATATCCTTGGCAACGCCACTTTGAGCAGCAATTTTTACACCATTGCCAATTTTCACATGACCGGAAATCCCTACTTGGCCGCCAATCATACAGTTTTCACCAATCTTGCTAGAGCCAGCAATGCCTGACTGGGCAGCAATAACAGTGTTTTTCCCAATCTCTACATTATGGGCCACTTGAATTAAGTTGTCCAATTTCACTCCCGAACGGATAATTGTAGAGCCAAGTGTGGCGCGATCAATGGCCGTATTTGCGCCAATTTCTACGTCATCTTCAATAACAACATTGCCAATTTGTGCAACCTTATCGTAGCCAGAACCTTGGGGGGCAAAACCAAAACCATCCGCTCCTATTATTACTCCACTATGGAGCGTTACTCTATTGCCAATTTGGCCATTGGAAATAGTTACTGAGCTGAAAATAAGGCAGTTTTCGCCGATTGAGCAGTTTTCGCTAATCACACAGTTAGCATATATCTTGGTGTTATTGCCGATTTTAACCCCGTCTTCAATCACGACCCCGGCGGCTAAATAAACATTTTCACCAAGGCTAGCAGTGTCTGCTACAATGGCCCTAGGGTGAATGCCGCTTTTCTGATGCTGAAGACTATCATAGGCTTCTAACAATTTTGAAAAGGCCGTATAGGGTTCGGCAACTCTAATTAAAGTGGCCTTGATCGCTCTCTCTGCATTAAAGTCGTTCCCAACTATAACAATTGAAGCCTCAGTTTCGTAAATGTACTTTTGATATTGGAGATTGGCGAGGAAGCTTAAGGTGCCAATCTTACCTTCCTCAATTTTCGATAAATTGGAGACGGTAGTGTCTGCATTTCCTTCTACTCTGCCACCGAGCATATCGGCAATCTGTTGCGCGCTGAATTTCATTGGCACAAAAGTACAAATAATGCTTGTTAAGCATTTAAAATCGGCTTAGGAGCGAATAAAAAATATTTAACCACGGTTTCAGTCAAAGCAGATATGTTTAATTGATCGGCGGCTTCTGCAATATCTACCAAACTGCCATCCTTATAAAGGAGGCATATGCGGTCTTTGGTGGAGTTGTAGGCGTTATTGGTTATTCGATGTTGAAAGATTAAAAACTCTGCTTCTTCTTTGGAGTATTGATGTTTCTCAATAGCAAACTCTCGCAGTTTGTTTATAGCATCTTGCGTCCAAGGCTTCTTGGCCATTTCTACTCCTAACAATTCGCGGTCTAATATTCGTTGGCAAAGATTGCTTAAAGTAGGGTCTTCATGATGACGCCATTCTTTTATGGCCGCCATAACATCGTAATCATCTAATTCGGCGTAAAGCTTAACAAGATGGATTTTATTGGTGGGAATATTTCCACCTAAAAAAGGATGCAGCACCGCAGGCATTTTCATGTCTGGACTATAAATCATGCGCGCTCTCCTTAAAATTTGAATTAATAAGTACTCTGCACCAAGAACGGTCTTATGCAAATACACCTGCCAGTACATTAAACGTCGGGCAACAATAAACTTCTCAACACTGTAGATGCCCTTCGCGTCAACCACAATCTGGTCGTCGGCTACATTTAGCATCGAGATAAGTCGCTCTGAGTTTACATTCCCTTCACTAACACCCGTGTAAAAGCAATCGCGGCGCAGGTAATCGAGTCGATCCATATCGAGCTGACTGCTTATTAGCTGGTGCAGAAACTTCTTGGGGTATTTATTTTGAAATATTTCGATGGCGAGGCTAAGCTTGCCCTTAAACTCTTCATTGAGACTGCGCATAAACTCGAGCGATAAGTCTTCATGACTAATATTGGGAATTATCGAATTTTCAAGCGCATGTGAAAAAGGTCCATGACCAATATCGTGGAGTAAAATGGCAATATAGACAGCCTCTTCCTCCTCTGAATTTATTTCAGTGCCTTTGTGTTTTAAGGTTGAAACTGCCTTTTGCATCAAATGCAAAGCCCCTAAAGCGTGATGGAAACGAGTATGATAGGCACCCGGATAGACTAAATAGGTTAAACCTAATTGTGATATTCGTCGCAGACGCTGAAAATCAGGGTGTTCCAAGATGTCGAAAATAAATGCACTTGGTATTGTAATGAACCCGTAGACGGGGTCGTTTATTATTTTTAGCTTATTGGTGTGGCTCACTTGTTTTGTAGTATAATTGTGGACTTGCCTAATTAATTCCGAAAACGAAAGTATGGACAATATTCAAATTTTATGGGTTGATGACGAAATAGACCTTTTAAAACCTCATATAATATTTCTTGAGGCAAAAGGCTATCGCGTAGACACTATTAATAATGGTGAAGATGCATTGGAGATGGTAGCGGAAAAATCCTATGACATGGTCTTTCTCGATGAGAACATGCCCGGTATGGATGGCCTAGAAACCCTGCAGCGCATTAAGGAAATGCACAATACATTGCCGGTAGTAATGATCACCAAAAGTGAGGAAGAGAGCATTATGGAAGATGCGATCGGTTCTCAGATTTCGGATTATCTGATTAAGCCTGTTAATCCCAATCAAATTTTACTAACCTTAAAAAAACATCTCGATAATAGGCGTCTGGTTTCGGAGAAGACCACCAGTAATTACCAACAGGAGTTTAGGCAAATCGGAATGGATTTAGCCATGGTTCGCGATTATGAGGGCTGGGAATCAATGTTTAAGAGATTGGTATATTGGGAGTTAGAGTTGGATAAACTGGAGGACGAGAGTCTAAATGAGATTTTTCTTTCACAAAAAAAAGAAGCCAATGCTCAGTTTTTTCGCTTTATAGAACGTAATTATGAGGACTTCTTTAGCCGTCCAAAAGAAGCTCCCGTTATGAGCCATACCTTGGTAAAAGAATGGGTGAAGCCAAATTTATCGGCAGAGCAAGGCTGCTTTTTTGTGGTGATTGATAATTTACGTTACGATCAATGGAAGGTTATTCAGCCTGAAATTGAAAAGTATTTTAGAGTAGAGGATGAGCGCAACTATTGGAGCATATTACCTACCGCAACCCAGTTTGCTCGGAATGCTATTTTTGCAGGCTTAATGCCGTCTGAAATAAAAAAACGCTTTCCCGAAAAATGGGTAGAGGATAATGATAGTGAAGACGGCAAGAATAATTTTGAAGAATTTTTCTTTAAGGATCAGCTAAAACGCTTAGGCCTGGGCAACTTAAGCATGGGCTATGAGAAGATTACTAATCATACCTATGGTAAGAAGCTTAGTGATAACCTCGCTAACCTTATGCAAAATGATGTGAATGTTATTGTCTATAATTTCGTGGATATGCTTTCACATGCGAAAACTGATATGAAGGTGATTCGAGAGTTGGCCGATAATGATAAGGCCTATCGGTCCCTCACTCTTAGTTGGTTTAAGAACTCCCCTTTATTAGATATCCTTAGACAGTTAGCCGAAAAAAAGATCCCCGTTATACTAAGTACCGATCATGGCACTATTAACGTGGTAGATCCCACGAAAGTGGTGGGCGATAAAAGCCTCAACACCAACCTTCGCTATAAAAGTGGACGGGGAATGTCTTATCAAAACAAGGATGTTTACGCAGTTAAAAACCCCGAAGATATAAAGTTACCCAAGCAGAATATAAACAGCGAATATCTCTTTGCAAAAGAGAGCTTGTTCTTTGCTTATCCCAATAACTATAATCATTATGTAAAATACTATCGGAATACCTATCAACATGGCGGTGTTTCTTTAGAAGAAATGCTCATCCCTTTTATAAGTTTGAAGCCCAAGTCTTAATTTCCTTCGGGATTAAGTTTTTCCATTTAGAGCCATTGTCATTGTTTACTTTTGCAAGATGGAAATCTGTGTGAAGGCAAATGATTTAAGGGCTCTTGCGGAAGCAGTGCCAGCCATTGTGTCGGCTATAAAGTATCCAGTAGTGCTGGTTAATGGTGAAATGGGAGCAGGGAAAACAACATTAATTAGTGCCCTCTGTAAGTATTTAGGAGTGGAGGCCAGTGATTTGTCGAGTCCGACCTTTTCCTTGGTAAACGAGTATTCAGATGCCGCTGCTAAACCAATTTATCACTTCGACTGCTACCGCTTAAAAGATGACGAAGAGGCTTTTCACGCAGGTTTGGAAGAGTATTTTTTCTCAGGCTATCCCTGTTGGATTGAGTGGCCCGATAAAATTCGTAATTTACTACCTTCCCAATGGTCAGAGCTCACCATTAGTCTTGGTCCTCAATTGGAGCGAATTATTCACATAACAAATCAGCATGTCTAAGCCTGAGTTTTTAAGCTTTTCATCAGCAGAATTAATGCCTCAAGAAGAGGTATTAGAGGTTCAAAAGTCTAATCAACAGTTGCAAATAGGGATTCCTAAGGAGACTTGTCTTCAAGAAAAGAGAGTGGCTTTGACTCCTGATGCAGTGGAGCTATTGGTTGAGAATGGACATGAACTGATTGTTGAAACAGGGGCGGGTGAGAGTGCTCATTATAGCGATGCTGATTACTCTGAGGCGGGTGCTAAAATTGTGTATTCTGCAAAAGAGGCTTTTGAGGCGGATATGATTTTGAAAATCGAGCCACCCTCTTTAGTCGAAATTGATTTAATGAAGCACAACCAAACTTTAATTTCTGCGCTTCAACTTAAAACTCAACAAAAGGAGTACTTCCAAAAAATGATGAAGAAGGGGGTGACAGCCTTGAGCTTCGAAGATATGCAAGATGATGAAGGGATAGTTCCAGTGGTGCGCAGTATGAGTGAAATTGCGGGTAGTACCTCTATTCTTATTGCTTCGGAATATCTTAGCAATGCTAATAACGGTAAGGGTTTTATGCTGGGAGGAGTTTCGGGAGTTCCCCCCACGGAAGTGGTTATTATTGGCGCCGGTACCGTCGGTACTTTTGCGGCAAGAACGGCATTAGGTCTGGGGGCAAGTGTAAAGGTTTTTGATAAGTCATTAACCAAGCTGCGTCGTTTGCAGAGTATGCTTAATAATATGCCAATCTACACCTGCGTAATTCAGCCAAAAATTTTAGAAAAGGCCTTAATGCGCTGCGATGTAGCCATTGGTGCGATCCGCTCAAATAATGGCCGAACGCCCTGCGTAGTAACGGAGGACATGGTTCGCAGTATGAAAGCAGGGAGCGTAATTGTAGATGTGAGTATAGACCAAGGTGGCTGCGTAGAAAGCTCCGAGTTAACCAGTCATGATGAGCCAGTTTTCCGCAAATTTGATGTCATACACTATTGTGTTCCTAATATCGCTTCTCGCGTAAGCAGAACGGCATCATTTTCGATTTCTAATATCCTTGCCCCCGTGCTCTTGAATATTGGCGAAAAGGGTGGAATTGATGACCTACTCTTCTTAAATAAAAATGTCCGTCAAGGATTGTATCTCTATAAAGGTAGCCTAACCAATAAATCTATTGGCGAATGGTTTGATTTGCCCTACACTGAAAGCGATTTACATTTTTAAAACCCTTCTTAATTTTGAAATAATCTTGTTGCTTAATGATTCTTCTTGCGCAGGGACAGGAATATCGTTGGCGTACTGTAGCAGATTAAAAGCAGCAATTTCTTTGGCTTTAGCATTGTCTGGAAAGTGAAATACAACCCAATTTTGACCATTTGGATGAGGCCAGTCGGTAGTCTTCATCTCCAAACCATGCTGTTCCCAAGCGATTTTTTTTATGCTTGATGGTTTAAAAGCAACACATCCTGGGTACACCCAATCCTCTCCCTCGTAGTCGTTTTTGCCCCAAATAAAGGTGGCCAAGAATAAGCCTTCTTTATTTAAATATTGTGAAACTTGACCCAGACACTCGGATACCTGAGCTAAACTGCTATGCGAGAAAATGCTTTGCGCAAGGCAGTAATCGAAAGTGTTACCGAAGGGTTTTAGGTTAAAGTTGGTGCTATTTATAAATTGAGGGCTTTTGATACGCACTAAGTCTGCACCAATTTCCTCTCTTATTGCTTCGTCTATTAGCCATTGATTAGGCTCTAGGCCGAAGTAACGTCCTTTGTTCAGATAAGGGATAAGCATTTTCCCCGCTCTTAGTGAGCCGCAACCAATATCACATAAGTTGTGGTTGGCCCTTAAACCCGCCGCAGATAATAGTGTAAACTGCAGAGCGCCAAGTAGATCATACTTTAATGGCGGCCCAACAAAGGCTTTGTAATGTTGGTCGCCCGCTTGCATTTTTGCTAAATCCATATCCCCTGTTAAATAGTTTACGAATTAACTAAAATTAATGGTGCACTTTTTACCTTTGTGCCTATTGATTACGACTTATGCAGCTTTGGAGAAAACTTTTATTATATTTTTTGGGATTAGGGCTGGGTATGGTCATGGTATATTTCTTTTTTGGAGATCGTGATATTCAGTGCAGCTACTTTCCTAACGACCGTGTTCTTTCCGATTTACGTAAAAAGGAAATTAGCCTTTCGGCAGATCTGCAAGAAGGAACAGGGCAAACTAGCTTGGATACCAGCGGTCTATACTTAGCACTAGAGTTTGGGAAGATAAATTTCGGGGCCAGTGAAATTAATGACCAAGATTGTAATGTTTATCAAATAGAATTGAAGAGCAAGCAAAAAATGTTTTTCATTGAAAACTGTGACTCAACGGCAAGCTTGGTAAATGTAGCGGAGCTCTAAGAGTTGGCTCGGCGTTTTAGTTCCTGTTGAATTAAACTCAATTCTCTATTGCTTTGTCCACTCGCACTGGTGTTCTCTTCGGCCCGTCTAATTAAATAGGGTAAAGTTTCATTTACCGGACCAAAGGGTAAATATTTCACCACATTATAACCTTCTGCGGCCAGGTTAAAGGAAAGGTTGTCGCTCATTCCGTAAAGTTGACTAAACCATAAATTAGGATGCTTACGGTCTATTTTCTTCTCTCCCATTTGATTGCTAAGCTTGAGTGCACTGTCTTCATTATGACTGCCCGCAACCATCAGGATATTTTCGTAATTTTCTAAAACAAAGTCTAGTCCATCATCATAGCTTTGGTCACTGCCATTTTTATCTGCATAAATAGGGTGAGGGTAGCCTTGCTGATCGGCTCTTTCTCGTTCCTTCTCCATATAAGCGCCACGCACTAGTTTAACACCCAGCCTAAAATCTTTTTCTTGGGCTGCCCGGTAGCTTTCTTTTAAAAATGCCAAGCGGTCTACCCGATACATTTGTAGAGTATTTACCACGACTACCTTACCTTGGTTAAAGCGTTCCATCATTTCCATGGCTATTTCGTCGATGGCATTTTGAATCCAACTCTCCTCCGCATCAAACATTATCTTTAAGCCCAATTCATTTGCGGCAGAGCAGATCTCTTCCACTCGGCTTTTCGAGCGCAACCAAGCTTGGTTTTCTAATTCGGTAAGGGGAAGTCCGGCGGAATATTTTTCTAAGAGAGAAAACTCCGCAACACCGGTTACTTTAAAAACAGCGAATGGTACCCCCTTGCGCTTAGCACCGTACTCGATCGTTTGCACAATCTCGTCTTTGGTTTGGTCACAGTCCGTTTCGGTTTCTTTGCCTTCAACCGCGTAATCAAGCAATGAGAACACATTTTGCTTTTGAAGTTTGGTAATGATCGGTTCACATTCTTCGATGTTCTCTCCTCCTACAAACTGACCGTAAACTGTTTTTTTAACTAAAAATCGAATCGGCAGCCTCAATTTTATCGCCAAATTGGAGGCTTTTTTTCCGAAAACTACTAGACTTCTATTGGCAACTAGTCTAAAAAGCCAATAAGCTTTACGAAGTTGAGCATCCGATTTTAAGGCGAAGGCTGTTTTTGTATTGTTAAAATCTACCATTTAAAATAAATTTGAGAGAGAAATGTCGGCAAATCATTGATAATAAATAACTTATAATAATGTTAAAGCTATTATTTCAACTCTACTAATCTAAGCACAAAAAGTATCTGCGCCGATAGTAATTTGAGCTAGCGAGATAATTATTCTAGATATTAGCAATTGGCAGAGATCGTACCTTTGTTTTAGAGTTTTTCATTCCTTAAAACAACCTATGTCTATCTACTTTGGCAATAGTGCCTTTACGGCCCTGCAAGAGTTAATGAAGCGCAAAAGCTATAGCAAGCTTTTTATTGTTTGTGATGAAAATACACATGAACATTGCTTGCCCTTCTTTTTACAGGAAAATGAATTTTTACCTCCCTTGGAGATTCT
>JBNMPT010000031.1:0-15212 GCA_051277025.1 Roseivirga sp. | reverse complement strand
TCTTTCTAAAACCGAGTTAAAGGTAGAGAATGATGACCCTCTTTTAGCGATTAATGCAGGTGAATGGTATCCTGCCAATTATGATAAGCGTCACGATATCTCTTTAGTTCTCAATTATCAGTTGACTAAAAAATGGGATCTTGGCATGAACTTCACCTATCAATCTGGTCGTCCAATTACACCTCCCGAGGGCCGCTTTAATTTTGAAGATTATAGTGTTCCTGTTTACCGCAGTCGTAATAGCCTGAGAATTCCCGATTATCATCGTTTAGATTTATCCGCCAACTATACTCCAGAAAAGGACCCGAATAAGAAATTTTATAGTTCTTGGTCTCTTGGTTTTTACAATGTTTACGCGCGTCGAAACGCTTATTCCATCTTCTTTCAGCAAGCCGAGCAAGCGGAAGGAGCGACTACTGCAAGTTTCGACACGGAAGCGGTGCAACTGGCTATTTTCGGCACTATCATCCCATCTGTAACCTGGAATTTCAACTTTTAAGCATGAAAAAAATATATCAGTTAAGCTTTACCGCTTTAATTTTAAGCCTAGGTGCCTGTACCGATGTGGTAGAATTAGAAGTACCCCAAACGGCACCTGAGCTCGTTATTACCGGTCAATTATCAAATACAGACAGCTGCTATGTGCGTTTAAGTACCACCGCTCCCTACTTTTCCGATGAAGAGACCACTACAATTAGTGGCGCTCGAGTAAGCATTTGGCAAGGAAGCACTGAACTAAGTTTACTGACAGAGAGTAGTCTCAAGGCGGGTTATTACAGCAGTAATTTCCAAGGAAGCCCCGGCAAAACTTATCATATTGAAGTTTCAGTAGCAGGGAACTATCCAGAGAAAACTCTAGGCACTTGGGTCTCCGTTTTAGACACCTTACGTGCCTGCCCCACGATTGATAGCATTAAACAGGCTACCTTAAATCGCTCAACTACTCCCCAAGCTTTTGAAGAAGGAGAATACGCGCTTATGTATTTTGGTGATATTCCTAATGCCAGAAACTTCTACCGACTGAAGAGAACCTTAAATGACTCTGCTTTTGCAAGAGAAATCATCTTTTTTGATGATGAAGGAGTGGATGGCGTTTATTTCGGCTCTGGCATTTTCCCACCCATTTCCATTTACGGTCCTTTCGAAGAGAAAGAAATAGTAATAGAACCAGATACTCTAGTCGTCCGTCTCGAAAGCATTTCAAGAAGTTTTAGCGACTTCTTGGAGTTAGTAAACGGCCAAACCCAAGTAGGGTCGCCATTTGACGCTCCTCCGGCATTGGTAGTTGGCAATATTCACCGTAAAGGTGATGCCAGTGATTATGCCTTTGGCTATTTCAACATTGCAGGGACGAATACTAATGGCTTAAGGTTCACACCCTAATCCTAAAATTGTAGCTTTAAAAAAAAATCATTTTGGACGAAATTAATATTAGCCATTGGGCTTTAAACTGGTTAATAGACAAAGGCTTAAACGAGACGAGCGCAGAGTACCTCACTTTAGCAATTGATCTTTTACTAGTCTTCATTATCAGTCTTTTAGCTGATTACTTCGCTCGAAGAGTTATTCTGAGAGTAGTAACACGCTATGTTAAGCATTCAAAAAATCAGTATGACGATGTCTTACTAGAGAAACGCGTATTTAAAAGCGTTGCACATCTCCTACCAACCTTTGTTATTTATTATAGTCTTCCCTGGCTGTTTGACGAAATTAATACTAGCGTATTATTACTGCAGAAACTTGTGGTCATCTACGGTCTAATAATCGTTATTGGAGTAATTCATAAATTCCTTAAAGCCTTGGAAATGATGGCTTTAAATAGCAAAAAAATGCAAGGGAAACCGATTAGCAGTTATATCCAATTGATTTTAATCATTGTTTATATTGCGGGTGGAGTCTTCATTATAGCTACTCTTGTTGACAAAAGTGCCGTTGCCATATTAACAACCTTTGGGGCTGCTACCGCCGTGATTCTCTTGGTTTTCCGTGATACGATCCTTGGTTTAGTAGCCAGTATTCAAATTGCTGGGAATGATATGGTTCGAATCGGCGACTGGGTAAGCATGCCTAAATACGGAGCTGATGGCGATGTATTAGAAATTAATCTTACGACAGTAAAAGTCCGCAATTGGGACAAAACTATTTCTACTGTTCCAACCTATGCCTTTATTAGCGATAGCTTCGTTAACTGGCGAGGGATGACAAACCTAGGAGTGCGTCGCATAAAACGCAGCATTAACATAGATTTGCAGACAGTGAAATTCATTAGTCCAGAAATGCAGGGGAGGTTTATGAAATTTGAAAGGGTTCAGAACTATATTTCTGAAAGACAAAAAGAAATAGACCTTGCTAATGCAAAAGGCAAAAATGACAAAAGCATTTCCCTCAATGGACGACAGATGACCAACCTCGGTCTCTTCCGTCGTTATGCAGAAACTTACTTGTCCGAACACCCGAACGTAGCCAAAAACGAAACGCTAATGGTGAGACAATTGCAGCCGACAGAAATGGGTATTCCTTTAGAAATTTACTGCTTTAGTAATGACATCGAATGGCTTAAATACGAATCGATTCAAAGTGATATTATGGATCATCTCTTGTCTGCAACAAGCTATTTTGAGCTGGCCGTCTTTCAAAGGCCTAGTGGCAATAACTTTAGTAACTCCTTCAAAGATTAAGAGTATTGCCTCCCCTTCCATTTTCTTTTCTTGGGAATCAAAATTAGTATCACACTAAACGAAAGATAGAAAGGGTAAAGTAATGCTGATAACCCGTATCCTTTTAAGAGAGATTCCTGCTTGGTAAAGCGAGCAAAGGCCCGTAATAGTGGATAATCTATAATTGCTTTGAGCACAAAGAAAACTGCTACTAAAGCTATGTCCGCTGGATTAAAAACGGCGGAACAAAACAAGGTGATCACTAAGATTAGATTGAAAAAAGCCACGCTTAAGGCCACCCTTTTAGCAAAATGGCTCGGGTATGCCGCAGATTTCGCGCCCCATCTAATCCTTTGCTTAATAAACTCCGCCAAGCTATTTGGAGCATCGGTTACAACTGCAGCAGCAGGAGCACAGACTATCCTCAAGCTTTTATCACTTGCCGCAGCCTGAACTAAAAAGCTATCGTCACCACTCGACCAACTCCTACCAACATTTTTATACCGCAGCCAAATACCCGAACGATATGCCATTGCCGCCCCATTTGCCATTATGGGTCGACCAAAACTAGCGAGGCTTAAGCCACTCATTTGTAAGCTTAAAAACTCGAATGCGGCAAAATGGCTGACAAATTTCTTTGATGGTCTCATTTTCACCAAGGCTAATGCTAAGTCCGCATCATTTGCCTTTATCGACTTCACCAGTTCTGACAAATAATTTCCTTCTAAGCAGACATCCGCGTCGAGCTGAAAGACATAAGCCTCGTTTAACTTACCTAAGGCGTATTCTAAGGCATTCTTCTTACCGGCTGCTAACTCATTAAACCGTAATTGTATTGATAGAGGTGACAACGCTAATGCTTCTTCTACTAATTTAAGATGAGCGGGAGATGAGTGATCGTCTACCACACATATGCTATACTTACCACGGTAGTCCTGCGCTTCAATGGATCTCAGTAGTTGAGGGATAAATGAACTGTCATTATAGTGAGCTATCAGAAGAGTAAAGTCAATTTCTTCAGCGCTCTGCCCATTTTTCTCATCAGTGCTTTGCCTACGGAGTAATGACAAACCTCGCGCTAAAATTAGCGCAAGAAACAGATACGCCACTAAGGCACTTAAAAGAAGAATAGATAATCCCATAATGAAGATAGTAGCCAAAAGTATTACATTATTTTTGGGCCTAAGGATGGAAAAGATAATATTAGGTATAGATCCCGGAACTCAAGTGATGGGTTTTGGAGTGATTAGAATTAAAGCTAAAAAGATAGAGCTGATCAACCTTGGCAGTATCAGCTTTAAGGTTAAAGATTCTGCCATACTCCGTTTGAAAGAAATTTTTGAAAGCACTCTCAAACTAGTTGAAGAATACCTTCCGGATGAGATGGCTGTAGAAGCTCCTTTTTTTGGTAAAAATGTACAAAGTATGTTGAAACTCGGACGGGCACAAGGCGTTATAATGGCGGCTGGTCTGTATCGTAACATCCCCATTGAAGAGTATGCTCCCCGTAAAATCAAACAGAGTATTACCGGCAAAGGTAGCGCGAGTAAGGAGCAGGTATATGCTATGTTAGAAAAAACCTTTGAGCAAAAGCTAGAAACCAAATCCCTTGATGCTTCCGATGGGCTGGCAGTTGCACTTTGCCATTATTATCAAGCAAGCAATCCCTTGGCGGGCTTAAGTGGTAAAGGATCATGGGACAAGTTTATCCGCAATAATCCTGACCGAATATCTTAATCCAGGTAACTTTTTATTTTCTCCATAAATCCCTCCATTTGAGTGGCGTCAAATTTTAGCTTCTCACGGCTAAAGTCAATATCACTTACCGCGTTAATCGGAATTAAATGAATATGGGCATGTGGAACCTCTAAACCAATAACCGCTACGCCTACCTTTTTACAAGGAATAGCTTTTCCGATAGCATGTGCAATTCGTTTCGAAAAGAGCATCAGTTCTTGATATTCCGAAGGCGGTAAATCAAAGAGATAATCAATCTCTTTTTTGGGAATAACCAATGTATGTCCACCATGGAGCGGCATTATATCTAAGAAAGCAAAGCAGCTTTCCGTTTCCGCAATTTTGTAAGACGGAATCTCACCGTTAATAATTTTTGTGAAAAGTGAAGCCATATTAATCCATTCTAACCTCGATAATCTCAAAGGTCATTAGCCCAACAGGTGTAGTTATTTCTACAGAATCTCCTACTTTCTTACCTACCAGTCCCTTTCCAATCGGACTATTAATAGATATTTTACCACCTTTCAAATCCGCCTCATTCTCACTTACCAACATATAAGTCATCTGCGCACCATTCTTGGTGTTCTTGATCTTAACCGTAGACAAGACCATCACTTTAGAGGTGTCTACCTTAGAGACATCCAAAAGTCGTGCTTCCGATAGACCAGTTTCTAACTTACTAATCTTCATCTCTAGCAAGCCCTGAGCTTCCTTTGCTGCGTCGTATTCTGCATTCTCCGACAAGTCTCCTTTATCGCGTGCGTCTGCTATCTGGTTTGAAATACGCGGACGTTCCACAGATTTCATATGTTCCAACTCCTTTCTAAGTCTAATTAGGCCTTCTGGAGAATAATAATTTATTGCCATTTTTCTGAAATTTTAGCTCACAAAAAAAAGACCTCAGAGAGGTCTTTTCCTTATGCAAATATATACTATATTGACTTTGTTTATCCGAATTATAATGATACGGATACTCCGATACTATGCACCCCATCAAAAAAGGAAGTGCTGCGATAGGAGTAATCTAAACCAAAAGTATTGTCGTTATTTTTGCTGAGCGGCATATCCACGGATACACCTGCACTAAAGCCAGTAAAAACAGTTGTTGTTACTTCATAATCGCGATTATCCCAAAAGCTGTAAGCCGTTCTAAGGGTTAGCAGCTCCTTAAATGAATACTCCACACCAGCAGTGTAAAGATCTTTTTCAAAGGAATTTGATTGAAAAGCGCCAGCCACTGTTAATCTCTGCTTGTTGAAAGCAAAATCGTAACTACCGCCAATCGACAGAGTAGTTGGTAATTCAAAGCTCTCACTTCTTTCATTATACTCTTGGGCATAACCACCATTGGGCACTACTAGGGTGATAGATTTACCTTCTCCTTCGTACTGTGCATTAGGTCCAATATTCCTTAAAGTAATACCAAACTTAATTTGTTCCCTTTTCCCAGTTACGTATTGTACACCGGCATCTACACTAGCTGAAGTTACCGTTACATCCACAATACTGGTAGTATAAATCTTTAAATTCACACCACCGCGAATAGATTTTATAAATCGCTGCGCGTAACCAAGACCTATGATTGCCGTTGACGGACTGATTTCACCAATCCCACCATCGGGGTTGTCTATTGTTGTACGCTCCCAACTTCCGTAATCAAAAGAAACAAAGTTTGCGGAAAGCACACCATTTGAACCAACCGATTGAGCAAAACCAGCGGCATTCATATTAATTCCCGCTCCCACTAACCATTGGGTATTAGAGAAAGAAACGTCCGTTCCTTCCGTTGAAGCAATACCAGCGATATTAATAAAAGCTGATTCCACTCCTGTTACTCCAGCGATATTAACGCCTCCCCAACCCGAAGATCTTGCCCAGGGATTGATTAATAATTCTGGGGCACCAGCTGAACCAGCACGCTGTGGATTACCTGCTTCCAAGCTTAAACCTGAAGCTAATAGGCAAGCAGTAATTGCAATTTTATTGAGGTATCTCATGTGTTTCATCACGTTAATCTGTTCTTAAAATGCATTAAGGTCGACAGGGCGTAAGCTACCCATCCATTTAATCACTTTCTGCCCGGCTATACCTGCGTCGATATGAATCAAATAGATTCCACTCGCAATCGGCACATTAAACTCATTTTTAAGATCCCACTCTAGATAGGTTAGAGCGTTATCCTTATTGAGAGTTCTAATCAAAGTACCATTCGGCATAAAGATATTGATTTCGCAACGAGGGGGCAGGTTAGTAATCTTTACGACATTATCTAACTGACCATCTTCGTATCCTGATGATCCATAATAAGGATTAGGCACTACTCTAATTTGATCCAAAGCTTTATTTGCAACCGCTACACTATTGGTAACAGCTTGAAATCCATCCATTGAAAACTCATAAAGAGGGTTCCCATCATTCTCCATATCGTTAGACTGTGCAAAGGGACTTTGCACTCTAATTTCCACTTTAACTTCAGTCGGAATATCCGTATAATTTGTGAAAGCAAATTCTCTTCCCGAGAGCATTCCTATGCTGCACCAAGTCATTGCTCCCCATACATCCGAACGAATTTTCGAACGATTCATATTCTCCATTGCATTTTTCAATGGATAATCGTCTATCGCATCGCCTTGATAAGAAAGATCGAGTTGTTGATTATCAACAATTGCCGAATCTGCTAGTACATAAATAACATGCATACCACCCGCTGCAAAAGCACCTAGCTTCTGAGTTAAGTTTGCCGTAGGGTTCCATAACATATCGTCGCCGTTCTCACTCTTTAACCAAGAGTTTTCTGCAATAACCAGATTCAGTCGTGTTCCTGTTTCAACATTGTAGGCATAACCTGGGAAATAACTCCAACCGGTACTGATTGCATCCGGAATTAATTGATCCCCAGCTTTATTAAGACTAGCATCTGAACGAAGACGGAAAGTAGCAACACCACCTTCATTTGACTCTGGATAATTTCCCATTTCCAATACCGGTACGCGCGACCATTTATTTGGGTCTGGAGAGATAATCACGTTGATGTTAGGTAACTGATCAATTGGATACATTACGCTAAAGTTACTGCCATCACGCAATGGATACCCTGGGCTTTGATCACCCGCGGATGCTCCTCCAGGCGTTCCTGCGAAAGGAACATTACTAGCGAGAGATACTGGACCCCATGTGCCGCTTAAAATTGTTTCAAACTCTCCTAAAGGATCCACATTGTTATCACCAGTCGTATAGTCATTATAATAATAGGCTGGTAAATTATCATCATCCGAAATATTATTGGAACCCGCTAAAATCCAGTTTGTAGGATTGTTTGCATCAGAATCTGCAACGCCAGATAACCAAGCTTTAGTAGGATCTTCATAGCTTACTGTTCCGCCAATAACACCATTGTTCGTAGAACCTTCACGCTCTAGACCTGGTAAAATAGCATCACTAATCGAAATACTAAAACCTAATGACTTACCCGTTACTGGGTCCACAATAATTTGCTCAGCAGTATAATCTATACCCTGTTTGCTTACTGAAACCACGGCATTAGCGTCAACGTCTATCAGTTCCCATGAACGAGTGGTATTCAAATCCGTAAAACGCAATTGGTAGGTACCATCGCCAATAGCGAAAGGATCAACCACTTTGATTTCTACCGGTGCAAAACCTGGTGAGTATGTTACCCTCTGTGAAGCTCCTACTGCTAAGATTGCCTCTTCAGTCTCAGTATTGATACGTAAATAAGCACTACCATTTCCTTTACCAGCCACACGCGTGATTTCTACTAAATCACCCCATGATGCATTAAGCGATGTTCCGTTATTGCGGCTCTCTACTTTACTAGGTATACCTAAATAAGGCTTTGAATTCTGACCAATATTTCTACGACCCGCTAAATAAGGGGTTTTCTGTGCATTTGAGTTATCACCACTTACGCCCGGTACGAATGTTAAATAATCATTCTGTGCATAGGATAGCACGTAGAAATAATATTCTTTATGATTCACTAAACCACGATTTCCTTCTGCAAAGGCATCCTCCAATACACGGTAGCTTAATTCTATACCGCCGTCTTTCGCCTCTAAGGTCATATCCTGAGGTAACAAAGGATTGCCGATTAAATCTGGTGATTCAAAATAGTTTACCAATTGATTTACACCATTTTTAAGGTCAGATTGCGCGATTAAACGAGATTGTGAAATGTCGTATAACTCATCAACACCTACGTTAGAATTTGCTACCTGAAAAATCTGGAATCCTTCGAATAAGTAATTAAAATAATCCGCTCTATCCGCACTATCAATTTGGGTAGCTGACCAGTTTGGATTTGGTGGGATTCTAGGATCCTTTTGAGCATAACCAATGGTAGATATATTGAATGGGTCAACGAAATTTAAAATCAATTCACGATCTAATTCCACTATTTCCACATTCGGAGCATTAGGACCATCTAATACCTGGAAACAGTTATCAAATAACTGCTGTGCCTTATCGTCAGCAACAATCACATCATTCACTGAAGCGAATATGTCCTGGCTAGAGAAATTTCTCGCCCAAACGGCACCAGTAGTAATAAAGTTCAGCGCTCCAGGAGCAAGTGAAAATGGACCTGCACAGTGAAGACCGCGCTTATCCGCTTGATTATTTGGAGACTCGAACCAATCAATATCCGTATCAGGCTTGTATGCACCAGTAGTATCATAAGAATTACCCGGATAAGCAAAAAGAGTGGCCTCTAAGGTGGGGTCATTAACACTATATCCATCACCGTTAGCTGTATTTCCCTTACCACTTGGGTTTTCTATAACAAGTGAACGACCATCTTTCCAAAGGCTATTCAACAAATTGTAAAATTCTTGAGCGGTATTAGGATCAGTAGTACCTGACGGTCCACTAAAGTTAGATCCGTTATTATAATACATGAAACCAGACATTATAATACGCTCATTGATACCAATGGTTGGATCTTCCGCCACACAAATTCCGTCAATCCGCACCCCATCAACACAACCATCACGATCGTTATCAATACCATCGAAATAATCAGCAAATGGTCCTTGGAAAAAGTCAAAACCTACCGCAGGAGGATTTGCTCCATAACCTAAAGCACCTTCATCATCGCTATCGCCATTGTATACGTAACCCAAACCGCGGGCTACATCTGATCCGATAATATCATCAAAAGGGTTTCCTAAATCTGCATCAAACCAAGTTCCAAAATAAGTATCTCTTAAACGGAAAGTTGAACGGTTGATAATACGGTAATTATTAAAAGTCATGTTATTCACTTCATCATTCGCAGTAAAGGCGAAAGCCTGTGCACGAATCTCGAAGCCTAAGGCTGCTGCATTAGTTTCTGTGTGAATATTTCCTTTATCATTATAAACCCACCAGATCGTTTGATCACCATAAAGAAGATCCACATCTTTATCTTGGCAATCTGCTTCACGAGTAAAGTCGTAACCTGGGTAATCCCACTCATATTCATAAAATCCTGGGATACCGTTGGTATCAGACTCCTGGTAAGGTGCTAGTTTATAAGGAAGACTTCCGTTAATACCATTTCCTGGCCAGTCAATAATACTCTGTGGTATGTTACCCGCATAACCGGGGAAACGTGATTCTATGTCACAAGCAGGATCTTCTTTACACTCAATCCATGCCTTATGCGTTTCAACCTCTGAACGATAAACTGTCCAGTGCTGATCGTATTCTTGGCAAGTCTCCTCGGTAATAGATGCATTATCATCTAATGGTCCAGGCCAGTAATCTACTCCATCTTGACGATAGGTCATGGCTGCTAACTTAAGTTGGTCAGCATCATCGTAACCACCAAGCCAGAGAGCACCAGCAAACATAGAGTGCTTATTACTACCCTTGGGAACTTCGTATTGGGCATCATTTAAATCCCACCACATGTCGCCACCCCCAAGGATACGGGCTCGAACATTATTAATATTTAGATCCGTTTGGGCCGTTGCCGGAGCACAACCCTCGGCTAGTGCCTGTAATGCAGACCTTTTATTGTTGTTTTTAAGCGGCTTTTCTTTAGCGCTCAGGCTTCCAAGGCCCAGACTTAATACTAAAGAATATGCTAAAAAGTTTCTGAAATTCATGCAGTTACTTCTTTAAGTTTAGAAATTATACGCAACTCCCAAACGGAAGCGACGTGGCAGAGATACATTAAATGGACTAACCATTGCGCGATTGTAAAGATCAATATAAGCTTGCTCACTTATCTGACCTTGAGTTTGGGCTTGACCAGCTTGAGAGGCTAAGAAACCATCATCATCTGGACTACCCGTGTAAGGATAAACGTTCACTACGTTTAAGGTGTTCAGTGCATTTAAAACTTGAATGTAAACGTCGATACTCTTGCTACCACGAGCGTCTAACATAAAACTTTTGTTCATTCTTAAATCTACAGTCACTTGCCATGGCAAGCGCGCTCCGTTAATCTGTCCTTGAGTTTGAGCACTAGAAGATGCTGAAGCAGTTACAGCATAAGCACGATCACGACGTGTATATGGACGACCAGAAAGAGCACTCGTGGTTAAATTTATACCAAAGTTCTCAAGAATTCTTTTGCCATTAATCTTCGGACCATTGTACTGACTTCCTCTTCCGTATCTCCAATCTAAACGAAGTAATATTTGATGACGGTTATCATAATCAAAAGGAAGTAGTGTTCTTAAAGATGCTGCGCCAGCTCTCGCCAAGTTAGCTCCCGTAGTTGCACTTGACCCAGTACCATTCGCAAACTGCAAGGTGTAATTTGCATCAATCTTAATATTATTAGTACGACGTAATTCGTACTCTAACTGAAATCCTTTTACAGTTCCAAAGTCACGGTTACCGTATGCGATGTAAGTAATTGGATACGCCTCTGGATAGTTTACCGCTTGCAGTAAATCTCTTAATTCACGATAGAAAGCGGCGATTTTAAGTGCCGACTTTTTAGAAAGCGCTTGTTTAAAGGCTAACTCATACTCGGTAGTTTTCTGAGGTAAAAGATTCGGGTTATTTAAGATATTACCATTTCTTAGGTTGGTAAGGTTTAAATAATCGAAAGGATCTAAACGCGATACACCGGTAGTTGGTCGTTGAGCCAATACATCGTAGTGAGCAATAAAAATAGCTTCATCAGTAATTGGAAAGTTGAAGGCCACACGAGGCATCACCACAGTTTGTGGTTCGTAATCAACAAAAGACTCAGCCGGAATATCACTTCCAAGAGTAGTTTCGCTTCCCGGAGGAGTCACCAAGAATGGCTTAATACCACCACCAGCTGCATCAGATAAAATACCTGGATCTGTTATTGGGCTACCACTGGCATCAAAAAATTGATCACCACTACGATATCCAACAATATCAGCACTTCCATAATCAAAGCTACTTACATAAACTGCATAATCTTGCCCAATACCGGCCGGAATGCTACTAACAGCGTCTTCCGAAAGAGGAGAACCAGAAAGATCACCTACGGTATAGAAAGGATAAAGGATATAAGGATCCCTCAACACACTCTGGTTCAGATCGAAACGATCTACACGAACCCCAACATTAAAAGTAAGATCGCGGAAAGCGAACTGATCTTGAACATAACCAGCTATATATATGGGCTGGAATGCTGCTACTGGGCGCAAATATCTACCCTCATCATCACGTGCTTGAAAGAAATCTGCGATCGAAGAGTTTTCATTACTTATTTGTCCGGTGTAGTCGTAACCAAAATAAGAAACGCTTGAAGCACCGTTTGGATTAACTAATTCATCAGCAGAAAACATATCTAAAGAGAACATAGAAGGATCTAGGTTGTCAATATTAATTTGATCTACACCTTTAGGATCTAAACCAAGCGCCGATCTAATTCTCTCAGAGAATTGACTAGCATCCTGAGGGTTATAAGCATAATCGTAGTTAATCGTATCTTGATAGTTA
Organism: Roseivirga sp.; assembly: GCA_051277025.1. Taxonomy (GTDB): domain Bacteria; phylum Bacteroidota; class Bacteroidia; order Flavobacteriales; family Schleiferiaceae; genus Croceimicrobium. The sequence goes on along the minus strand of JBNMPT010000031.1, from coordinate 2,883 downwards.
CCAAATTGATCGTATACTGGATTAGGATTCTCTAAATCTAACTGAGAATTTGGTTGATTTTGCAATAAACGCATTCTTGTCCAAAGACCTTGAGCAGCCAAGCCATAAGCGCGATCAATACGTTGCTCATACTCAAAACCCGCAATTAAAGAGTGGTCACCTATATCAAAATTAGTAGAAGCTGTTACTCTAAACTGACTGTTACGACTTTGATTGTAACCTCCTTGTTGAGCTCCCGTGTTTGCCCAAAGACCAAATACACTGCGTGGATTAAATCCGTTAATTGGCATTCCATATCCTAGAATCTCATCCAAGGTACGCGCGTTAATTCCCGGGTTAGCTGCCGATATATTAAAGAACTCTTTAATATAATTGTCACGATTGGGGTTCAAATTTCCAGGAGTATAGTCAACACCGATATCGAAATCCCCAACATATAATAAACCGGCAAGGTTCTCGATTGTGTCAAATCCGTTTACGTACGCGGGGCGCGTAAGAACATCATACTTCCCTGTGTACCCATAGTTAAAGAAATTATCGCCATGTTCAACATCAGAAGTCTCACTAAAATCACGAGTATAATCTACTTGAATAGTATAATAAGCGTTCTTAATTAATGAATTAACAGAAGTATCATTATCGAATGATTGCTGGAAGCGCATATATGCTTGCCAGTTTGAATTAACAGTACGCATATTGTTTTCAAAGTTGAAAACATGATTATTGAAGCTTGCCTGACGGTCATCAGAGTAAACCAATCTACCACCAAGGGTTAAGTTGGTTTTAGCAGATGTTTTAATCTGAATATTACCTGTTAAGCGCACGTCGTTGCCATAGGAGTTTTCTCTTCGCCAAACATTACTTAAATCGTCCTCAGTAACAAATTCAGAAGCTAAATTTATAGCAGAACCATTAGGGTCCACTAAAATTGGCGTTTGTTGAATGGATGATAAAACATCGTCGTTTAACTTGATGTAAGGTATACCTACCGGAACGGGTCTTCGTTCTTCTATGTATAAGAATTCCGAGCTAAACAAGAAGCCTACTATAGTTTGTTCCTTGCTGTTTTTATAAAGTGGACCACCAATAGTAAAGGCCGCCAAGTTATAATTCTGCGCATCTAAAAGAGAGCTTCCGTCGCTACGGGTCGTGTATTTGAAAGGCATCGAGGTCAAAACCTCTGCGCTACCAAACCATTCTCCAGAAGGACCACGCGTGGTAGTGTTAATAACCCCACCGATAGCATCACCATACTGCGCAGGTAAGCCACCGGTAATCACTTCTGTTTGAGCAATTGCCGCTTGTGGTATATTAATGTTACCGCGCATTTTTACGCCATCAATAAAATAAACTGTTCCTTCTCCACGTGCACCACGAATGTTAACATTCCCGTTAGCATCCTGAGTAACCCCGGCCGCTTGACTGGCCACAGAGGTAATATCACGAACCGCCATGTTTTGAATATCTTCACGGGTGGTTACCTTTGAATTCTTAGTTTTATCGATCAGCGGTGCAGTGTACGTAATGGTTATCTCACTAAGCATCTCACTCGCTTCCGACATTTTAAAATTCTGCTGAGTACTGTTGTTTGGTGAAACAAGAACGCCATTTACCTTAAAGGTTGCGTAACCGGCAAAAGAAGCTTCCACCAAATAAGAACCTGGTGTAACTGGGTTAATATTATACCTCCCGTCGAAGTCTGTGGTTCCTCCTGCTAATATGGCGCCTGAAGCGTCCTTTATAACAACATTTGCAAATGGTACTGTTACACCGGTTTTCTTGTCAGTTATTGTCCCGCGGAGTGACCCGGGGCGCTGCTGAGCAATAGCAACTGAGGCTAAAGTGGTGAAAAGCAGTAAGAGTAGTTTCTTTCCCATACTAGATTATTCCGTTATTAAGATCTCTCCTGAATTTTATAAAGGCCGTAAATATAACATAAAATAGCCCTTAGCAGCAATGCCTGCCAGTCTAGAAATCTTAGGTTTATTAATAAATTCTTGATAATGAACCTCTAAGTGTTAACATAAATTTAAGATTTAACCTTTTCGACGTAAAATTTTCCTCAAAAAGAGGCGTTTTCCGTCTAATTAAGCAATTTTGCAATATGAAAAGATACTTATTACTCTTATGGACTCTTTCCTTATTTATGGTTGCCTCAGCATGTGAAAAAAATAATAATCGCGATTTCCCTATTGTGTCTTTTAACGAATACATCTATCTCAATAATCCTTCTAGCCTAGAGCTATTAAATATTGGCGGAGCGATAAGCCATAGTGGCGGTTATCGAGGATTATTAATTTATCGTCGTTTTAACAGTAACGACCAAAATGATTTTGGCGGCTTCGATCGTGCTTGTCCCACACATTATGCAGAAGACTGCTCCATTTTAGAGATCAGCAACGATCGTACCTATGCCGAATGCGCCTGCGGTGGAGAAAGGTATCTACTCTTTGATGGCTCTCCTTCTACCAATGCGATAACTAGCTTAGTAGAATATCGATGCACTTTTGACGGAGTGGTTATCCACATCCAAAATTAAGCGCAAAAAAAAACCGCATCGAAATGCGGTTTTTAATATTTGCTAATAAAAAAGATTAGTCCGCTAACAGAATAACGTGGTTGTTTTGCACTTCCACTACTCCACCACTAACATTTAGTCTTAAAACTTTATCGTTCGACTTATCGGCTATAATTTTACCGTTTAGTCCTTCTATTACTTTTGAAGAGTTAGGAATACTAATTTTCACTTCTCCTTTTTTTAAAGTACTAATAATTGGTGCGTGACCATTTAAGATTTGAAAGAGGCCTTCTTTTCCGGGAAACTGAACTGCGTCGGCTTCACCGTGGAAAATCTTAGCTTCAGGGGTGATAATTTCTAATACC
>JBNMPT010000030.1:0-15361 GCA_051277025.1 Roseivirga sp. | reverse complement strand
GCCGATGCGAGTCCTAAAAACCGCGGGTCGGTGTATCTAAGTTCAACCCCAGGAGAATCGTCACCAAATACGGTTGGTGTTTCATTATTAGAGGGATCTACTAATTCTAATGATTTGAGGTCACTATTATTAATGGTAAAGCTTTTCATGTCATTGGGCACGAAACTAACCGATGGTGCCAGACTAATTTCAAAACGAAAAGTCTTTCGCACCTTGGCGGTATTATACCAGCCATTGGAAAGAGAATGGGAAAGTGCATCTGCAAAAGGGCTAAGATAGCCTTGGCTTAAGAATTGAATATCTTCTTGCGCGCCAGCAATAGCGTTGCTTGAGTTTATCTGCGCTTTTGCAAGAATGCTACAGGCAAGAAAAAAAGTAAGGAGGATCAGTTTTTTCATGGCTAATAATTGGATTATTCCTCAAAGATACTAAAAGCACTAGGGCTGATTGAATACTAAGATGTCATTTTCAATTACGAGCACTTCTCGCGCAAGCATCAGTCTCAGTATTTTTAAGTATTGAGTATTGTGGCCAAAGGTCTTTTCAAAACCAATCAGGCTAATACTGGCGGATGTAATTGATTTTAAGATTTCCTTTTCAATTTCCTTGTCGCTCTTTTTGTTATTTGAACGTTTTTTCACGCGGCATACGTCGCAATTAAGACAATCGTCTTTCAGGTCCTCCCCAAAATAGTGGAGTATTGTTTTTGTTCGGCACACGGAGTCAGCATTTATGAGGTTCTCCACGGCAGCAATGCGCTTTGCTAACTCGGCTTTTCGAAACTCAATGTTTTCGGGGCTTAGCGCAAGGTCTTTTGCCGCGGTACGCTCTTGTAATAAACTGACAGCCGCCTGATTTGAAGCTTCTATATAACTTATCACCCCGTGGTTATCTAATTCCCTTAAATTGCTTTTCAGCTTGTAAATACTAGTGTTTAAGCGACGAACCATAAGGTTTTCATCTATTCTTACGTACTCTATATCCAATCCACCGTAGGAACGAGTGAGCATTTTTATTACCAAATCCAATTGTGGGTTTCTTATTTGATAATCATACAAGGTTCGCCTATCTGCTTTGAGCATGATGCGCGAATGGCTAAAAGCTCTTTCACTAAACTCGAGGATACTTTCCTTATTGAGGATTCTCAAGGCGTGATAAAGCTTGAAAGGACTAAATCGATATTGGTTGGCAAAATCATTTAAATCGATTCCAAAGATGCTGCCTTCTTCAGATCCAGTCGCAATTTGTAAATAATTGATCAGCGCTCTATACACCCGAATTAGATAATCTCGATCAGGAAAAGAATCAAGATAGCGCGCTTTTAAGCTTTGCACGTCGTTAGGACCGACTAGTATTATTGAATAAGCTTTTTTTCCATCACGGGCAGCTCTCCCGGCTTCTTGGAAATAAGCTTCCAAGGAGTCGGGCAGGTCTAAGTGTAAAACAACCCTCACATCTGCTTTGTCTATGCCCATTCCAAAGGCATTAGTAGAAACCATAATGCGCAAATCATTTTTTAACCAAGCATTTTGGCGCAATTGTCTTTGTTCGGAATTTAAACCGGCATGATAGTAGTCCGCCGAATAGTCTAAGCTTCTCAGCCATTTGCTAATTTCCACAACGCCCTTGCGGTTTCTAAGGTAGATTATAGCACTGCCAGGAATTCGATTAAGAATCTCTAAACAGGCTTCCATTTTATTTTCTGTTTTGCGAATATTATAACTAAGCTCAGGACGGAGGAAGCTTTTTTGGAATACACGACCTTCTTTAAAAGCCAGTTTTTCCTGAATGTCAAGCACTACTTCAGGCGTAGCAGTAGCCGTTAAGGCAATCACCGCTAAATCGGGTTTAATATCTCTAAGCGTTTTAATATTTAAGTAAGAAGGTCTAAAGTCGTAACCCCACTGACTAATACAATGCGCCTCATCAACTACAATAAAATTGATATCGATATACTGTAGTCGGTTTAAGAACTTCTCATTAGCGATACTTTCAGGAGAAATGTAGATAAACTTGTAATAACCATTAGCAGCATTTTGCAGGGCAAGTTCTCTTTCGCTAGGCTTTAAGCTAGAGTTTAGAGCAATAGCATTAATTCCGCGTTCCTTAAGGTTTTGCACCTGATCTGCCATTAAAGCAATCAGTGGTGAAATCACAAGGGCGGTGCCTTCTTTTGCAATGGCAGGAATCTGAAAACAAATAGACTTTCCTCCACCAGTAGGTAGTAGGGCCAAGGTATCTTGGCCTTGCAAAGCTGAATTTATGATATCCTCTTGCAGTGGCCGGAATACATCATAATGCCAAAAATCTTTGAGGATTTTATGAATTCCGCTCACGAAGACCTAGTCGATTTAAAATAAACAATACTCGTTCTTCGGGACTAAGCTTGGGCACTTCCGTGATCTGGTAGCCGTAAAAATTATAAATGTCTTTGAGTGCTTCATGAATTTCAAGCATCAGTTTTGTGTCTTCCCAACGCACCTCATCATTGCCATATATTTCCTCCCAAGGGGGTGTTAAAAAAACTTCTTGATGATACTTTAATTCCGCCGCTTCTTCTTCCAGCAGCGTGTTTTGTAACTTATCTCTGCGCAAATAACCTAGGTTATCGGGAACACCTCTATCGTAAAAATTATAAACCCCATCTTCAGCATTAAAATACTGTTCCTTTTGTCGTTTAAATAGTTCTAGACCAAAGCCAGCATGATTTTTCCATGGTAATAGCTCACTTTCAAGGGCTTGCTGTTCTGCAATTAAAGCCCTTGCCATTTCTGAGTGTATGGTGAAGCCACGATTTTCTAATAAGTGTAAAATTGTGCTTTTTCCCGTTCCGGGAGCACCAGTTATTACTACACGTTTTGTCATTAACAACTAGTATTTTATACCCAAGTTACGGTAGACGAAGCCTAATATCCACGCCGGACCAATTAGTAAAAATTGTAAATCTTTGAGAAAGGAGGGTTTTTTACCTTCAATGTGGTGTCCAATGAATTGGCCAATCCAAGCCAATACAAAAATAAGCAGGCTAGATGACCAAAGAGGCCATGGTCCTGCTTTTAAATAGATAATTCCTCGTAAGCAAATCAATGAAAATACCGCGATACCTATAAATATGGGTAGGGAAAGTCTAATGTAAAATAGGAGCCCGATCGTAATCAAAACTGTTCCAAAGTGCAGATATGGGGCAAGAGCTGGGGAAGCAAAGGAAAAAATGAAAGCACTTGGTATAGAGGCTAAAAGGGCGACAATGCTGAAAAATATCAGTGGTACGCAAATATAGTGAATGGCTTTATTAGTCGTGTTTTGATGACTAACCGCGTATTCATCAAACCAGTTGTTAATAGTTTTCATATTTCTTCTGTTTAGACTTGCCTAAATTAAAGAAGTTTTTAAATTTTGTCGCCATGGATGCCAAGAAAGAAAAATACGAGAAATTAAGAGTACAATTAAGCCAAAGTAGCACTTGGCCAAGTCTCTATATGTTTAAGTTTATTGTGCCAGCAGATAATGGAAAAATCGCTCAAGTGGAGCAGTTATTTAATACTGAAGAAGCGCAAATTCAGTTGAGGCAATCGCGTAAAGGAAACTTTGTAAGTGTTACCGCAAAAGAAGTGATGATTAGTCCCGAAAAAGTAATCGAGCGGTATATTGAAGCAGAAGGCATAGAGGGTTTAATTTCTCTTTAACTTATTGTTCAATAGATTGATACCTAAATTCACTTAAAGTGAAGTCGCGCGCTATAACAGTAAACTCGATTGGATTGCAACAGCGTTCACAATCTTCAATATACTCCTGCTCATTAACACTGAGGTCGGCTAAAATTGAAGACTCACTAAAGCAATAGGGGCAGGTGTAAAATAGCTCTTCCATTTAAAGAATTTGTTTTTCGGGGACAATAAAAGTACCTCTTCCCCCCACAACTAATCGTTCGATTGGACTATTGGGATAGGCAGGGTGAATCGCGTCGATTTTACGATAATTGACGAAAAAATCGGCAGGAAAATCGCCATAATGTGTATCCTCGGCAATGGCTTGTCGGATGATTTTTTGACCAGCGGTGTATAACTTGGTTAATTCCGACTGATTAATATCTTGGGTAGATCTTAAAGGATGCACCGCCGCATCGAAAAGCATTTCATCGGCAATCCAATTACCAATGCCCGCGAAAAACTTTTGATTTAGTAGGCTGGTCTTAATTGCTACCGTGGTTTTGCTTAATTTTTCTATGAAATATTCGCAGCTGATCGTTAAAAAGTCATCTCCTATTTTAGCCGCCTTCTGATAAGCCTGAGGGTTTTCCACAATTTCTACCACACCAAACTTACGTAAATCGCAAAAGGCAAGTTTTTCACCGTTTTCAAAATGAAAAACTAGCCTGGCGTATTTAGGTAAATTATCACCCTGAAAGAGTTCTAAATTGCCAGTCATTCCAAAGTGTAAATGCAACCATGGTCCCTTAGAAATGCGAGCAAATAGGTATTTTCCAATGCGTTCGGTAGATTTAAATTGCTTGCCAAGCAGACTTTTTTCAATTATTTCGGGGGAACTCTTGTAGACCTTGCCGAGTTCATCGAGGAAATCGAGCTTGGTGATGATCTTATCTAGGGCGCTTTCCTCAAAATAGCGACGCATAATTTCAACTTCGGGTAATTCGGGCATTGATACTTTTTGAATTTAAACAAAGGTCGGCATAGAAGGTTTAATATCTTTACCATTATAAATCCCCTGCCATTTGTTCGCGATTGTTGATATTGAAACCACAGGAAGTTACGCCAAGGCGAATAATATAACTGAAATCGCCATCTGCATTAGCGATGGCCAGAAAATTTTAAGCGAATTTTCAAGTTTGGTGCGTCCAGAGCGCAGTATACCAATCAGCATCACGGCGCTTACCGGAATTGATGATAATATGGTTTCTGATGCTCCTCGTTTTGCGGAATTAGCCGATCAAGTGCGCGAAATGCTGGGAGATCATGTCTTTGTCGCACATAATGTTAATTTCGACCTTAGCTTCATTCAAGCGGCTTTTAAAGAAATTGGTGTAAACTATAATCCTAAGCGTCTCTGCACTGTTCGCTACGGCAGGAAGGTAGAGTCTGGGCTGCGTTCATACAGTCTCAAGAATATTAGTGCTCATTTTGGTCTAATCAATGAGTCTTCCCACCGTGCATGGGGTGACGCACGTGTTACCGCGAAACTCTTGCAAATTTTACTCGCGAAAGATAAAGCGGGGGAATGGCAGATTATGATTCAGAAAAATAGTGGTGAGTTAAACTTACCAGCGAATCTAAAGGCTGATGACTATCACAATCTTCCTGATGCACCTGGAGTGTATTACTTTCATAATAGTACAGGAAAAGCTATTTATATTGGAAAAGCCACCCGTTTAAAGCAACGAGTAAGCACTCACTTTACCGCCGAAAAAAGTTCAGCGAAAAGTGCGGGCTTTAAAAGAGAAATTTACTCCATTAGCTATCAATTATGCGGGAGTACTTTAATGGCGGGTATTTTAGAGGATGAAGAGATACGAAAGCATTGGCCAGAGTTCAATCGTGCGCAAAAGAAACCTAAAATCCGTTTTGGTATTTTTCCTTATAAAGATCAGAAAGGAAACAACTGCTTGGTGGTGAACAGAATAGGGGTTCAACAGAATTATTGGATAGATTTTTATTCCTTAGATAGTGCAAGAACTTGGTTGGCCCAAAAAGCAAAGCATTATCAATTAGCGGAAAACTTATGTGGTTTTCCAAATAGTAGCATTGCAATTGACGAGGAAAAGCACAATGCTAATTTCGATAGGTTTGAAGCCGATTTAAATCAACTGAAGGAGCAGCAAATAATTCTGACTAAAGGCAGGAAAGAGGATGAACAAGGCGTAATTTGGATAGAAAATGGTCAAGTTGTGTCCACCGGTTTTGTGCCAAAAGATTTGGGAATTAGTAATTTGGAAGAATTAGAGCCGTTTTTAGAATTACGTTCCAGTTCCGCGACAATTGGCGGTTTAATTCGTAGCGCTTTAGAGTCGCAAAAGCACCAAGTGATTAAAGGCTTTTCAAAAATTTAAGAGAAGCGGATAGTAAGTCTCGAGAATGATTTGGCAACTGGTCCTGTGTCCATGGATGAATACGTCCAAAAGTATGGTTGGCCCCCTCAATTATCGCAACTTTTGCAGTGAGATTGTTTTCTTTAAGTGTGTAAGCATCTTTAACAAATACCGCCTCATCCTCATCCCCATGAATAATTAGCCAAGGAATGCTGATCTGCCGAGCAGCTGCTTCAACATTTAATTCTTGATTGTGGTCTTGCCATTCTTCAAATAGCTCAAAACTAATAGGCATTTCCTGTTTGGTTCTGCCATTGGAACGGTAATAAACACCATCATTTTGCCAGGACTTTAACTCATCGGCATTGAGATGGTACCAAGGGGTTTGTGCGTGCGCCACTGCCGCCCAAGTTATTAGGCCAGCGACTTTTTTATTGTTTACAGAATTTAAAATCACATCAGGACCGCCTCTAGAATGACCGATCAAAATAGTCTTCTGGAAACTGAGTTTTAATTCCTTTTCTATGGTCTTTTCAACGAAAGTAAAGATCTCTTTTAAATCAAATTGCCTTTTTAAATAGCTGTCTTTAGCGTAAATTTCTAAATCTACAAAATCTTCTGGTTGAGCAAGTGTAGTGCCGTTATGTGAGAAGTTGAACTTTAGAAAAGCCCAATTCTCGAGGGTGAACTCCTGCGCCATTATATTCATCCCACCCCAGTCCTTGAAACCATTAATGCCGTGGGCATAAATAATTATTCCCTGGAGATTACTTAAATCTTCTGGAAGAGATAGATCGGCAGCCATAGGTAAGGCATTATATCCGGAAACAGTATAATCGATTTTATTCATGGCTTCGAGTAGGTGTTTGCTTAGAGAAGTGGCTTCCTGCAAAAATCAGCCTATTCAGGCAGTTATTTACCAATTGTTGAAATAAATGACTGAAGTTTTTCCGAATTTTGGAGATAAAAAAAACCCCCAGAACTATTCTGGGGGCCTCGTTCAACGGTTGTAAGCGGTGAACTTAATTAAGCCTTAGACCATTTATCCATTGCTTCTTTAAGCATTTGGGTGTAGGAAAATTCTTTTTCAGATTCTTTGGCTTCCATTTGACCAATTTTCATAGCCGATTTAGCGGCATCAACAGCTTCTTTGTTCATTCCCATTGAGAATAAAACTTGTCCGTGAATGTAATGACTGTACCAGTTATCTTCTTTTAATTTAACAGCAGTTTGGATGTAAGATAAAGCTTGCTTTTTGTCTAAACCATTGTTTAGGTAGTAGTTAGCGGCATTGCGATTAACTAACCATAAACGATCTTCAGCACTTTCACTAAGAGCAGTCTCGATGTTTTTCATGGCTAATTTATTGGTTTCAACCATAAAAGGAACGGCAATCATTCTATCAGCAAAGCTAATTTCTAAATGACCACCTTCACTGCTTAGGTGAGTGATGTCCATGCTGAATGTTTCTGTCATTTCAGTTTCGGAAGCAGCTACTGGAATACGAATAACGTCTTCACCTTCTTTGTAATCGCCAGCACCCCATAATTCAGTATTCTTGTTAAGAATAAAAGTCCATTCCCCTTCTGCAGGAATGGTAAAAACGCTGTACTTGCCAGCGGCTACTTTTTTCCCGTCGAATATTACGTCAGCACTAAACTCTATACTAGTTGCTTTATTTGCACCTGTTCTCCAAACTTCGTTGTAAGGAATTAGGGCTCCAAAAATCTCACGTCCTTTCACACCTGGACGACTATACTCAATGGTGAAATCGGTTAAACCAACTCTTTGTGATAGGGTAGCGCTTGGGCTAGGTGCTGGTAATTCTTGGGCATTAGCTGCGCTAAGTCCTAGGGCCAGAATAAATAAACTAAGTTTTCTCATAATTTTCAATTGTTTCTGTTCCGCAAACCAAATAAAAAAGAATGACAATTACGCAATTATTACATCTGTTCCGTCTATAAAGAAAAATTCAGGCGCAAATACCTTCAGCTTTTCTTTGTGTTCACGGTAGGAGTCTTCACGATTTATCACATTCTTTAAGCATTCATCATAACTACCATAAAGCCCTACTAAAAGTTCGCAAACCTCACGTACCCCATGCTCATTACCTTGACTAGCAGTAATATAATCGGCTAGGGAGTTGTTTTCTACAAAATTCAAAAACAGCGGATTCGCTAAGCGACCTATGCAAAAAGACAATCCGCATTGCTGCGCTATTTCTATGTCAATTACATCATCATAAATAAAAGCAACTTCTTCAGGTAAAAGTTCATTTTTAGTACAAAAATGTTTGAAGGCTACATTTTTATTAATCGCTTTCTGATAAAGCGCATTGCCATTTTGCTTTTTGATAAACCATTTAGCAGTTGGATTTTCGGCTCCGGTAATTATGGCGAGTATGGAATTGCTTTTTCTCGCTTGATAATGAGCATATCTTAATAATCTCACTCCAGCAGAATCAACCTCAGAAAAACCACTTCCTTGCGTTGAAAGCTTAAAACCATCATTAAAAACACCATCCCAATCAAAAATGTAAGCCTTAATCTTTTGCAGTTTCTCCTGCATAGTATAGGCGCTGCTTATAAATTGGCCACCGGCAGTATTAAAATGATCTTCTAATTCTATTAATTCCATAAAAATGAATTTTGACCTAAAATTACTGTTTTATTAGCGTTTCTTACTTTAAGAAGGCCATTAAATTTTATTCCTGTGCGCGGCTATAAATGAGAGCCTCAGATTTTTTTGGTAATTGGAAAATACAAAGCGGTAACTTTAGCTTTAGTCCGCTATTGTTTGGACTGCTCTCCATGAACCCGCTATCTATAGGTGGGCACATACATCAGCCGCAAATGCGTTTAGTTGAAAATCAGAAGGGGAAATGTTGGTACTTAAACTCGGGCGATTGGATAGAAAATTTAAGCGCATTGGAATTTAATGGCAGCACCTGGGATTTGTATTATTACAACAAAGACTTAATTGGTACAACCGAAGAAGAAACCTTAATGGAAGAGCTAAATTTGGAAAGCCTGATTTCTAAAGTCACCGAAAAGGAAAGTGCGCTTGCCTAAAAAAATTAAAATAGTATATGCCTTTCAAGGTACTGGAAATGGTCATGCCGCTCGAGCATTGGAAATAATACCCTTGCTCGAGGAATTTGCAGAAGTAGATATTCTCATAAGCGGGAATCAAAGCCAAGTAAAGCTAAGTAGGCCCATTAAATATAATTATCGCGGCCTCGTATTTTACTATACCAATAGAGGAGGTGTTAGTTATCTTAAAACGCTGTTTAAAAACAACTTAATACGCTTATCTAAATAATTAATAAAGGTTCCTGTTGCGCAATATGATTTAGCTATTAATGACTTTGAGGCCATTACTGCTTGGTCTTGTAAGTTGCGAAAAAAGCCCATAATTAGCTTAAGTCATCAAGCCGCATTTTCATCGCTAAAAAGCCCTCGTCCGGATAAAAAAGCGTTTTTGGGAGAGTTAATTTTAAGGAATTATGCTCCTACCAAAAAACATATTGCTTTTCATTTTCAGTCTTACGATGACTTTATTTTCTCGCCAGTAATTCGAGCCGACATTCGCGCTGCGCAAGTTTCCAATTTGGGTCATTACACCGTCTATTTACCCGCTTATGCAGACGATAAATTAATTAAACTACTCCATAAGATTGAAGGAGTAACTTGGCAACTATTCAGCCGAAAGGCCAAAGAAAGTAGACAAGAAGCTAATGTGTTAATTCAAACCATTGACGCGCAAAATTTCGCCAAAAGTATGGCCTCTAGCGCTGGCTTACTCTGCTCTGCAGGCTTTGAAGGACCCTCAGAAGCGCTGTTTTTAGGTAAAAAGCTCTTTGTCGTTCCCATTAAAGGACAGTATGAGCAATATTGCAATGCCAGTTCATTAAGGCAGTTAGGAGTGCCTACTGCCAGTAAAATAAATGACGATTCCCTAATGAAACTGCGGGATTGGGTGCGAAATGATCAAAATATTAAGCTTGATTTCCCCAATCAAATACGCGCTATTTTGGAGGCGGAAATATTCGCCCCTGATAAATTCCGCTTATTTACAGAATAAGCACGGTAGGCTTGCGTTTATTTACTAGATTATTCAAGGCTTATTTGTACTTTTGCCAGCTGATTTATGAAGAACAAATTCAAATACCTCAGATTATTAATAATACTGACTGTTATCAGTTCCTGTAACGAGTATCAAAAGGTTTTAAAAAGCCCTGATGTTGATTACAAATACGAGAAGGCAGTAGAGTATTTTAATGATGAGGAATATGACAAAGCTTATCCACTTTTTGATGAGCTTCTAATTCTTTATCGTGGCAGCGATAAAGCGGCTGAGGTATATTATTACTATGCCATGACTAGCTATCAATTGAAAGATTACATCTTGGCAGCGTATCACTTTAAGAACTTCGCCAAAACCTTTCCGAATCATCCCAAAACTGAATTGGCCTATTACATGATGGGCTATTGCGATTACTTGGAGTCGCCGATCTTTAGTTTAGATCAGGATTTCACGTACAAGGCAATCAATAATTTGCAGTTATTCGCCAATCTATATCCTAAAAGTGACAAGCTGCTCAGTGCTAATGAGCTGATAGATGAGTTGAGGGCGAAATTAGAACGCAAAGCTTTTACAAGAGCAACTTTATATTACAATATGGAAAATTACCAATCCGCGGTGGTTAGCTTTAATATTGTTTTAGATGAGTTTCCTGATACCGAATTTCGTGAGGATTGTATGTACTTCCGTAGTATTGCGGCTTACCGTCTCGCTAATAAAAGTATTGAGGATAAAAAATTACAAAGACTAATAGAAAGTAGAACTTCTTATCGAGAGTTCAAGGATGCCTTTTCGGAGAGTAAGCATACCAAAGAATTGGATATTTTGTTTACTAATATTAGTGCGGAAATTAATAGTTATAAAATTCAATCATAAATTCAATATATGGATTTCAAAAAAGTAGATGCACCACGCAGCACTATTACTCGTGATCATAATCATGTTGACGAGCAAACTCAGAATATATATGAGGCGGTTAGTATTTTAGCTAAACGTGCAGATCAAATTGCCGAGGACATCAAAGTTGAATTGCATGATAAGTTAGAAGAGTTTGCAACCAATAATGAATCATTAGAAGAAATTTTCGAGAATAAGGAGCAAATTGAAGTTTCTCGTTTTTATGAAAGTCTGCCTAAGGCGCATCATATTGCCGCAACAGAATGGGAGAACAGGGAAATTTATTTCCGCAGACCTGAAGTTATTAAGGAAGAAGAAGACTAGATAAGATGCTACGCGGGAAGAAAATACTACTAGGAGTTACTGGTGGTATTGCCGCCTACAAAACAACGTACCTCGTGCGCTTGCTAATAAAAGCAGGGGCCGAGGTGCGTGTGGTTTTAAGTCCCAGTGCGCGCGATTTTGTTACGCCATTAAGTTTATCCACACTTAGTAAAAATCCCGTTTATTGGGAGTATTACGACACTAAGAGTGAGAGTGGAGAGTGGCATAATCACGTAGAATTAGCACTTTGGGCAGACTTAATGATTTTGGCACCCCTAACTGCCAATACGCTTGCTAAAATGGCAAGCGGACAGTCGGATAACTTCTTAATGGCGGTATATCTATCCGCAAAGTGCCCGGTCTTTTTTGCTCCTGCAATGGATCTTGATATGTACAAGCATCCCGCCACTTTAAAGAATATTAAAACCCTTGAATCATTTGGTCATATCTTTATTCCTGCCGAAAGCGGTGAGTTAGCGAGTGGCTTAAACGGCGAGGGGAGAATGGCTGAGCCGGAGACCATCCATAGTAAAATGGCTTCATATTTAGTTGAGCAAGCACCCTTAAGAGGCAAGAATATTTTGATTACGGCTGGCCCAACTTATGAAATCATCGATCCGGTACGTTTTATCGGTAATCGCTCTAGCGGTAAAATGGGAATGGCTTTGGCAGAAGCCGCTGCTGAAAAAGGAGCAAACGTTACTTTAGTATTAGGTCCGAGTGCTCTAGAAACCAGCTATAACGCTATTAAGGTTATTCGTGTAGAAAGCACCGCTGAGATGTTAATTGCTGCCCAAGATAATTTCCAGCAGGCCGATTGGGCGATATTTAGTGCTGCGGTGGCAGACTACCGTCCTAAGATTGCTTCTAATCAGAAGATTAAAAAGCAGATAGGACAAGAAGAGATGCAGCTCGAATTGATTCAAAATCCAGATATTTTAAAGACCTTGGCCGCTCAGAAAAGTGCGGAGCAACTTATTGTAGGTTTTGCTTTAGAAACGGAGAATGCATTGGAAAATGCTCGGAAAAAATTACATACCAAAAATTGTGATTGGATCGTTTTAAACAGCCCCGATAGTAAGGAGCGTGGATTTGGTCATGATACAAATGAAGTTCGATTAATAGGCAAAGACCAGGAGCAAATTGCTCTTTCACTAAAATTGAAGAAAGAATTAGCACATGAAATTTTGGATATTCTGCATAAGCGTCATAATTAGTTTTAGCACACAGGCACAGGAGCTAAATGCTAGGGTACAAGTATTAACTCCTAATATTCAAGCGACCAATAAGCAACTCTATGATAATATGGAAAAAGCCATACGCGAGTTTCTTAATAATCGCAAGTGGACAGATGAAAACTATGCAATTGAGGAGCGTATTGATTGCCAATTTGTAATCACCATCAACGATCGTAGTAATAATAATTTCAGCGGGAGTATTCAGGTTTTTTACAGTCGCCCTATTTATAAATCCGATTATCTCTCCCCAATTTTAGTCCATCAGGATAGTGATTTCGATTTTGAATACTTAGAGTTTGATCGTTTGGATTTCGCTGCCAATGCCTACCTATCTAATCTTACTTCTATTTTAGCTTATTATACTTATATAATTATTGGTCTCGACCATGATACTTACTCTGCCATGGGAGGAACCAGCTATTATACGGAGGCACAAAATATTGTTGGTAATGCACAATCAAGCAACTATGGCGGTTGGAATAGTTTTGGCGGTAGTAATAAAAATCGCTATTGGTTAAGTGATAACCTTTCTAGTCCTGCTTTTGATAACTATCGTGTGTGTCTGTATACTTATCATCGTCAAGGTTTAGACCTGATGTATGATGCAGGAAAGACAAAGACGGCAAAGTTGAATATAAAAACAGCTTTAATGTCTTTGAAAAAAGTGAACGATCAACGACGGAATAGTTTTCTTTTGCAATTATGGTTTGATGCCAAACAGGCGGAAATTGTAAAAATATTTGAAAAAGGCGATCCGGTACCGATAGGTGATTTAAAAGACTTACTTATCGAGCTAGATCCTAATAATAGCTCATCATACCAAAAAATGGGGCAAGGCTAAATCATGTTAAAAAAGCTATCCGTAGATAATTTTGCTCTAATTGATAATCTGCAATTAGATTTTCCTCAAGGTTTTAGCGTTATAACCGGTGAAACAGGTGCTGGTAAGTCTATACTACTCGGTGCTTTGGGGCACTTATTGGGGGCTCGTGCAGACCTTAAGGCTTTGCGGAATCCGGCTAAGAAGTGTATAATCGAAGGTGTTTTCCTCTTGGATAGTAAGAAATTTCTGCTTCCTTTTAAAGAACATGATTTAGACTTTGAAGAAGAGAGTATAATTCGTCGTGAGATTCAACCAAGTGGTAAGTCGAGGGCTTTCATAAATGATACTCCGGTAAGGCTAGATGTCTTGACAAAAATTACGGAACGTCTCATTGATGTTCATAGCCAACACGATACTTTATTATTAAATAATACCGGTTTTCAGCTCGAGTTGATCGATAGCTTTGCACTAAACACCAAGCAAGGCGCAGTGTACCAGAAGCATTACCTTAAGCATGTTGAGCTTCTTAAAAGTTTAAAACTACTTGAAGCCGAACAAAGGGAAGAAGGTGGTGACGCTGATTATAGACAGTTCCTCTTTGAAGAATTGGAGTCTGCTCAACTTATCCCTGGTGAACAAGAGGATATAGAAGGAAAGTTAGCTAAACTTGAGCATGTTGGCAGTATTGAATCTGCAGTTTCTGAGGCACTTAAGCTTGCGCAGTCGGAACCTTTTGGTATTAGTGAAAGCTTGAAACAAAGTAGAAATCAAATAAAAGCGGTTGCGCGATTTGATAAAGGTCTCGCTAGTTTGGCAGAACGCCTCAGTAGTCTCAGTATTGAATTTGAAGATATTAGAGCAGAATTAGAGCAAATTGGAGAGGATAGTACTTTTAATCCACAAGAAAAAGAAAGCTTAGATCTTCGCTTAAGTCAGTTAATGGGCTTACAAAAGAAGCATCTTGTGGCGAGTAATGAGGAGCTTATTGCTAAGAAGCTAGAGATAGAAGAAAGTATAGTGGAAGCCATTAATCGTGATGATAAACTTACGGATCTTCGTCAGCAAGTGGAAGCCGTTTTATTACAATTGTTGGAAGCCGCAACTGTTCTTAGAAATAGTAGACAAGCCGTATTAGCAAAATTGCAATCCTCACTGGAGAAAATACTCTCGGGATTAAATATGGCTGATGCCCAATTTATTATTGAAATTAGTGAGTCGGCTAATTTCACTCCCTCGGGAAAAGATGACATACGCTTTCTTTTTTCTGCAAACCTTGGGCAAAAACCCGCCCTATTAAATAAGATTGCTTCGGGTGGTGAGTTGAGCCGGGTAATGTTAGCTCTTAAGGCCATTCTCTCGCGAACCAAATCTCTACCCACCATAATTTTTGACGAGATTGATACGGGTGTTAGTGGAGCAACAGCGCGTAAAATTGCCGATATTTTAGCCGATATGGGAAAAGATATGCAGGTGATTTCAATTTCTCACTTAGCTCAAATTGCCGCTAAAGGCGAGAGTCACTTTAAAGTTTGGAAGGAAAATTTGGCAGGGAAAACCCAAACAAGAATACAAGAACTGAGCGCAGACCAACGACTGGAGGAGATTGCACGTTTATTAAGTGGAGAGGAAATAACCGAAGCGGCCTTGGCTAATGCTAGGCAATTAATCGGTGGTTAGAGGATAAATAAATTTACTATTGACTTCACTAGTCCAATCCCAGCTTTTTCCTTTATTTTTAACATTCCAAAGGAGTAATTTCAGCATGAGAAAAGTAATTTTTAGTTTTTTAAGCCTTAGCTTAATTTTAAGCGCCTGTAAAGAAGACGATAAGACAGCAGCACCAATTGAGTCGGCACGAAAAGCTATTATCGGAATTGAGGGTATTTCGCCTAATGGGATTAGCTCTTTAGCATATTACGATGTTGCGGGACAGTTTATCGAGAACAATGTTTT
>JBNMPT010000029.1:0-15787 GCA_051277025.1 Roseivirga sp. | reverse complement strand
TCCATTGTTGGCGACATCTTGAGTCCAGAAAACTTAGGAAAACTACTCGCAGCTTATGAACACAAAATATTCGTGCAAGGAATTGTTTGGAATATTTTCTCCTTCGATCAATGGGGCGTGGAGTTAGGAAAACAGCTAGCTAGTACTATTCTACCTCTCTTAACTAATAATATCGGTAAAAGTAATAAAGACAGTAGTACTAAAGGTTTAATTAATTATCTTTCAAACTTTGAAAAATGAAAAGCTCGAATTATATGAAGCGAATTATAGGTCTTATCTTACTGTCTATCATTATCACAAGCTGTAATAATGATTTAAAAAACGAGAATGCCTCTTTAAGACTGGAAGTTGAAGAATTAAAGTCTCAAGATCTCGATAAAGACCAGAAAATAGAGGATTTTGCCGAAACTTTTACTAATGTGCAAGAAAATTTGGCCGCAATTAGAGAACGCGAAGAGTCGATTCAAAATGCCCGTGAGGGAGGTCTTGAAAATGCTCAGGTAGCAAGAGCTCAGGTTTTAGAAGACATTGAGGCAATAAATAGCATCATTGAACAAAATAAGGAACTGATTAGTGATTTGCAAAAAAGGCTAAACAATAGCCGAGGCGATGGTAAAAAGTATCTGAAAATGATCACTAACCTAAATCGTCAGATAGAAGCAAAGGATGAACAAATTTTAGTTTTAAAAGGGGATTTAGCCAATCTTAACTTTAAAATGGATCAGCTCAACTCTAAAGTGGGGATTTTAACGGAAACGAGCTTGGCGCAGAGACGTTTAATCGAACAGCAAACTGATGCCATTAATACTGCCTATTATACCATAGGTACGTATAAAGAATTAAAAGCGGCTGGAATAGTAAACAAGGAAGGTGGTTTTATCGGCATTGGAAGAACAGAGACCATTGCTACCGACTTTAAAACCGAGTACTTTACTCAAATAGACTTAAGCACTACAAAACTAATACCAATAGAGGGAGGGAATAAAAAAGTTGAAATATTATCCAACCATTTAAGCACAAGTTCCGTATTTAAAAAAGACGGAGAGTTAATCGTTGCGATTTCTATCACCAATTCGGGGGAATTTTGGAAGAATTCGAAATACCTAGTAGTGCTACTGGACTAAATTTTTCAAGTTTCACGAAAACTTGGCACGACGTTTTTCGCTATGAAGATAAGTAACAAATCCCTTTTCAAGGCCATGTGGTGGCTTGCAATAATACTGTCAATTAGTTTCCTCCTCGATATCTCTCTAAGCTTTATCCCGGGCAGTATTTCGAGTATATTCCCTAAACATGAACTTGCAACCTCTAGCTTTTTACTAATTATTATTCTGACCATAACCCGTTGGTCATTTTTCTCCTATGAAGATGAATATGAAATTATTCACATTGACACTCGGAGTTTAATACTTGGACCAATAGAAAGTAGGAAGCATAAACATTATGAATTTGCTAAGAACATATTAATCGATTACTCACTCAAACGCGGGTTTTTAAAGGCAAGGCTAACCTTGACGGTGAAATCTTATCAGGGGGACAAAAAGCTCCGAAATTTTGATATCTTCTTTCTCAACAAAAAGAAGCAAGACTACATAGAAGATTCACTAAAGAAGGTATTGGAAAAAAATAAAGGCTGAACATTAAGTTTGGTAGTAAGCAAGCTTTAGGTCATTACCTTTGTAAAAAGATTATCCATGATTACTAAGCTACAGCATCTTCATTCCTTCATACCCTATTTGTTACTGCCGGTTTTAGTTGTATCCATCGTAGTCTTTGGTATAAAGTATTTTAGTAAGAACACCTTCACTAAGAGCGATAAAAGACTATCCTTAATCACCCTAATTTTAAGTCACTTGCAGCTGATAGTGGGCTTGATTCTTTATTTCATGGGGTCCAATGGGTTTAATATAACGAAAATTGAAGGATTTATGAAGGATACTAATCTACGCTTATACGCAGTTGAACACATCTCCATCATGATTTTAGCCATTGCTATCATCACTTTTGGTTATTCTCGAGCTAAAAGACAATTTATTAACTCTAAAAAATTCGCAAGCCTAGGCCTAAGTTTTCTTATAGCTTTGGTTCTCATTCTGTCGAGAATACCTTGGTCAACATGGCTAGCTTGATTATATGATAGAAAGAAAAAAAAAGAAAGAAGGTCGCGAGAGAGCAATCTTAATCGGTGCTATTACACAATTTCAAAGCGAGGAACGCTTAGGCGAGTACCTTGACGAGTTAGCATTCTTAGCAGACACTGCTGGTGCAGATAGCCTAAAAAGATTCACCCAAAAACTCGACAGCCCCAATCCAAAAACATTTTTGGGATCGGGTAAAATGCGCGAGATCACCGAATATATCAAAGAGAATGAAATTGATTTAGCCATCTTCGATGATGAGCTTTCCCCTTCTCAACTAAAAAATGTAGAGCAACTATTTGAGATCAAAGTTTTAGATAGAACTAATCTGATTCTCGATATTTTTGCTGGCAGGGCGCAAACTTCCTATGCCAGCACCCAGGTTGAACTAGCCCAGTATCAATACCTTTTACCTCGTCTTACTAATCTATGGACCCACCTTAGTAAACAAAAAGGTGGTATTGGTATGAAAGGGCCAGGTGAACGTGAAATTGAAACAGATAGAAGGATTGTTCGTGATAAGATTTCTTTATTAAAAAAGAAATTGGAAAAAATAGACAAACAAATGTCTATTCAACGCAGTAATCGCGAAAGCATGGTGCGTGTTGCATTAGTCGGTTACACCAATGTTGGCAAGTCCACCATAATGAACCTCCTTAGTAAATCTCAAGTGTTTGCAGAGGATAAATTATTTGCAACCTTAGACACTACTGTGCGAAAAGTCGTAATACATAATCTTCCCTTTTTATTAAGCGATACCGTAGGTTTTATCAGGAAACTTCCCACTCAATTGGTAGAGTCCTTTAAGTCTACACTAGATGAGGTGCGCGAAGCAGATGTTCTTTTGCATATCGTAGATATCTCGCACCCTAATTTTGAAGAGCATATTGAAACTGTTGACCGCACGGTAGCAGAAATTGATGGCACCGACAAACCAGTTATCATGATCTTCAATAAAATTGATGCTTATAAAGCGGAAAAGCACGACCCAGACGACTTAAGCCCACTCCTAAATAATCGCCACTTTACCTTAGAACAGTGGGAGAAAACTTGGTTTGCACGTACCGACCGACAGGCGATTTTCATTTCCGCTACTCAAAGAGACAACCTCGAAGATCTAAAAAATCGATTGTACGAGACGGTGGCCGAAATTCATGCTCGACGCTATCCGAACAATAAATTTTTATTTTAGGATAACATAGAAAACGGTAGAAACTATAAAATAATATGGCGACTAAAATTAGAAAAAAAGACACTCTTGCTTATCATCAGGATGGCAGACCAGGTAAAATTGAAGTCGTACCAACAAAACCTAGTAACTCCCAACGAGATCTTTCTATTGCCTATTCTCCTGGGGTTGCTGACCCTTGTATGGAGATTGCGCGCGATAGAGAAAACGTCTATAAATACACAGCCAAGGGTAACTTAGTGGCCGTTATAACCAATGGCACCGCTGTTTTAGGACTGGGAGATATTGGCCCAGAGGCAAGCAAGCCCGTTATGGAAGGCAAAGGCGTGCTTTTTAAAATATTTGCCGACATTGATGTCTTCGACATTGAGCTCGATGCTAAAGACCCCGAACTCTTTATACAAACGGTGAAGGCTCTCGCCCCTACTTTCGGAGGAATCAACTTAGAGGACATTAAGGCCCCAGATTGTTTTTACATTGAAGAACGCTTGAAAGCAGAACTAGATATTCCGGTTATGCACGATGACCAGCACGGTACCGCCATCATTGCTTCCGCGGCACTTATTAATGCTGCCGAATGCGTAAATAAAAAGCTTGCTGATTTAAAGGTTGTTTTTAACGGTGCTGGTGCTGCTGCTAGTAGTTGTACCCAGCTATTCATTTCCTCAGGCGTAAAGCCGGAAAACCTTCTAATGTGTGATAGTAAGGGTGTTTTAAACACCCGCCGAAAGGGATTAAATTCCTCCAAGAAGAAATTCGTTCGTGAAACAAAACACAACACCCTTAGCGAAGCGCTTGTTGATGCTGATGTTTTCGTGGGCCTATCCGTTGGCGGAGTTCTTAGCACGGAAATGGTACAAAGCATGGCCAAAGATCCCATTGTTTTTGCACTAGCTAATCCAGACCCAGAAATAAGCTACCGCGAAGCCAAAGCTTCGCGACCCGATATAATTATCGCTACCGGACGTTCCGACAATCCCAACCAAGTTAATAATGTACTAGGTTTCCCCTTTATCTTTCGTGGTGCCTTAGACGTTAGAGCTACTAAGATCAATGAGGAGATGAAACTAGCCGCGGCGAAAGCTATTGCTCAGCTAGCAAAAGAACCTGTACCTGAAATTGTTAACCTCGCCTATAATGAGGACAGTCTGGGCTTTGGCAGGGATTATATAATTCCAAAACCTTTTGACCCACGCCTTATTATTAAAGTAGCCTGCGCCGTTGCAAAAGCAGCTATGGAAAGTGGCGTTGCTCAAAAACCAATTTTAGACTGGCATAACTATAAAGAGGAGCTTCTCGCAAGACTAGGCCGCGACGACAAATTTATTCGCCTTGCACAACAAAAAGCACGTACCAATCCACAACGCGTAGTGCTGGCAGAAGGCGATCAACTCAAAACTCTTAAAGCTGCTCAAATCGCGGTGGACGAGGGACTAGCGCATCCCATACTTTTAGGAAACAAAGAGCGCATTAATGAACTGATCAATGAGTATGGCTTAGAGGACATCTCGCATTTACCAATTATTGACCCACAGGAAGCGAGCAATCGCCGCGAAGAGTATGCGCAAATGTTTTTTAAGAAAGGTCAGAGAAAAGGTATCACCCTTATCGAAGCGCGTAAGTATATGCGTAATAGAGATTATTATGGCGTAGCAATGACTCATTTAGGCCATGCGGATGCTTTTATATCTGGCACCACTAAAAGATACTCTGAAGTAATTAAGCCCATCTTTAAAATTCTTGGGCCGCAAGACGGTCTAGAGCGGGTCGCAGGTATGTATATTATGCTTACTAAAAAGGGGCCTATGTTTTTTGCAGATACCACGGTTATTGAAGAACCTACCGTGAATGATATTGTGCAAATTACCCGTTTATTGGCACAGTCAATCAGACGTTTCAACATGACGCCAAAAATTGCGCTCCTCAACTATAGCAACTTTGGAAGTAATCGCGGTAAGCTCCCAAGTACCATGCAGCAAGCACTGAAAATATTACATAAAGAGAACCCCGACCTTTTGGTAGATGGTGAGATGCAAGCAAACTTCGCCCTAGATAGAACTCTCCTAAAAGAGAACTTTCCCTTTAGCCAGCTAGTAGACCATAATGTTAATGGCTTTGTATTCCCAAATCTGGCCTCCGGCAATATTGCCTATAAAATGCTTCAGTCTTTTGAAGCTGCTGAGGCCGTTGGGCCATTATTAATTGGAGTAAAGAAGCCTGCTCATGTATTACAAATTGGTGCATCAGTGCGAGAAATCGTTAATATGATTACCTTAGCAAGTATCGATGCTCAAACAAGATAAATGACCTAAAAACACTCCAGATGAACATTCTTTTACCCACAGATTTTTCAAAAAACGCGGAAAAAGCCTGCGAGATAGCTTTTAAAATGGCCGCCTATAATCAAGGTACGGTAAGAATTATCCATGCCTACGATTTACCCTACTCTGACCGCTCCATGACTACTTCACTTTTAGAAGTAATGAAAGAGAATGCTGAAAAGAACATGGCCACTTTCTCTAAGCATGTAAAGGAAAAGTATAAAGGAAAATTCACCACGCTAGTGCGGCTAGGTAACCCCATTCGCTTAATTCATGATCAGTCTGAATTAGCAGGTATTGACTTAATAGTAATGGGCACCAAAGGTGCTAGTGGTATTGAAGAAGTTTTAATCGGATCAAATGCCTCCTCTGTTATTCAAAACACCAATAAGCCAGTACTGATTATTCCCCCTAAAGCGGATTTACAGAAAGTAGAGCGCATTGTTTTTGCTAGTGACCTAGATCCCGAGGTAAAAGAACTCCCCTTAAAGCGTTTAGCCCTCTTTGCTAAAACCCTGGGTGCTTCCATAGATATAGTTCACGTGCAAAAAAACACTAGTGTGCCCAATGGCGCGCGCGACTTTTATAGTAGTATGCTAAAAGAGGTTGACCACGACTACACCATTATCAACTCCGAAAATGTTGAGCAAGCAATTATAAAAGAAGCCGCTAAAGAAGGAGCCGATATAGTCGCCGCCATTAATAAGCGTTACGGGTTTTTTGAGGGAATATTCCATCGCAGTATAACCAGCAAGCTAGCTTATCATACAACTTTGCCTTTATTGGTTTTACATGAACCTAAATAGATTTTTAAGCTTATACCTTGTTAAAAGGATCATATGATTGTTAGCGATATAGAACAGTGGCTCCCGGTTAAAGAGAAACCCTTGCTAATAGCGGGTCCTTGCAGTGTAGAAAGTGAGGATCAAATTCTAAATACCGCTTCGGCGCTTGCCCAAAACACACCAATAAGTGCCTTGCGAGGTGGTGTTTGGAAACCACGTACCCAACCAGGGTCATTTGAAGGCATTGGTAAGCCTGCTCTAGCTTGGTTAAAAAAAGCAGGGCTAGAAAATAACTTACCTGTTCTTACCGAAGTAGCAACGGCCAAGCATGTTGAACAAGCTTTAGAAGCGGGTATAGATATGCTCTGGATTGGCGCGCGCACTACCGTAAACCCTTTTTACGTGCAAGAAATTGCCAATGCCTTACGCGGGGTAGATATTCCCATATTCGTTAAAAACCCCATTCACCCCGAATTAAAATTATGGCTGGGTGCCTTCGAAAGACTCCAGCAAGCCGGGGTGAATAAACTCGCGGCAATTCACCGTGGCTTTTATGCTTATCAAAGCCAGCCTTTCAGAAATGAGCCTAAATGGGAGGTGTTCTTCGAATTAAGACGCCTTGCCCCCGAGTTAAAAGTAATCTGCGACCCTAGCCACATCGCAGGGAAAAGCAACCTGGTAGCGGAAGTTTGTCAGAGCGCATTAGATCTAGGGATGGATGGTTTTATGATTGAGTCACACATCAATCCTGAAAAGGCACTTAGCGATGCTGAGCAGCAAGTAACACCAACTCGTCTTTCTAAAATATATAAATCGCTAGAGCGACGTGAAGAAGCTATTCATGACAAGCGTTTTATTGGTCAACTTGAAAAGCTGCGAGCGGAAATTGATCTGGTAGACGAAGATGTTCTGAAACTGATAAAAAGACGTAATGACCTAGCCAATAGCATTGGGCCAGTGAAATACGATCATCAGGTTACCATCTTTCAAATGAAACGCTGGTTTAAGGTTTTAGAAAACCGCAAGAGCTTTGGCAAAAAGTTAGGCTTAAGTGAAGATCTGGTGCATGAAGTATTTCAGCTATTGCATAAGTACTCCATTGATGAACAGATTAAAAGTCATAAAAACTCCAGCCCTAAATAAATAATCGTTTAGAAATCAGCTAGGCTTTCTTCACCCCTACTTTTGAACGTAAATTAGCGGCAAATATTAATTATGCCTTTACAATACCTGTGGAAATTAAAAACGCAGCCGGATCCGACTACCCTCAGTGACTTCAAAAAGTCGCTTACTATTTCTGATACATTTCTTAGTCTTTTAGTTCAAAAAGGCATCCGTAATCGCTTGCAGGCAGAAGCATTTTTCAATCCCAATATCCAAGGCCTTCATAATCCCTTTTTAATGAAGGATATGGACCGCGCCGTAGATAGAATCAATCTCGCAAAAAGTACCGGCGAGAAGATTATGGTGTATGGCGACTACGATGTGGATGGAACTACCGCCGTGGCACTATTCTCCGCTTTCTTAGAAAAACACTATCCCCATGTAATTACTTACATACCGGATCGGTATAAAGAAGGTTACGGCGTTTCGCAAGCAGGGATTGATTGTGCGGCCGAAGAAAAAGTTAGCCTAATTGTTGCTCTTGACTGTGGCATTAAGGCCCTCGACAAGGTGGACTATGCCAAGCAAAAAGGGATCGACTTTATCATTTGTGATCACCACACTCCCGGGGATACACTTCCCGCCGCAGTGGCAGTTTTAGATCCAAAACGCAATGATTGTATTTATCCCTATAAAGGACTAAGTGGCTGTGGTGTTGGTTTTAAACTGGTGCAGGCACTCTGTGAAAACTGGGCTCTAGAAGACAGTCATTGGCTCCCTTATTTAGACCTGCTAGCGGTTAGCATCGCCGCCGATATAGTTCCCATGACCGATGAGAATCGCATCTTAACCTATTTTGGACTTAAACAAATAAACACCAATCCCAGTCCCGGTTTAGCGGCTTTACTAAAACTCGCTAAACCCAGCGGTGGCAAACTCGATATTAACGATGTGGTTTTTACCCTTGCTCCGCGCATTAATGCTGCAGGCAGACTAGCACATGGAAAGAAAGCAGTGGAACTGTTAAGAGGTCAGGACCTCACTGTTATCGATGCTATTGCGGAAGAGATTAATACCAATAATACCGATCGCCGCCAATTAGACCAAAAGATAACTCAGGAAGCTATTAGCCAAATTCAAACTCTTGAAGAAGAAGAGCACTCCTCCACCGTAGTTTATGATCCCTCTTGGCATAAAGGCGTTATCGGAATTGTTGCTTCTCGACTGATCGAAAACTACTATCGCCCCAGCGTTGTCTTCACTAAGTCTGGCGATAAACTTGCCGGATCTGCCCGCACTGTGGCTGGCTTTGACGTTTATGCCGCCCTGTTAAAGTGTGACCATATCTTAGAACAGTTTGGTGGACATCCTGCCGCAGCGGGAATGACCCTAGAAGAGGAACGTTATGCAGAGTTTAAAAAACACTTTGAAGAAACGGTGGCGGCCAGTATTCTTCCTGAACAATTACAGCCTAGCTTTACCTACGACCTAGTGATCAATCTTGCAGAAATAAATCTTAATTTTTACAATACTATCCAGCGATTTGGACCTTTTGGCCCGGAGAACCTCAGCCCCATTTTTAGAAGCAATGGCTTACTTAATTCCGGCTCAAGATTAGTAGGTGAAAACCAAAAGCACTTAAAGCTAGGCATCACCGACCCTAGCACGGGAATTGTAATGGACGGTATCGGCTTTAGTATGAGCCATCACTTAGAAAAACTTAGTAGCGGAAGAGAAGTTTCCATTTTATACCATCTTGAAAAAAATGTTTATCGCAATAAACTTAGCTTGCAGTTGCGTCTGCTAGACCTTAAGTACAGCGATGAGCCACAATAAACTTGAACGTTAATACCATGACAAAAACAGCTTTTATTAGCGGTGCTACCAGCGGTATTGGTAGAGCTACCGCCCAGAGATTTGCAAAAGAAGGCCTACGCTTAATAATTTGTGGACGACGAATAGAACGCCTCCAAGAGCTTCAAAAGGAATTGGCCAAACATACCGAGGTATATTCATTAAACTTTGATGTTCGCAACAAAAGCGCCGTACAGGATGCTGTTAACTCCCTTCCACCGGAGTTCTCTGCTATCGATATTTTAATAAATAATGCTGGTAATGCTCACGGTCTAGACCCAATCCAAAATGGAGATGTGAGTGACTGGGATGCTATGATGGACATCAACGTGAAAGGACTATTATATGTAACCCGAGCCCTTTTACCTAGTCTTATTACTAGCAAGGGACAAATAATTAACATTGGCTCTACTGCCGCTAAGGAAGTTTACGCGAATGGTGCAGTTTATTGCGCCTCAAAACATGCGGTAGACGCCTTGACAATAGGTTTGCGAATAGACCTAAACAAGGAGGGCGTGAAAGTAGGAGCTATTCACCCCGGGCAGGTAGCAACCGAATTTAGTGAGGTACGCTTTAAAGGCGATAAAGAACGCGCTTCTAAAGTATATGAAGGCTACAGACCTTTGCAAGCCGAGGACCTAGCTGATATTATCTACTTTGCCTGCAGTAGACCTTATCACGTAAATATTGCCGACTTGGTGGTTATGAGTGTAGACCAAGCCAGTAGCACCATTGTAAATAAAGAGATCCGCTAGAACACCAATTAAGCCTAAGGAGTAGCCGAAGCCAATTGCACCTTGGGCTTTTCCTTTTTATTAAGAACTGGCAGGGCATCTACCCTTTTCCTTAAGTCTAGCATTTTTGCTTGAAAATCAGCCATAAAGTCTGCGCTAATCGGTTCTGCTTCCGGTAAATCTTGGCGAAGAGGATCGACTTGCTTGCCATTTACCCAAAAACGATAACATACATGAGGACCCGTTGCTAAACCGGTACTGCCGATGTAACCAATAACGTCGCCTTGTCTTACCCGAGTCCCTTTTTTAATACCCTTAGCAAATTTGCTCATATGCAGGTATTGGGTAGTATAAATACTGTTATGGCGAACTTTCACATAATTCCCATTTCCACGGGTATAGGCCGCAGCAATAACTTCACCATCAGCGGTAGACATGATGGGTGTGCCATGTGCTGCCGCATAATCAGTACCTAAATGTGGCTTTACCCTCTTTAAAACCGGATGAAAGCGATTGCGGTTAAAACGGGAAGAAATTCTAAAGAAATCCAAAGGCGCTTTTAAAAATGCTTTGCGCAGAGACCGTCCTTTTTCGTCGAAAAAGTCGCTATAAGTACTATCATTATCGTAATAAAAGGAATAAAATGAACGACCATTATGATTAAAGTCTGCGGCTAAAATTCTCCCCATCCCCACTAATACAGTGTCATTTATAAAACGCTCTTCATAAATCAATTTGAAGTAATCTCCCGGTTGGATACGAAAGAAGTCAATCGTCCAAGCATATACCTTTGATAGCTCAACCACTAAAGCTGGCGACCCGCCTTTATCTAATAAGCTTTGATACAGTGATGAATTGATTACCCCACTAATACCTTTTGTCACAACCACAACCTCTTCCTCACCGCGGTAAACATCGACACTATCGCTAAGATCAAAAACCACATAATTTATAGCCGAAGCTTGATAAACCATATAGTGCGCCACATTGGTATCTTTTTTATCACAAAAAAGCGCGTACCGCTTACCCGTACGTAAGGTCCTAACGTCAAATACGTCTTTAAACTCGGTAGCTACTTTATGAATTGTTGAGTAGTCTACCCCGAAGTTTAATAAGATATTACCAAAACTTTCCCCGCTTTCTACTACAGATTCGATAACATTAAATGAATCCACCGGTATTCCAAATTTGGTGACACTTAAAGGTGGTATGGCTTCCTCTTCCTTTTCGCTTTCTTCAAGAATAGTGGGGCTTTCGTCTTTTACAAAACGATCGAAAAGACCCAGATTATTGAGAATCACTAAGGGAATGATAAGCACTAAAAAAGCTAAGGCAATTTTGAGCTTTTGATTCATAAGTTTCGTTGACTAGTATACAAATTGGCGGCAAAGATACATTTGCTCTGTGAACCAAACGAGCTGATTTGCTTATTATTATACTAAGGCGATGATTTCTTTACTTCTTCTAAAACTTCGCTTACCCAAGAATCACCTCGTTTTTCTTTTTCCTAGTATTTTTATAAGCTGGGAGAGAAAATTCTTTTTTAAAAACGGGGGCGTTTATCTTTTTACTAAAAGGTGTTTCTCGTAACCCTTTTAGCCTGCCTAATAATTTTCTCAGAATACCTTAACTCGAACTGGTTTAATGTTAATTTTTTTTTACCCGTACCCGCAGTACTGCCGTCTTTTTCGAATACATATACTTCTAAATCTCCGCGGTATTCCAAAACCCTGAAGCGAAGATAGCAGCCTATTATCCACAAACTTAATAAGTGCGGTAGGGCTTAGTTAAAACAGACAATATTAAACAGATTGAAAATCTCTAAGCGGAATCAAGGTTCGGAACTTTAAAACGGATAACGATCCATACCAGCCATCATTACCGCAGAGGAATATTTCTTCATCCGGTAAATCGGTTAGCGGACTTTGTTAGCTTAAAACCTGACTAGACCGATCTATTAAAGTCGGGAAGCTAAAAATATTATCCAAACAGAATTTGATTAACGATAGCTTAAAGCCTGCACTAGGTTCTCTGCCTTTACCAACTCTACCTTTATGCTACCGACCAGGAGTTCACTTTCAATAAGTACCGGTACTTTATTTATATCGTCACTTACGTAAATGGTCATCGCTTCATTTTCTTGAAATACTCGACCCTCCTGCAGACTGGGCCTAAGCTTTAAACACTGCACTTTCCCCTTTTTCGTCTTCACCATTTCCTTCCCTAAATAACGCAGTCTAAAAGGAAATTGCTCATGATCTAAAAACATAGTAAAACTTACCATCTCACCAATTTCTAAGGTATCGGTCCTAATACTGCGTGCATAATAGAAGGCACTTAACATATCTTGAGCATAAGGATCAAAGGTGAACTCTCCTTTGTGGGGCGCTTCTTTATCGATAACTTTTTGTTTTATTTGATCAAAAACCAAGTGGCGCTTAATTTTATAGCCTCCTTCGTTTACATCGCGAATAAACTCCCATGGCACAATTGCCTCAGTATCAATAAACGACTCATAGCGATCGCGTGTTTTAAAAAACCATTCAGCCATCCCTACCGAACGACCAACACCAACGGTATGAAAAACATGGCGATTAGCTTTGGTGGTGATTTTCTCTACACTAATAGTTGCTTCACCAGCCTCTATAAAGCCATATCTTACGGTATAACTGAGCTTCTCGCCCACCTTAAATGACTTTACCTCCAGATTACGAAGGCTTTCAATAGCGGAGGTCCCTAAGGGGGGCTCACCCTGAGAAAGAGGAACAAGACTAAGTGAGGCGATGGAAAAAAGTAGTATACCTTTCATGTCTGGAGTTTCAATGAATAATACAAAGGCAATGCCAACATTAACGGAACCTATTCACCAAAAAGTCCCGACACTGTTCCGCGAGCAGCACCATAGATATCATCTACAGAACTGTCATAGCCCGGTATAATGTCGATATTATAGTATCGCTTGATCTCTAAAAGAGCGAATAAAAAAACGATGAACCACACGATTAATCCCGCGGATTTAAAGAAGATACTAAAGGAATCACGGAGAAGTAAAGCCTTTTTATTTGACTTCTTCTCCTTATTATTATTTGGTAATATGGATGGGGCTCCTGGACGCATGTTCGGTGGTGAAATTAGTCAATTCCTAGCTTTCTTGTCTGTTTTAGCCAGTTCATTACCATTTTTAATTCGCTACAATATTTACAATCTTACCCGGCACAACAATCACCTTGCGAATAGTTTTCCCTTCTAAATATTGCTGAGTTCGCTCTAAGTCTAAGACTGCTTTTTCAACTTCATCCTTATTCAAATCTAGCGGAAGCTGATGCGTAAAGCGCATTTTACCATTGAAGGAAACAGGGTAATTATGGCTACTCTCTGTTAAAAATTTCGCTTCATGTTGCGGAAACTTTGCATAGGCCAGCGATTCGGTATTTCCTAAATGGCGCCACAACTCTTCCGCAATATGAGGAGCATAGGGGGAAATAAGCAGCGGTAAATTTTCCAAAATAGCGCGCTTATTACACTGCAATTCGGTAAGACCATTTACGGCAATCATAAAAGCACTAACGCTCGTGTTGAAACTGAAATTATTGATATCCTCATTGACCTTTTTAATAAGGGTATGCAGTACTTTTAACTCCTTTTCATTGGGATCCTCCGCCCCTAAAGTAAGCTGGCCATCCTTGAAATACAGTCGCCAAAACTTACGTAAGAAGCTATACACGCCACTAATTCCGGCGGTATTCCAAGGCTTACTTTGCTCTAATGGCCCCAAGAACATCTCGTATAAGCGCAGGGTATCCGCACCATACTGAGCAATAATATCATCGGGACTGACGACATTGAACTTCGACTTAGACATCTTTTCTACTTCGCGGCTAACTTTAAATGCCCCTGCGTAGATAAGTTTCGCTGATGCTAAATCATCGCGCCAAGCTTTAAAAGCTTCCGTATCTAATTCATCAGATGCATTTACCATATTCACATCTACGTGAACTTTGGTGCACGAATATTGGTTGGACAACTCTTCCGAAACAAAAGTATTCTCCCCTTCCACACGATAGGCAAAAGCTGAGTATCCCAAAATCATCCCTTGGTTAATGAGCTTTTTAAAAGGCTCCTCTTCCTTTACCAGTTCTCTATCCTTCAAAAATTTATGCCAAAAGCGAGTGTATAACAAATGACCAGTGGCATGCTCACTTCCACCAATATATAAATCTACATCGCGCCAGTAATCTGTTTTATCCTTGGCCACCAAAGCTTCCTCATTATGAGCATCCATATAGCGCAGGTCGTACCAAGAGCTTCCTGCCCAACCCGGCATAGTAGTGGTTTCTAAAGGATATCCTTCCTTCGTGTCCACCACTCCTTTATCGGGATGATAGGACCATTTTTTGGCTCTTGCTAGCGGCGGCTCCCCATCTTCTGTTGGTAAAAAAGCATCTACCGCGGGTAAGCTTAAAGGCAAATGCTCCTCCTTCACCCTTCTGGGCAAACCCTCTTTAAAATAGATTGGGATCGGCTCTCCCCAGTAACGTTGGCGACCAAATACCGCATCGCGCAAGCGGAAATTAATCTGCGACTCTCCTATTCCCTGCTCTTCTACGGCAGTGATAGCTATAGAAATCGCCTCCTTTACATTAAGGCCATTTAAGAAATCACTGTTTACCAGTTTCCCTTCTTTCGCATCATAAGAAGCCTTGGAGACATCTCCACCAGCCACCACTTCTATAATGGGAATATTAAAATGTTTTGCAAAAGCCCAATCTCGACTATCATGCGCTGGCACTGCCATTACTGCCCCTGTTCCATAAGAGGCCAGCACGTAATCGCCAATCCAAATAGGAATGGGTGCACCACTAAAGGGATGCAAAGCGTAGGCTCCCGTAAATGCCCCGCTAATAATTTTAACCTCCGTGAGGCGATCGCGCTCCGATTTCCGTGCTGCCTGTTCCTGATAGGCTTTAATTTCTGCTGAATGTTCCTTAGTGGTTATTTCGTTCACCAGATAATGCTCTGGCGCTAAGACCATAAAAGTTGCCCCAAAAATGGTGTCGGGACGGGTGCTAAAAACCTCAATCTTATCTTGATAACCATCTAGCGTAAAGCTTAAAAGAGCGCCTTCCGAGCGCCCAATCCAATTGCGCTGCGCATCTTTTAAAGAGTCGGACCAATCAATAGTATCTAGACCCGCCAACAATCGATCGGCATAGGCGGTAATGCGCATGCTCCATTGCATCATTTTCTTTTGCACTACCGGATGAGCGCCTCTCTCACTAAGACCTTCTTTCACCTCATCATTGGCCAAAACTGTCCCTAATGCCGAGCACCAATTTACCGTGCTTTCACTGCGGTAAGCCAAGCGATAATTCTGTAGAATTTGTTCGCGAGCACTTTCATCAAAACCTTCCCATTCCTCGGGAGTAATAGAAATATCCTCTCCTGCTGTGGCGTGTAAATCTTCAGTGCCGTACTTATGTAGATGCCAAATTAATTCTTCTATCGGACGAGCTTTTTGATTCTCATCATCATACCAACTATCAAATAACTGCAGAAATATCCATTGTGTCCAGCGATAAAACTCCGGACTGGAAGTGCGTACTTCACGATCCCAATCAAAGGAAAAGCCAATTTGATCGAGCTGCTCGCGGTAGCGCTTAAT
>JBNMPT010000028.1:0-15985 GCA_051277025.1 Roseivirga sp. | reverse complement strand
TGCCTAAATTAGTATTGACCAGTATTTTATTGATGTTCACCCTCTCTAGCAGCGGGCAAAACCTTAGCGTCAGCGGCTATGTACAAGATTTTCAATCGCAAGAGCGACTGATTGGAGTTAACCTATACATTAGTGGTAAAAGCATCGGCACAAGCACCAATACTTTTGGCTTTTACTCCCTCAGTCTTCCTCCTGGTGAGTACGAATTAATTGCCTCATTTATCGGTTATGAGAAAAAGCTTATTCCCCTCAGCATAAAAAATGAAAATCTCATTCTTGATCTCGACCTTAAAGAAAGTAATACCACTTTAGACGAAGTTGTAGTTACTGTCAATGAACCCGAAGTTACGCGTGTTCAAATGAGTGAAATACAACTGAGCGTCAGTGAGATTAAGAAGATCCCCGCCTTTTTAGGCGAAGTAGATATTATTAGAGCCATTCAACTTTTACCGGGAGTACAGTCTGGTAACGAAGGAACGACGGGATTTTATGTGCGAGGCGGTAGTCCCGATCAAAACCTGATCCTCTTAGATGGAGTCCCCGTATACAATGCCTCCCACTTATTTGGTTTCTTTTCAGTATTTAATGCTGATGCCATTAAAAATGTAAGCCTTACCAAAGGAGGTTTTCCTGCTCGTTATGGGGGAAGGCTAAGCTCCGTTTTGGAGATTGATATGAAGGAGGGAAACATGAAAAAGTTTAAGGGCGAAGGATCTCTGGGACTTATCTCTAGCAAGCTTACTTTAGAGGGACCCATCTGGAAGGAGAAAACCTCATTCATTCTTTCCGGGAGACGAACTTATTACGATATTCTGGCGAGACCGTTTCTACCCGAAGGAACTACTTTTGGGTACTATTTTGCAGACTTAAATGCAAAGGTTAATCATATATTCTCCCGTAAGGATCGCTTATACTTAAGCTACTATACTGGTATTGATGATTTTAGCGCCCGTCAAGATTATCAATCAGACCCTTTTTTTAATACTTCTGAGGGATACGACCAACAAAACCTAAGCTGGGGGAACCATACTGCTGCTCTGCGCTGGAACCATCTTTTTAACGATCAGCTTTTCAGTAATTTAACCGCTACTTTTTCTCAGTATCGTTTCTCGGTTGGTTTTGAAAGTTATAGTAAAACAAATAATATCGAAGAAAGCTTTGGCTTTGAGTACTTCTCTCTTATTCGGGACTTTGGATTGCGCTATGACTTTGAGTATAACCTAAATAATAAGCATAGTATAAAATATGGTGCGAGTTATACTTTTCACACTTTTAAGCCTGGGGTGGCTCAAATTTCTGAAGACTTTAATGGTCAGAAATTAGACTCTCTTCTTAACCTATCTAAAGTAATTAGAGCTCATGATATTTTTGGATATATAGAAGACGACTATCGTCTCAATGACAAATGGCGCTTTAATTATGGATTGCATTTTTCCGCTTATTTCACCGATGACAATGCTTCCTATTACTCTCTTCAGCCCAGAGCTGCGGCCCGTTACTTAGTAAATGATAATTGGTCTTTAAAAGGATCCTATGCATTAATGAATCAATACGTTCACCTTTTATCCAACAGCGGTATTGGACTACCAACCGACCTTTGGGTGAGTTCCACGGCGAAGGTTAAGCCCCAAATTTCTCAGCAAGTTGCCATCGGAAGTACTCATAATTTAGCGAATAGCAAATTTGAGTTCAGTGCGGAAGCTTATTATAAACTTATGGAAAACCTGATAGAATATAAAGCCGGAGCGAACTTCTTAGGATCAACAGATTGGCAGAATACGGTAGAGACCGATGGCAAAGGTGAAGCTTATGGTTTAGAACTTTTGCTGCGGAAAAAACGTGGAAAAACTACCGGTTGGATCGGCTATACTTTAGCGTGGAGCAATCGTCAATTTGAAAACTTAAACCAAGGTGAAAAATTCCCCTACCGTTATGATCGTCGCCATGATATTAGTGTTGTTTTAAACCATCAATTTAGCAAGCGCTTTGATTTGGGTTTAACTTGGGTTTATGGCACTGGAAATAGTTTCACAGCGCCAATTGCGAAAATCAACCTCCCCGGTTTTAACAACGGTTTCTTTGGCGGACCTGACGCAGTTTATGATCAATATAGTGATAGAAACTCTCTTAAAATGCCTGCTTATCATCGACTAGACTTAGGATTTAATTGGCATTATGAAACACGTTGGGGCGAAGCTAGCTGGAATCTTTCCGTCTATAACGCTTATAGTCGTCAAAACCCTTTCTTCCTTTATTTAAGTTCCAATTATTTAGGGGAAAGAAAAGTAAATCAAGTGAGCCTTTTCCCAATAATCCCTTCTGTTTCTTACCAATTTAAATTTTAGAAGATGAAAAGAGTAATTATCCTTTTAAGCTTAAACCTAGTTTTTTCCTCTTGCGAAAAAGAAATCGATTATCAAATCCCCGATCCTGGTGATAAAATCGTTGTGTCTGCCAATTTAGAAAATGGCGAAATACCTGAAGTTTACATTAGTACATCGGTTTATTCCATGCTGGCCAGAGATCCGAAAACAGATAAGATTTATAGCGCCAATCTTTATACCGACGATCCCGATAGTCCTTTTGAACTGCAGCCGCAATTACAAATAACGAATGGTTATGACTCCAGCTATGTTTACACTAGTTCTCATATTGTAAACGAAGGTAAAAGTTACCGCTTAGAAGTTAGCGCACCAGGCTTAGAATCAATTTCGGCAACGACGATGGTGCCGGCTATCAAGCAGATAGAGAACGTACGCTTTGACACCATTTCTAAGGATTTGAACTTTAGCTTTATTGATGAGGCAAATCAAGATAATTTCTACTTTATCCAATTAAGAGATGCTGTAAACGACTTTGGATTGACCTTTAGCAGCGCCGATCCGAGTTTAGATTTTTTCGAATTCGGTGGTGACCCCTTCGGTGGAGATAATGACGGGCGTAGTTATGGTTTTGAAGCTTTTTTTGATGACAGTCAATTTCAAGGAAATCGCAAAGGAGTTTCCATACGCCTAGAAGACTTTGCCGATGGAAGACCATTTCATGTTTACTTATATTGCATTAGCGAATCTTATTACCGCTTTAGATTAACACTGAAAGCAAGAGGTTTTTCAGATGGCTTTTTCAGTGAACCTGTGCAGCTGTTTTCCAATGTAGAAGGCGGTTATGGGATTTTAGCTGGCCGCAGTAATTCGCGTTCGCTAATCACCTTTTAGACCAAATAAAGTATTCTCATAAAAATAGTGAATATTGCCTTGTGAGTAAATAGCCGTGCCAAGCTTCTAGAGGCTATAATATTGTCTTATTTTTGTTCTTCCAAATTATCCAATGGCAAAAAAGAAAAGTACCGCTAAGTCCAGTAAGACTTTTGATATGACTAAGCTCCAGCAAGCTTTTAGCAACAGAAGCAATCACTTTGCTTTGGGCCTAAGCTTAATGGCGCTTGCTATCTTTCTTATGGGTGCTTTTATATCATACCTCTATTACTGGAGCTATGATCAAAGTTTAGTGCGTTTCAACTTTTGGAGCGCATTAACCAATAGCGATCTTCAAGCTCATAATCTTTTCGGGAAATTTGGCGCTGCTCTAGCCCATCAATTTATATTTGAATGGTTTGGTTTGGCCGCCTTCCTCTTCTGTTGGTATTTCGCTTTGGTTGGTTTAAGAATAGCCTTTAAACTGAGATTAAGCTCCTTGCGGCAAGCCACTGCTGGCATGCTCTTTTACCTGATTTGGATTCCCAGTACTCTCGCCTATTTCCTGCCCAGTCAAGCACAACTTTCTGGTGCAACAGGGTTTTGGTTAGAAGCTTGGCTTAAATCATTGGCGGGGCCTATTGGTGCAATTATTATTCTTGTTATCAGCCTACTACTCTACTTAAGCCTTAGCTATGATTGGACAGGGGAAAATGTTCTGGCATTTTTCAGGAAGTTTAAGCCTCAAAAAATAGACGGTGAAGCGGAAGCAAAATTAGAAAGTGCTCCTTTGTCTGATGCCCTGCAGCCCAACTCCAATAAAACCGAGGACCTTGAAAGCGCAGCTCTAGTTGTCGATCAATTTAACCCTTCTCCAGAACAGCAAGAAAGTTTAAATAATGAAAAAACTGTTAGCAGCGATATTGACTTAGAACTTGAATTATCGGTTGATGAAGAAATAGTTAAATCTCCCGAAAATAAAAAGCCCGCTGCAACTAAAAGTTTCGATCTCGAAGTAGAATATAGCATCGAACCTGAGCTTGCTGATATCGCTCCAATTGAGGAAAAGCCTGTTGAAGAAGAGCACGCTGACGATGATTTCGAAATAGCTCCAGCAGAAACAGAAGAAGAGCTATCCGCCAGAGAAGTAAAACGAAAGTTAAAAGAATTCGGCGAATATGATCCTACACTAGAACTTGCCCGCTTTAAATCTCCGCCATTAGAGTTATTAAAGGACTTCGGCAGTACCAATATTATTCGTAACGATCAAGAACTAGCAGATAATAAAAATAAGATTGTAGAAACGCTCAATAATTATAAAATTGAGATTTCCAAAATTAAGGCTACCATTGGGCCGACGGTAACACTTTATGAAATTATTCCCGCTCCTGGGGTGCGCATTAGTAAGATTAAAAATCTTGAAGATGATATTGCGCTTTCTCTCGCCGCATTGGGAATTAGAATTATAGCTCCCATTCCGGGTAAAGGAACTATTGGAATAGAAGTACCAAGTACGAACCCTCAGGTTGTACCAATGCGCAATTTAATTGCCAGCGAAAAATTCCAGAAGAATGATATGGAATTACCCATTGCGTTTGGCAAAACAATTAGCAATGAAACTTACGTTGCTGATCTAGCCAAAATGCCTCACCTCTTAATGGCTGGTGCCACCGGACAGGGTAAATCGGTTGGCCTAAACGTTATTCTCACTTCCCTGCTGTATAAAAAGCACCCCTCGCAAGTAAAGTTTGTGCTGGTTGATCCTAAGAAAGTTGAGCTTACCCTTTTCAATAAAATTGAGCGCCACTACTTAGCTAAATTACCTGATTCTGAAGATGCCATTATAACCGACACCACCAAGGTAATTCATACCCTTAATAGCCTCTGTATTGAAATGGATCAGCGCTACGATCTGCTTAAGGATGCGATGGTTCGAAATATAAAGGAGTATAATGTTAAGTTTATTCAAAGACGATTAAACCCCGAAAAGGGCCACCGTTATTTACCCTATATCGTTTTGGTTATTGATGAGTTTGCCGATTTAATTATGACAGCAGGCAAAGAAGTTGAAACGCCAATTGCCCGCTTGGCTCAGTTGGCGCGAGCCATTGGCATCCATTTAATTGTGGCTACGCAAAGACCATCAGTGAACGTTATTACCGGTATCATTAAGGCCAACTTCCCCGCCCGTGCCGCTTTTAGGGTAACCTCAAAAATTGATTCGCGTACTATTTTAGACGCAGGAGGCGCCGAACAACTAATTGGTAAAGGAGATATGCTTCTCAGCCAAGGTTCAGACCTGATACGTTTACAATGCGGTTTCGTCGATACACCTGAAGTAGAAGAAATCACCGACTTCATTGGCAACCAGCAAGCATATCCCGAAGCTTACCAACTACCCGAATATAAAGGAGCAGATGAAGATGGTAATGTGGGCGTCGATATTCTTGATCCATCGGAGCGTGATGTCCTCTTTAAAGATGCGGCACGCTTGGTAGTAATTCATCAGCAAGGCTCAGCCTCCATGCTTCAGCGAAAGTTAAAGCTTGGTTATAATCGCGCTGGAAGAATAGTTGACCAACTAGAGTCCGCCGGAATTATTGGTTCCTTTGAAGGGTCTAAGGCACGGGAAGTTTTAATTCCCGATGAACATGCTTTGGAACAATTATTGAACCATCAAAATAAATCTCAATAAATACGCATGCATAAGTTTTTAAGTATGCTAGGAGCCGTTTTAATAAGCACTAGCCTTTATTCACAAGCCAGTAATGCCGAAGCAAAGTCTCTTTTATATGCTTCTTCTTCCCAAATGAAATCCTATCAAAGTATTTCGCTAGAGTTCAGCTATATCTTTGAAAACCGTAAAGTTGATCCCCCAATTATTCAAAGTCAGGCAGGAACAATTGACCTCCAAGGAGACGACTACCGTCTCAAGCTTAGCGACATGGAACAAATTAGAGTCGGTACTAAGCTTTATAATATTCTTAAGGAAGATGAGGAGGTTCAAATTAGTAGCTACGAAGAAGGGGACGATGATGAAGGCATCAGCCCCAGTAAAATTCTAAGTTCTTTCTCAACTGGTTACAGCTATAAATTAGGGGGAAATGAGAAAATTGATGATAAAACCATTCAATACATTATCCTAAAACCTGTGAGCACTTTAAGTATCAGTAAGATTATGGTTGGCATTGAAAAAGCTACTAAACACATTTACAGCCTACAACAGTGGGGTACTAACGGCACTGTCACTACCTTAAAAGTAAAAAGCTTTAAGGCTAACCCTCCGCTGCCAGCAAGCCACTTTACGTTTAATAGAGCCGATTACAAAGACTACTACATCAGCGAATAATGAAAATAATCGATCGCTTTGTACTAAACAGTTTCTTTAGACCTTTTATCATCACATTTTTTGTGATGATACTTTTTTTATTGATGCAGTTCGTATGGAAGTACATTGACGATTTGGTGGGTCGTGGAGTGGAATGGTATTATATCGCCGAACTGCTGTTTTATACCGCTGCCACGCTAGTTCCCATGGCCTTGCCCTTGGCGGTGCTTCTTTCTTCCATTATGGTTTTAGGCACCTTGGGCGAAAACAATGAACTGGCGGCATTAAAGTCTTCAGGCCAAGGTTTGGGCAGAGTGATGCGTCCGCTTTTTGTCTTTATGATTTGCCTAAGTGTGGGCGCTTTTCTTTTTGCAAATTATGTTATCCCTATTGCCAACCTAAGAAGTGAAACCTTACGCCGAAACATTGCCAATCAAAAACCGGCATTAAGCATTAGGCCAGGAGTCTTTTATACCGGTATTGCAGGCTTTTCTATAAAGGTGGGTGAGAAATACGGCGAGAATCAAAGCTTACTGAGCGATGTTCTTATCTACGATCACACGCAGAGAAGAGGAAATACGAAAGTGATTGTTGCCGATAGTGGCAAGATGCAGGTAACATCTAGTGAACAATTCTTAGAAATATTCCTCTACGATGGTCATTCTTATGAAGATCATTATCCCAGCAAAGCAAAAGATCGGGATAACAAACCTTTTGTGAAATCAGATTTTAAATCGAGTCTCATTCGTTTTAATCTAGTAGACTTTCAGGCTGGTGATTTAAGGAAATCAGGGAGAAAGGAATTTGATATGCTTAATGTTCGTCAATTAGACGAAGCGGTAGATAGTCTCAGTACCTACCTAAATGAGTTGCAGAGTGACTTTGAAGCTCAGATGGTCAATAAGTATGCTTACGAAGATCTCAAAGATATTCCCGAGGAAGCCCAGAGGTTACAAGAAAAAAATGATAACGCCGAGCAAGTAGTTAAACTGAGTGATACCCTTATTAATAACTTCGATACGGACATGCATTCGCGAATTTTACAGAATTCAATGCGTATTGCCCGCAGTAACAAAGCCTATTTCAGTAATGCTAAGGCTCAATATGAATGGCGTAAAACAGTTATTACCCGACATGTATTGGAGTGGCAAAAAAAGTTTTCCGTTTCATTCGCGGTAATCGTGCTCTTCTTTGTTGGGGCACCTTTGGGGGCTATTATTCGCAAAGGAGGCATGGGGATGCCCGTAGTAGTGAGTGTCTTCATCTTTATCATCTACCATGTTACTAGCTTTTCCTTCGAGAAATTAGGACGATTTATGTACTGGACGCCTTTCCAAGCAATGTGGACGGCAAACTTTATTCTTCTTCCCGTCGGGATTTGGCTAACTTACAAATCGGCAACTGATAGTGTTATCTTCAATATTGAGCTTTATATGAAGCCTTTTCAGAAAATTTCGAACATCTTTGCCAAGCGAAAATCTAGAGAAGCATCCCGTGAAAATTCTGCTACTAAGCAATAAAGTTCCCTTTCCCGCAAACGACGGCAGTACCATTGCTATTCGCAGCATGATTGATGCTATGCTCCTTAATGGGGTCACGCTCTCTGTGCTCAGCCTTAATACCAAGAAGCATCATCGCAGTGCTGCAGAAATAAAGGAAAACTGTCCTGAAAATCTAGATTTTTCTTCGGTAGAAGTAGATACTAATATTAAAATTGGCTCCGCTTTTTTAAATCTCATCAATAGAAAGCCTTACCATGTATCTCGCTTCAAGCAGATAAAAATGGAAAAAATCTTAAAGGCAAAGTTGGCGGAAATAGATTTCGATATTGTTCAGCTAGAAGGACTTAGCATGG
The DNA here is from genome assembly GCA_051277025.1 of Roseivirga sp. GTDB lineage: Bacteria > Bacteroidota > Bacteroidia > Flavobacteriales > Schleiferiaceae > Croceimicrobium. Next base: position 7,608 of record JBNMPT010000028.1, on the reverse strand, counting down.
CCGTATACCTGCCTTTAATTCGGAAATATAGCAAAGCGGCTATCTGCATGAGGGCTCATAATATCGAGCATCTCATTTGGCAGCGTCACACCGACAACGAAAGTAGAAAGCTTAAAAAGAAATATTTAGAAATTCAGACCGCAAGACTTAAAAAGTTTGAAACAGAAAAGCTTGAATTAATGGATGCACAAATATTCATTAGTGATGCCGATCGAAACATCTACCGGAATTGGGGAGGTAAAAGAATCAGTTGCTCTATCTCTTGTGGCTTAAACCCCGAAGAATATAATAAATCCAGCCAGACAGAGCAGCGCTATGATATTGCTCATCTTGCTAGTTTAGACTGGCTTCCTAATCAACAGGGCTTGCAGTGGTTTTTAGATAAGGTATGGCCTTTGGTTTTAGATGTTCGTCCTGAAACTCGTATTGCAATTGGCGGCAGACATATGCCTAAAAAGATTTACCAGCACGCAAATGACCGACTATGGGTATTTCCGGAGGTAGATGATGTCCAACATTTTATAAATAGTGCAAAAATCGCCATCATTCCTCTATTGGCCGGCAGTGGCATGCGCATTAAGCTTCTCGAATACATGGCTATGGGCCAGGCCTGCGTAAGTACTGAAATTGGTGCTGAAGGCATTTCCGTAGTCGCTAACAAAGAAGTATTTATCGCTAACCAACCGGAAGAATTTGCCGCGGCAATAGTACTTCTTCTCGATAATGTAGAAGAACGAACTTCCTTGGGAGCGGCGGCTAGAGAAAAATTTATTGAGGAATATTCTAATGCAGAACTAGGGGCTAAATTGATTACATTCTTTCAAACATTGCTATGAATTTAATCCTACAAGTACTCTTTTGGATAAGCTTCGGTAGTATCCTTAGCAGTTATCTACTATACCCGCTAATAGTGCGTTTGCTTGCTTCACTAAAAAAAGCAAAGCCCGCTGCAAACAGCATTGACTGGCCTAGTATAGAGATTATATTCGCTGCTTATAATGAGGAGGCTGTTATTCAAGATAAAATCCGCTCTATTCTAGAATGCGATTACCCGGCTGATAAACTAAGAATCCTGATTGGTAGCGATAATAGTAGCGATAACACCAATAAAATTCTGGAACATTGGCAGATTCAAGAAGAGCGTATTGAGGTGAACTATTTTAATACCAGACAAGGTAAGTCTAGTATCATTAATCAACTAAGTAAGAGCTCCACCTCAGAACTTTTACTGCTTACCGATGCTAATATAATCTTCAGTCCCGATTTACTTAAGAAATTGGTTAATCGCCTAAAATCAGATAAGGATGCCGCCGCCTGCGGTGCCGTAATACAATATGGTTCTTTACCTCAAAAAGGAATTAGTAAGCAGGAAAACTTTTACCTAGGCTGGGAAAATAAGCTCAAAGCAGCAGAGAGCAAGCTTTGGTCATTAGTACTGGGTTTGGAAGGGGGTGCTTATTTAATTAAGAAGAATAGATTTCCAGAAATTCCACCGCTCTTTTTCATGGAGGACTTTTTTGTTAGCTTACGCCTGATTGAACAAAATCAGAAAGTTTTATGGGAACCAAGCGCACGCGTTTATGAAGATGTAAGTGTCTCCCCACAAGAAGAATATAAGAGAAAAGTGCGTATCAGCATAGGTAACTTTCAAAATCTAAAACGTTTTAAAAACTTGATTTTCAGCACGTTTTGGCCAGTAGGTTTCGCCTTTTTGTTTCATAAAATCTTACGCTGGTTTACTCCTTTCTTTTTGATAGTTTTATTAATAACTAGCACTCAATTAACCATGTATCATTGGTTTTATTCAATATTTTCGGGCCTTTATATGGTCTTTATCGGCTTAGGGTTATTCGGGATTTTATTCGCTCAACGCAAAGGTGGTGGCTTCCTAAAATACCCTGGTCATTTTATTTTCATGAACTTAGCCCTACTCGAAGGGTTTATCACTTACATTAAAGGAATAAAAAGCAATGCTTGGGAGCCAACAGCAAGAAATCAGCAGTGAGCTGAATACAATAGAAGAAGCCATCGCCGATATTAAAGCCGGAAAAGTGGTTATCGTAGTAGATGATGAAGATCGTGAAAATGAAGGTGACTTTGTGGCTGCGGCAGAAATGGTTAGTCCAGAAATGATCAATTTCATGACCAAAGAAGGTCGTGGACTTATCTGTGCTCCATTAATTGATGAGCGTTGCAAAGAATTGAATCTCCACCCGATGGTGAATGATAATACGGACCCAATGCTTACTCAGTTTACCGTATCTATCGATTTAAGAGGCAATGGCGTTACCACCGGTATCTCTGCTTCTGACAGATCTAAAACTATCCAAGCTTTAGTAAATAAGGAAACTAAGCCTAATGATTTAAATCGTCCTGGTCATATTTTCCCTCTTATTGCTAAGCCAGGTGGCGTACTGCGTCGCACTGGCCATACTGAAGCGGCTATAGACTTGGCTCGTCTTGCAGGATTTGCTCCTGCCGGAGTTATTGTGGAGATTATGAATGAAGACGGCACAATGGCTCGTCTTCCCGAATTAAAGCAAATCGCCGCTAAATTCGACCTCAAAGTAATTAGCATCGAAGACTTAGTAGCCTATCGCATGGAAGCGGAGTCTTTAGTGGTTAAAGAAGAGGAGTTTGAGCTTAATACCGAGTACGGAACTTTCCTTTTGCGCGCCTTTAGACAGACGACTAATGATCAAGTACATTTAGCCCTAAGCATCGGATCTTGGACCAAAGAAGAAGAAGTGTTAGTGCGCATGCATTCTAACTCTGTCGCCAACGATATTTTTGAAGTATTAACTGGAGATACGAGCCACCAATTAGGAAAGGCTTTGGCAAAATTAGCGGAAGAAGGTCAAGGAGCGGTCGTTTATATGAACCAGGAAATGCCGGCGGGAAATCTTCTCAAACGTATCCGTTCGTATAAGGAAAATCTAGCCGTCAAAGATGCCAAACGTCGGATGAGTTTCACCAAAGATGCGCGCGATTTTGGCATTGGAGCCCAAATCTTACATCAACTGGGCATTTCACGGGTGAAGCTTTTAACCAACAACCCCATGAAAAGAGTGGGAATTACTGGTTATGGATTGACAATTACCGAAAATGTTACGATGGACTAATTGAGTCTTGTAAATTTTGAAAAAAATATACTAAAAGCCTTCTCTTTGGGGAAGGCTTTTTTTAGTTGCGCCTTCTTATACTGTTAGGATTCTCTGGGTACTGCATTTTCATAAAAGAGTAAATAGAGAAAGCTTCAAAATAATTAACACTAGCCCATTCCTTTCCGCACAGAGGACCTTACATTGAAAAACTCAATTTTTTCAATTTTTCTAAAATCACCGCTGCCATCTTTTCGTTGGATTCAAAAGACCAACCGGCAATATGCGGACTAAGTATCACTTTGTCGCTTTTCAGCAGATAAGCTAGGGCAGCGGGTCTCTCACCTTGAAAAATTGTTTCAAAACTAGACTTTTCAAACTCCAACACATCTAAGCAAGCCCCTAAAACCTTGCCCGACTCTAGCGCGGCCATTAATGCTTCACTTTCTACAATCTTACCTCTTGCGGTGTTTAGCAAATAAATCGATTTTTTAAACTGGCCAAAAAAGGCAGTATCAACCATTTTTATTGTCTCCATGGTCTGAGGAATATGCAAGCTTACAATTTCAGCTTCCGCTTGAAGGGTTTCTAAAGTTACCTCTTTTACTCCCTCGGGAGCATAGTGACTTTTATACTTATCATAACTAAGAATATGACAGCCAAAGGCTTTTAGCTTTGCTGCGAAAGCAGAACCCATTTGGCCATAGCCAATGATACCCACTGTTTTTCCGGCTAATTCGAAGCCGCGATTTTCCTCACGCAACCAAATACCAGCGCGCACTTCCTGATCCACAATGCGCAAACGATTGAGCAATGACAATAACATTCCCATGGCATGTTCAGCCACAGCATTGCGGTTTCCTTCTGGGGCAGCAATTAATTCTATCCCGCTAGCTTTACAATATTCCTGATCAATATTCTCTAAGCCGGCCCCTACTCTAGCGATAAATTTCAATTTAATAGCCTTTGCTAAAATAGATGCATCGAGCGGAAAGCGACTGCGAATTACCAGTCCTTCAATTTCCGACCAAGCAATTTCTGCAGGCGTCTTTTTATACTCTTCTACCAGTGAAAAACCCATCTGGCGCAGACCGACCAAAAGACTATTGTGAACGGTATCTATGATATAAACCTTCATTCTTCTTCCTCATTTTGAAAATCAATTAACCACGAAAAGCCCACATTTACAAAAGGCTGGGTAACATCCTGGTCTATGATGCTACTTTGCCAGCCACCAAAAATTTCAACCTGAAAATTAGGACTAAAAGAGTAGCTCCCGCCCATATTATAAGCTCGGAAATCGCGACCGCCAATAGTATAATAATTAGCACCGTATACCTCAATAAAATACGCGAAACGATGATAAGCATAACTGGCATTAATGGTATAAAACCCATCCACAAATTTGCCATTATGAAAAATACCATAATTGATGGTAAAGCTTAAATCCTCTAGAAAATCGTAAGAAAGCATTCCCCTGTACTCAATATTATTAAACCGCGAGCGTGCTAAAAAGCCTAAGTGCCATTGGGGAGAATTTAAATCCAAAGAATAACGCAACATCAACCACGGGTTTTGAGCGGTCTGAAAATTAAATTCATTATCGGTAGTTGTATTGTTAAGCCACTGGTTACCATAAGCTAATCCAGCTTCAAAGTTATTTCCTAAACCTAAGCGTACTTCGGTAAAATAAGATACATTTCTTTGAATAGTAGTGCTATCTAATAAGATCGCTCCAAATTCAAAACCTTGCTGAACTATAATTTGACGGGCTTCTAAGGCAAATGGCGAGTAGCTTTGCCCCGGGCGATCACTGCTAAAAGCACTTTGTGCTAAAGTATGAAATGCAGAAAAAACAAGAACACATAAAATCAGATAGCGCATCTTAAGCAAGAATTAAACGGCCAATTTGAAAATACAAGAAAAGGCCAATAATATCATTGAGAGTAGTTATAAAGGGACCAGTAGCAAGAGCAGGGTCAATTTTATAATTGTTTAAAATTAGCGGGACAAAAGTACCAATCAGTGCTGCAACAATAATAACCGCAAATAAGGATACCGCAACCGTTAGGGCTAGGTGTATACTGTAACCTAAGAACAAACTGGATCCCACAATGGTTGCCGCCAAAATAGTGGCATTAACCGTGGCCACACTTAATTCCTTTAGCAAACGATTCATGGTACTGCCACTAAGAGCTTGACTGGCCAAGCCCTGCACAATAATAGCGGAAGACTGTACCCCAACATTACCTCCCATTGCGGCAATTAGCGGAATAAAAAAGGCCATTTGAGGAATTATTGCAATATCTTCTTCATAGCGGCCAATTACTGATGCGGCCATCAAACCTCCAAAAAGACCTATCAATAACCACGGTAAACGTGCTCGGGTAATCGCCAAAACACTGTCATCCTCCTCTACTTCATCGGTTAATCCACTCGCTAAGTTATAATCTTCCTTGGCCTCATCTCTAATGAAATCTACTACATCATCAATGGTAATACGCCCCACCAAATGACCTAAGGGATCTACTACTGGCACTACGACCAGATCGTATTTCTGCATATAATTCGCAACCTCTTCTGCCTCGGTGTTCACCTCTACGTACTGAACCTTAGAGGAGTATACTTCAGAAATTGGTGTTTTAGTAGAAGTAGTAAGGAGTTTTTTTAAGCTGAGAGTACCTAAAAGCTTGTTTTGCTCATCAACCACATAAATGGCATGCACTCGTTCAATTGTTTCGGCTTGCTTGCGCATCTCCTTCACGCATTGCAATACGCGCCAACTATCATATACTTTAATAAGCTCAGTACCCATTAAAGAACCCGCCATTCCTTCTGGATAAATTAACAAGCGAGCAATATCTAAAGCCTGCTGCTCATCTTTAATACTATTAAGAACTTCACGTCTTTGCTCATTTGGAAGTTCGTTTATCAGATCAGCCGCATCATCCGAGTCTAAGTTCTCAATTATATCGGAAGCTATTTCTTGCCCATTGTAGCCCTCGAGAAATTTGGCACGGAGATCCTCATCGATCTCCATAAGCACATCTGCTCCAAGTTCTTTATCTAAAGATCTAAAAAGAATTTCTGCCGCAACTTTATCTAGTTTATCAACTATTTCAGCGATGTCTGCAGGGTGACCATCATTAATAAAGTCCTGATACTTTTCCTTCCTACCCTCCAGTATATCCTCTTCGAGGCTGTCAATAAAATCTCGGTTGATTTCTATACTCATGGGCGAGAAAGAATTTCTGTGAGATTGACAAATTCAGTATAATGTAGCTGTTCGGCTCGTTTTTGCAGGATATCTGGATCTATACCATCTAATGGTAAATTTAAAGCCTTCAGAGCATTTCGTAAAGTTTTACGTCTTTGATTAAAGGCCGTCTTAACGATACGTCTAAACAAATCTCTATCTACGGAAAGGCTGTAATCTTCCTTACGCCTAAAGCGGATAACACCCGAAAAAACCTTGGGTGGAGGAATAAATTCACTAGGATCTACGGTGAATAAATATTCCCGTTCGTAAAAAGCGGCCGCCAATACACTAAGGATTCCATAGGTTTTGGAACCAGGCTCTGCCGTTAAACGATCCGCCACCTCTTTTTGAAACATACCTACCATCTCCGGAATCAATTCCACATGATCGAGCATCTTAAAAATAATTTGACTGGAAATATTATAGGGGTAATTTCCTATCAGAGCAAAAGGCTCCCCCATTATTTCGGCCAGATTGAGTCTAAGGAAATCTCCAGGGATAATATGCTTCTGAAGCGCTTCAAAATGCTGTTCCAGGTACTCTACTGACTCCAGGTCAATTTCTGCAACATAAAGCTCGGAAGGTCCTTCCAATAAAAAATGGCTTAATACTCCTGTACCCGGTCCAATCTCAAGCACTTTCGTGTAGCCTTGGTGACTTAAGCCCTCGGCAATGTCTCTGGCTATGCCATCATTTCTTAAAAAATGTTGCCCTAGATGTTTTTTAGCTTTTACCATAATTTTAATTAATCAAATCGGCCCGACGTAAGAGCGCTTTTGGATCTGGATCCTGTCCTCTAAACTGGCGATATAACTCGGCTGGATCGACAGCACCACCGCTAGAAAGAAGTTTGCGGAAAGCACTTGCCACTTCACTATTAAATAATCCTCTTTCCTTAAAGAGTTCAAAGGCATCAGCATCTAAAACTTCTGCCCATTTGTAACTGTAATAACCCGCAGAGTAACCGCCTTGAAAAATATGGCTAAAGCTGCAAGACATATTTGTATCGGCCTGACTGGGCATTAGCTGTGTTTCTGCAAATACCATCTCTTCAAAGTCTCCTACCGATAAATCACTCGGCTCAGTTCCATGCCAATTCATATCTAACCTCGCAAAGCCCACTTGTCTTAGCGTGGCATAGCCCTCCATAAAAGTAGCACTCTTTTTCAAGCGTTCTATTAGCTTAGCCGGAATTAACTCACCCGTTTGATAGTGCTTTGCAAAGAGATCTAAACACTCTTTTTCATA
>JBNMPT010000027.1:0-16243 GCA_051277025.1 Roseivirga sp. | reverse complement strand
GCGACTTACTATACCGCTTTAGTGCTGCTATTCCACTGCCTGAATTCTTAGCATCGTGGCGCAGCGATTTAGAACAAAGTCAGGTATTTATGCTAGAACAATATCAAAGCATCCTCAATATGCAAAGTCCACTCGACTTCCTGCAGGTACTTTTTGTTATGGCTTTAATCCCCGCTTTGGCCGAAGAAAGTCTTTTCCGTGGGGTCTTACAGCCCCTTCTATCACGCCATATAAATAAGCATGCCGCTATTTGGATTAGCGCCGCCATCTTTGGCGTTATGCACAATCAGTACCTCGCTTTTTTATCCATCACCATTTTAGGCGCCCTTTTAGGTTATTTACGCGATTGGAGTCAAAGCTTGTGGTTGCCCAGTCTACTGCATTTTTTCAATAATGCCACTATAGTAACGATGGTTTACTTTTTCGATTACAATTATCAGGAAGCATTAAGCGACAATCAGAGTATTTCAGCAATGGAGAGCACGGCTTTAATCGCAGTTCTAATAGTCTGCTTAGGGCTGCTGTACGAGCTCAGCCGGCGAAGTCTTGCCAAGAGGTAATCTAAATGAGGCCTCCCAGCCCAAATTACCTTCATTTTCCACAATACTGATAAAAGTCATTTTATGCTTTCTGTGCTGCCAGTACATTTGAGCCTTCAACTACAGAAAGACTTATGTCGGCTATTTACATTCTAATTACTATCAGTTTTATCGTCGCTATTGGCTTTTTGATTGCTTTTATATGGAGCATTAAAAACGGCCAGTATGATGACGATTATTCCCCCAGCGTGCGAATGCTAAAGGACGACAGCAAGCCAAGAGAAAGGCCTAAACAATAGAGTATGCAAGCAGAAACATTTTATTACGACAATCGGATCGTAAAAAACTTCATCGTCGCCACCATAATTTGGGGGGTGATTGGTCTTTTAGTGGGGCTATGGATAGCATTTTCCCTGGTTTTTCCAGAAATGAACTTAGCCTCTTGGTTAAGCTTTGGGCGTTTAAGAGCGCTTCACACCAACGGTGCCATTTTTGCCTTTGTGGGTAACGCCATTTTCGCCGGAATTTATTATTCGATGCAGCGACTATTAAAAACGCGTTTGGCTAGTGATCTTCTAGGAAAAATACATTTTTGGGGTTGGCAGTTAATTATCGTTTCCGCGGTAATCACTTTACCTTTAGGGTTAACTTCATCTAAGGAGTATGCCGAACTTGAATGGCCAATTGACATTGCCATTGCTCTTATTTGGGTAGTATTCGGTATCAATATGTTTTGGACCATTCTTAAGCGTAGAGAGCGACATTTATATGTAGCCATCTGGTTTTACATCGCCACTTTCGTTACGATTGCCGTTCTGCACATTGTAAACAACTTAGAGATTCCTGTTTCTGCTTTTAAATCTTACTCGATTTTTGCGGGGGTACAAGATGCCTTAGTACAGTGGTGGTATGGACATAATGCCGTGGCCTTCTTCCTAACTACACCGGTATTAGGATTAATGTACTATTTCGTTCCCAAGGCGGCAAATCGACCTGTATACTCTTATCGTCTATCGATCATTCACTTCTGGGCTTTAATCTTCCTTTATATCTGGGCCGGTCCTCACCACTTATTATACACCAGTTTACCCGAATGGGCTCAAAGCTTAGGAACGGTATTCTCTATCATGCTCATCTTCCCAAGTTGGGGGGGTATGATAAACGGTTTACTTACTCTTAGAGGAGCATGGGATAAGGTGCGAGACAGCGCGATTCTCAAGTTCTTTGTGGTAGCGATTACCGCCTATGGTATGAGTACTTTAGAAGGACCACTATTAAGTCTTAAGAACTTCAATGCCATTGCGCATTATACTGACTGGATTCCTGCTCACGTGCATATTGGCACATTAGGTTGGAATGGCTTTATGATTTTTGGTATGATTTATTTCCTCATGCCTAGGATTTACAAAACCAGTCTTTTCTCCGAAAAACTAGCTAATGCTCACTTCTGGATTGCCACTACTGGTATTTTATTTTGGGCCTTACCGATGTACGTTAGTGGTTGGACTCAAAGTTTAATGTGGAAAGAATTCAACCCCGATGGAACGCTAGTTTACGGTAATTTCCTCGAAACTGTAACTCAGTTGATTCCTCTTTACTTCACCCGTGCAATTGGTGGTACTCTATATATTACCGGAATGATAATTATGGTTGTGAATATAATTCGCACCGTAAAAACCGGAAAACTAGTAGCAGAAGAAGAAGCTAGTGCTTTACCCTTATCAGGTACCGAATACGTGAAGAAAAAAGGCGACCACTGGCACCGTGTAATTGAAAGAAGACCAGTTCAATTAATGATCTTCAGTATTGTTGCCATCTTAATTGGAGGTATAATAGAAATCGTACCTACCATAATGGTGAAGTCTAATGTACCTACAATATCTTCTGTTAAACCTTATACTGCGTTAGAATTAGAAGGACGTGACTTATACATTCGTGAAGGGTGTAATTCCTGCCACTCTCAAATGATTCGTCCCTTCCGCAGTGAAGTTGCCCGATACGGTGAATATTCTAAAGCAGGTGAGTTTGTTTACGATCATCCATTTTTATGGGGATCTAAACGTACCGGCCCAGATTTACATCGTGAAGGTGGCAAGTATCCGCATAGCTGGCACTACAACCATATGTTAGCCCCCACTAGCATGAGCCCTGGCTCCATAATGCCCGCCTACGAATGGCTATACACTAGTGATTTAGACACAAAGTACACCACTAAAAAACTCGAGGTCATGGTGACCTTAGGAGTACCTTATAGTGCAGATTACCTTGCTAATGCTGAAATGCATTTAATGGCCCAAGCAGAAGAAATTGCGACAGAATTAGAAAGTCAATTAGACGATGTCGAAGTAAGTCCAAAAGAAGAAATCATCGCCCTTATTGCTTATCTACAGCGTTTGGGAATAGATATTAAAGGTACACCGAGCAAACATACGGAAGCTACGGTAGCCGGAAACTTAACTTCTGAAAAATAAATCTGATGTTAAAATTCATTAAACACAATATGGAGACTATTGATGGGGTATCGATTTACCCCATCCTCTCCTTCCTCATTTTCTTCACATTATTTGTGGGTGCGGTAACCTATATCTTAATAAAAGATCGGAAGACCATTGAGGAGATCAGCCTTCTCCCTTTAGATAACGATAAAGAAAATAGCCATGAAGAAAATAGATAGAGTCATATTAACCTTTGGGATATTGCTGATGGTTGGCGCCGGAAGCCTTACTCTTCTTAACACTGAGAACTCCTTAGAGATCATTGCTAACCCTACTTATTGGTTAGTTGCGATATCCTTATTCTTTCTATTTATTGCTTTTATAGCCACTTTTGAGGCTTTGGATGCAATGAAGAAACTCATCATCAAGAAAGATGGGAAAGAAGCAGTTGAAATCGAAGAGGCCGAAGAGGAAGCGGATTGGGTAGATGGTTTATTGCATAAATTAACCGATGCCGTTCCCGTTGAAGACGAAGAGGAAATAGCCACTGATCATATTTATGATGGTATAATGGAGCTCGATAATAACCTTCCACCTTGGTGGCTAGCAGGTTTTTATTTGTCTATTGCCTTTGCTGTAATTTACCTCTTGCGTTTCCATGTTTTCGAAACCGCCCCTCTTGCACAGGAAGAGCTTAAAATTGAGTTAGCAGAAGCGGAGCTTGCACAAGCAGAGTATCTTAAAACAGCGGCTAACCTTGTAGATGAGAATAGTGTTACCTTTTTAGAAGACGACAGTCGCATTGCAGAAGGTGGGAGAATTTTCGTTAAAAACTGCGCTGTTTGCCATGCCAACGATGGTGGCGGTGGTGTCGGTCCAAACCTAGCCGATAACTATTCGATTCATGGTGCAGATATCAAAAGTATTTTTAAAACTGTGAAATATGGTGTTCCTGCTAAAGGGATGATTCCGTGGAAAGGACAACTTAATGCCGGTGAAATACAAGAAGTTTCTTCGTACATATTAACCTTAGTAGGAACTACCCCTGCTAACCCAAAAGAAGCACAAGGCGAATTAACCAAACCTAGTCTTGAGGACAGTTCCCCTGCAGATAGCAGTGCTGTACCAAGTGCTACCAGCATTAAAGATAGTACTGCAATCAGCGCATTTTAATGGAAAAACCAAGAGGGAAGGACACGGAGTCGTTATTAAAGGAAACTTTAGAGTTAGATAACTCATTCCGCGACACTGTTGGAACCATTAATGAAAAAGGAGATCGAAACTTTCTATTTCCCAAAAAGCCATCCGGATTTTATACCTACCGGAGGCAGTTAATGAGTTACGGTCTCTTGGCCATCTTCTTTGCCGTTCCTTTTATCCGCATTAATGGACAACCATTTTTGTTGATGAATGTAATGGAACGAAAATTCATAATCTTCGGGCGAATTTTTTGGCCCGAAGATTTCTTCATCTTCGTAGTGGCCATGATCATTGGGGTACTATTTGTTTCCGTTTTCACCGTGGCTTTTGGTCGACTTTTTTGCGGCTGGATCTGTCCACAAACCATTTTTATGGAGCACGTTTTTCGTCGCATTGAATATTGGATTGATGGCGATAGAAACCAACAATTGCGTCTTAGTCGCATGACTTGGAACAAGGAGAAAATTCGTAAAAGAATCGTTAAGAATAGCATCTTTTTTGCGATAAGCTTTATTATCGCCAACTTCTTTTTAATGTACATTATTGGCACAGAAGATTGGTGGGAGATCATCAGTGACGACCCTAATAAGCATCTTAGCGGATTAAGCGGAATGCTTATCTTCTCTGGGGTATTCTTCTTTATTTTCGCATGGTTTAGAGAGCAAGCCTGTATTATAGTTTGCCCTTATGGAAGACTGCAAGGAGCTTTACTTGACCGAGATTCTATTGTAATTGCCTACGACTACCTTAGGGGTGAGAAGCGTTCTAAATTCCGTAAAAAGGAAGACCGAGCTGCCGAAGGTAAAGGTGACTGTATTGATTGTGGACAATGTGTAGATGTCTGCCCAACGGGTATTGACATCCGCAATGGCACCCAATTAGAATGTACCAATTGTACGGCATGTATTGATGCCTGTGATAATATTATGGAAAAAATGGATAAGCCAAAAGGTTTAATCCGTTATGATTCCGAAAACAATATCGCCTCGGGAGAAAGCACTATTCTGACAGGACGCGTTAAAGCCTACATTGGAATATTAGCCGTGCTTTCTGGACTATTCATTTACTTGGTAATGAGCCGAGCCGATGTTGAGGCTATCTTTCTGAGGATGCAGGGTCAACGTTATGAAAAAACAGATGCTCAGACCTATAGTAATGCCTATAATTGGAAATTACTAAATAAAACTCCAGAAGAGAAAACCTATTTCTTTAAGATTATTTCTCCCGCCGAGGGTGTAAGTTTACAAACCATTGGTAGCGATGAACTAATTACTGTTAATGGTTCTGAAATGACCCAGGGAGCGGTAATATTAAACATGAAGAAAGCTCAGATGACCGGCACAAGCACCGATGTTAAAATTGGTGTTTATGAAGGAGAAGAGCTGGTAGAAACAATTAAAACTTCCTTTACGGGGCCCTTAATAAAGCCTAAAAGAAAGGATTAGTATTTAAAATTGAAGGATTATGAAGTTTAATTGGGGAACAGGATTGGCAATTACCTTAGGTATTTTTATTGTTGGAATGGGGACAATAACCTATAAAGCGATAAATCAAAGGCACGATTTAGTGACCACCGACTATTACGCGAAAGAAATTGCCTACCAACAAACGATAGAGCAAACGAAAAATGCCGCTGCTTTAGAAGGAGAATGTCAGCTTAAAATTGAAGAAAACAATTTAGTTCTACACTTTCCCAAAAGTTTAATTGGCTTGTCATCTGCCGCCGAGATTGAGATGTATTCGCCAACTCATGCAGAGAAGGATTTTAATTTATCCTTCGAAGATTGGGAAGTAGCCAGTATTATCCTCCCTAGCGACAAGCTTAGTTCGGGCAAGTGGATTGCCAAGGTTAAGCTCAACACCGATAACGATGGCTATTACTTTGAAGCAGATTATCTATTGCCATGATTGGCATCGCCTTTAGCTTCGGACTTTTATCTTCTTTGCACTGTGCCGCAATGTGCGCGCCTTTGCAAGCGGTAATTATGGGGCAATGGCTTAATAATAAGAAAAAGGGAAACTGGATAATATATCATGCCGGCCGGCTAAGCACCTATATGTTACTGGGGCTTATCGCGTCCTTGTTTGGCCAAAGTATTGGAGTACCCAATTGGCAAGGCGATTTCACTATTATGGCTGGCATCTTGCTCCTTGCCGGGTATTTTGGTTTCAAGTTCCTACAGTGGGACCGTAAATTCAATCAACTTTTAGTACCCCTCTTGCGCAAGCTGCAGCCAAAAGCTCAAGGCAAGAAGAAGTCTATTTGGTTTTTTTCTAGTGGAGCATTAAATGGATTTTTGCCTTGTGGAATGGTTTACGCGGCCCTACTGCCAGCTGCTGGAGCAGCCAGCCTAAGCATGGGCATGTTCTATATGTTGGTGTTCGGATTAGGAACTATTCCCCTTTTAGCTGGGCTAAATTTATTCAGCAATAAAATTCTTTTGACTTATGGCAAGTTTATCCCTAAACTGATTCCGATTTCAGTGGTTTTAATTGCGACTCTTCTAATTATTCGAGGCTTAGAGCTAGATATCCCTTACCTCTCGCCTGCCTTACCCAAAGCCGGTGCACTTATAGAGGCTTGCGACTAAATACTTATTTAATTCGTGCTTTTCGCTGTACCTTCAAATAAAGCATTCAAGCTAAAAAAGTATAATGGCTAAATCCAAATGGAAATTAGCCATTACACCAAAGCTAAACGGCCTTACTAAAAGTAGGCTTACTAAGCTCATTCGTATGCAAACGCTCATCTAACACTGCGCAGATATTGCGTATAAATCCTCGTCCCTTCTGTGTGACTTTTACTTGAAAAGGGAACAGTTTTAGCAAACCATCCTCTTCCAACATACGGAAACGTGGCAACAGAAATTCTTTAAAATACGCCCGATCATTTAGCCAGTCGGCCTCAAAATGGCAGATAAGATTTAAAAGCTTCGACCTTAATTTCTCATCCTTAGCAGTATGGTAATGCGATTTAATTAAAGGAGGGTAGTCCTCTTCGCGCACCCTACGCATGTATTCCTTTAAGATTTTTTCATTCTGAGCAAAAGCATCCCAACTATCACTAATTGAGCTTGCCCCAAGCGCTATCACTAAATCTGTGTGCTGAGCGGTATACCCCATGAAATTACGGTGCAGCTTATGGTTCTTCATACTTAGAGCCAAGTCATCTTGCGGAAGCGCGAAATGATCCATGCCAATTTCCTCATAATCCATTTTCAAAAACCCCTTGCGACCTAGCTGGTATAATTCCCATTTGGCTTTTCCTTCTGGTAAATCCGCTTCGCTGTAAGCTCTTTGTCCTGGCGCTACTCCCGGAACATGTGCATAGCTATAAAAGGCAATTCTATCTGGTCTAAGCTTATTCACCCACTCTAGATTGGCCGTAATGTGATGAGCGCCCTGTTTAGGAAGACCGTAAATCAAGTCAAAATTTATCGAGTCATATCCCAGTTCTCTTGCCTTTCGGCAGATACGTTCTACCTGATCAATCGTTTGAAAGCGATGAATCGTTTTTAGGATCTCCTCATCAAAATCTTGTATTCCTAAACTAAGACGATTAAAACCTATTTTATAGAGTGTTTCTAGATGGGCATCGCTGGTGCTCGAGGGATGCGCTTCGAAGCTAAAAGAGCGATCCTCGGGGATAACTGCATCTTTTAAAAGACCATTTACAAGGAGCGCTAAGCTTTCTGGGCTAAAAAAGGTGGGCGTTCCACCCCCAAGATGCAATTCCTTAATAATTGGCTTTTCTGGAAAACGACTGCGGTACATTTCCCATTCTTTTAAAACCATTTTCACGTATGGTATCTCTACCAAATGGTTTCTGGTAATATGCTTATTGCAACCACAGTAGGTGCAAAGGCTTTCACAATAAGGAAGATGTATATACAAACTTATCTCATTATTAACCGAAAAGCGCTTCATCACCTGTTTCATCCAGCGTGGTCCTTCCAAATCACTACTCTCCCATAAGGGCACCGTAGGGTATGAAGTATAGCGAGGCACTGGGACGTTATATTTCTCTACAAGATCATAATTCATAGGACAAAATTAGCTGCTATGAACTTCTTGAAAAATGACAATTGTCAGACCTTAAAATTGCCTTTACTTTGTTGCATGAATTTTTACTTTCTCTTTAAAGCTTTGCATATCATTGGCTTTGTCACTTGGTTTGCGGCACTCTTTTACCTAGTTAGGCTCTTTGTTTACCACCGTGAAGCCTGGGAAGTGGGCGTTGACGACCGCGAGGCTGCGGTTTTACGTAAACAATACCATATTATGGAGAAGCGTCTCTACCAAATTATCCAAAATCCAGCACTATACCTGACCTTAATTGGCGGGACAGGAATGTTGATTATTAATCCCTCTTGGCTTAGCCAACCTTGGATGCATATAAAACTTAGTCTCGTATTAGCCTTAGTATTTTATCATTTCAGCTGTGGACGGCAGATAAAAAGTTTGGCTAGCAATTCTGCGGGCATTAGTAGTTTTGGATATCGACTATATAATGAGGTTCCCACCTTAATTCTCATTGGGATAGTAATGCTTGCCGTGTGGAAAAGCACGCAAGGTTTGCTCATTGGACTGGCCGTATTGCTGATTTTGGGTGTGCTTTTTTTCCTTGCAGCCAAAATCTACAAGCGAAAAAGGTCTAACCGGATAGATTAATATTTGAGAAATCCATGATTTACAGCGAATAACAGATTGCAAATTTGATTTTTTGCGGTTTGGCTAATTTTTTTGATGCAATTATTGATTTATTAATATCTATTGTTATATATTTGTCTTAGCGAAGCAGATTAATTCTAAGCAGATTAATCAGGTTAAGGTTTACCCCGGCATTCTCACGAATGTCCGGGGTTTTTTCTTAAAAGCCAGTGGTAAAGATCGAGCTAAATGGTAGTTCTCAAGATGAGCTAAACAGCTGATCCGCTCTTTTATTTAAGAAAAAACAGAAAAATCCATAGTAGATCTATCAAATTTATAAATTTTTATTGCTGTCTCTCAAATACTTATAGGCTGAATAGGGTCAAGTCTTATATTTTCAATGGACGGATCTAACTAACACTATTCTATAAGTATAAACTTAAACTGGTGCCGCAGATTAAGATTTCCACCCCGACATTCTTAGGCATTACCAGAGTTTTATTGGCTCTTTATTAATGGCCATTCTCCAAGATTAAAGTTCACAACAAGATTTGGTTAGGCCTACCGAAGCCTCATTACCCTCTCGAAAATGAGAATTCACCGAAATCTTCCTCATTTTGAAAAAGTATTAAGCCAAAAAAAGAACCTCTTCTACTTGAAATTAACTATCAAAACCCTCCTCAACCTCCTTTCCCTTAGATTCTATCAAACAAAAAAGCGCAATAGCCTGCAGAATAGGAGTTATTCAAGGAATCTTCCCAAGCAAATGCATTTTATCAAAAAATTGTAATGGCGGTTTCGCGAGGTAAATTAATTAAAAAAAGGTTTTCTCCCTGTTTTCTCACGAATGACCCGACGTCTTTTTACAGCCTGCCTTTATACTGTTACTCCGACCCTGCACTCAAATAATCTAGCGCTGGCGATTTTGGGGGTATTACAAAAAAGCTCGAAAACTAAAGTCATCCTAACTTTAAGTCTCCGTTCTTTAGATCGCCTTAGCACTGACTGTCATTTCGTTACATGTTTTATCTACCTCTCCTAAAACCCAGCACCAATCTGCCTGGTAAAAGTAACTATTGAGCAGCTTTTTGTAGCCCACTTTTTTAAAGGTCTCGTGCGCGATTTTAATATTATTTGTACTTATAATCCATGTTGAGCGGCCAAAGTCCTTATCATTAGGCTTGAAAAAACTCAAGTCTGTCTCTACCTAGTGTTCATTTTTTTGGCAAGAGAACTCTTATCAGACGGGCAAGAGCAGATTCAGAGAATCACAATGGTTAATCGGGCAATTACTTGTTTCAAGCTGCTGTTTTCAGTGCAGGTAGGGATATCATCAGCCCGGATCACAAACTTTCGAGCCTGAACTTTGGTTTAACTATAACTTCTCCAAGCGATATAAAAGAGGACGCGATGGACTCGCATCACTATGCAGCGGCGCTACCTGTAAATTAATAAAATACTCTCCTTCACGCAGACCTTTAGGAAAGACGGCTAGCTCGGTAATACTTGCCTCCTCGCGCGTATCAAGAGGGTATTTCCAAAAAGCATGATGGCCGGCTAAAGCGCCACCATCTTCCTCCCGATCTACCGATGGCAAATTGGTTATAAAGTGCTTCACTCCCTTCTCTGCTAGATAGCTTAGTAACTCTTCCTGAAAATAAGCAGCATTTTTACCACTGTAATCTTGCGGAAAAGGATCGGCGTCTACCTGAATAGCGACGAAGTTAGCAAGCTGGGGTTTCTTCTTTAAAAAGTCTTCTAAAAAAACCACTTTATCCCCTTCCACCTCGCGGCTTGTTATTCTGAAAAATGCGCAAAAACCATGGTAGTCTCTAAAGTAGTCATTAACCTTATGTTGCTCGGGGCTAATATGCCCAAAACATTCGGTGTGGGTGCCGTTACCGTGCGGGTTTAGCTGCACGGAGAAAAAATTTACCGGTGCGCCCGCTTTTACAGCCCCTGTCCAATCAGCCACTTTTACTGGTTCTATAATTACCGGAGCACTATTCCAAGCACGTGGTTCTCTTTTGGCATTTCCAAAAGTCGTTGAGCAATCAATAGGCTGTGCTAAATCTACCTCATAACGATGTCCCCTCCGCCCTAGTTGAATATACATATGCTAAACTTTAAATAAAGAGGCTGCAATACCATCACTTTGGAAGCGATATTGTGCAGGGATTAATAGATGATCCTCTACTATTACTAATCGCCCTTTTTTTATTTCCTGATCTGCTTCCGAAAGACAATATTGACAATACCACTCGCCACTAAGTTCTTTTAACTCCTTCAAATCTAAACCTGATTTCAATCGAAGCCTCGTCATTACCAATTCATTATAAAAATCTCGATCATTGAGAGACTCCGTTTTAGCCAAGGAGGTACCGTCCTCTAAGCCCTTCAAGTACAGGGTGTTATTAGATATGTTCCAGCTTCTGGATTTACCGTTAAAGGAATGTGCCGAAGGCCCCAAGCCCAAATAAGACTTGTTCTCCCAATAGGAAGTATTGTGTTTTGATCTAAATCCTGGTCGACAAAAATTTGACAGCTCGTAATGACTAAAACCCGCGTCGTTTGCAAAACTCTGCAAGGCTTTAAAATGATCTAAGGCCAGCTCTTCTTTAAGAGTAACCTCCCCCTTTTCAACTTGACGATGCAAGACTGTTTTCTCTTCTACTGTAAGTGCATAAGCCGAAAAATGAGGCACTTTAAAGCGCTCTAAAAAGCCCAGCTGCCACTGCCAATCGTCTAAAGATTGATTCGGTAAGCCATAAATTAAGTCGATCGTATAGTTGTCGAAACCATACTGCGGAAGCAGCTCTAAACTTCGCAAGCTTTCCGCTGCAGAATGGGCCCGATTCATGAAGCGCAAGTCTTCTTCCTTAAAAGACTGCACCCCGATAGACAGGCGATTTATTGGGCTGTGGCTCAGTTCCATTAAATATTCCGGACTAAGATCATCAGGGTTAGCCTCCAGGGTGATTTCCAAATTACTTTGAAAATCAAAGATCTTCGCTAGCTCATCAATTAGCCAGTCAATACTCTTGACACTTAAAATGGAAGGAGTCCCGCCGCCAAAGTAGAGGGTATCTATTTTCGCTTCGTCCAAGTATTCTCGGCGCAGCTTCGCCTCTTCAATAATCGCCACTACCATAGCGTCACGATTATTGTTTAAGGTAGAAAAGTGGAAATCACAATATACACAAGCCTGCTTGCAAAAAGGGATGTGCACATATATTCCGCTCATTATTCTGATTTTGGAAGTAAAATTCTAAAGGTCGTACCTTCATTTGGCACCGACTGCGCCACGAATATACGACCCTTATGATAGTCATCAATAATCCGCTTCGCCAAACTTAAGCCCAGGCCCCATCCTCTCTTCTTAGTCGAAAACCCGGGGCGAAAAACAGTTTTAAGGGCTTGCGCCGAAATCCCCTTGCCTGTATCGCTAACATCAATTTGCACCCATTTGGCGTCCTTTTCTGTCAGCTCAATCTTTATACTGCCTGGGCCGCTTATGGCATCAATGGCATTTCTAATTAAGTTTTCAATTACCCATTCAAAAAGGGGAATATTTAACTGCAAAAAGATCGGATCTCTGGGCAACTTGCAGCTTACCTCAATTTTCTTAGGACTGCGGTTCTTTAAATAATCTACTGCTTGCCGGGTTACTACCAAGATGTCGGTACTCAATAAAACTGGCTGAGAACCGATTTTTGAAAAGCGGTCGGTAATAGTTTCTAGACGCCTGATGTCCTTCGCGATTTCCAGCGTGATGCTTGAATCTACGCCTTGCATCTTCAGTATTTCTAACCAGCCCATTAAAGAACTAAGCGGGGTACCAATTTGATGAGCTGTTTCCTTCGCCAAGCCATTCCAAACCTGATTTTGTTCGGCCTTGCGAGCCCCACTGAAGGCATAATAGGAAATAACAATAAAGATGGAAATCACCACCAAGAGGATTACCGGGTATAAGCGTAATTTAATAAGAAGAATACTACTTTCATAATAGACGGTACTCTGATTATTGGCGGCAAAACCTACCTCAATATATTGCCCTTTCGCTTTCAAGTCCACAATTCTCTTGCGCAACCATTCTTCTTTATCTTGGCTAGGCGCCTTGAGGTTATTGGTGGTAATGATACTATCATTACCATCCGTTAAAATTACCGGAATAGTAGTGTTATACTGAATAATTTGGGTTGCAAGGGTGATATCCGTTTGATCATCTGCCCTTTGAATAGAGGTCATGGCATTGGCCCATTGATTGACCTTTTTAACTTCTTCTTGCCGCAGCTCTTGCAAAAACCCTTCGGTATAAAAAAGGGTTAAGGCACCAATTGCTACTGCAAAAAGTAAAAGCAAAAATTTCCAAAGGTTTTTCCTTCCGTAAAAGTCCATAGGCTTTGATTAACAGCTTTTAAACTAAAATATTGCAGCCAAGGCTTAGGGGGCCTAAATTACTTATCTAAAATATCGGATAACTCACTTAAATCGGGAGTGATAATAATTTCCGTTCTTCGGTTTTTTGCCTTCCCTTCCGTAGTCTCGTTTTCGGCGATAGGAACATACTCACTGCGACCGGCCGCGATAATATTCTCTTTCTTAACCCCAGGGTTTTCCGTTATAATCTTTACAATGCTCGTGGCGCGCATTACACTTAAATCCCAGTTATCCTTTACTGCTGTTCTGCCTTTAAAGGCATCTGCATCGGTATGACCTTCTACCATTACTCTTAGATCCGGGTTTTCAGCTAAAACCGCGGCTAAGTCTTGTAAAGCCTTGGTTCCCTCTGCCTGCACCGTCCAACTAGCAGACGGAAATAATAAGCGATTTTCTAAGGAAACATAAACTTTACCATCACGAGTTTCCACCGTTAATCCTTTCCCATCAAAATTTAAAAGAGCATTCTTAAGGCTGCGTTTCACCTCATCCACCACACTATCTTTGCGAGACATAGCCGATTCCAACTCATTGATACGTACTTCGCGGGATTGCACGGCTTGCTCTAAGCCCTGCAAACGATCGCTCTCATTGCGCAAGGAATCCTCTTTTCGTGCTAAATCATTCTGCAAAGTATTTAGCTTTCCAACCAGTTTTTTATTCTCGCGTTGATTGTCAGCTAGGAGATTATTATTGTTCTCCAATAAATATTCATAGCTCTGATTAAGGTCGGTATATCTACCGCGAAAGCTTTCCAGTTCTGTTGTTAATTCTTGTGCCTTTTTTTGCAGTGCACTCTGTTGCCCTTGAATTTCCTGCAAGTAATTCTCTGATAACTGCCCTGCTGAGGCAAGGCTATCATTTTCCTTGCGCAGTTTGCTGTTATCAAATTCTATATCTGCATACTTTCCTTGCAGATCTTTATAAACCTTACTGGTCACGCAAGAAGCCATTATAAATGGCAAGCTGAATAGAATAAATACTTTTTTCATAGATAAATTTCCAAAACAAAAATAAATGTCGCCCACGGTACCTCCGCTCGGGCGCAATAGATTTAGCAACTATTTATTGTTGATAGCATCCGAGTGATACTGCCATTCTAAGTCTAATTCCCAATTAGCTCTAATCTCCAACCCTTCGGCGTAAGGAATACGCAATTCAGGCTGATGTCCTAAAATAAAATCACCAGTAGTCCACTCACCATCCTCATCAAAATCTCTAATAAGGAACACCTTGTACTTTTGAGGAAGTTCATTCTTAAAAACCACCCTGATACTGTCTTTAAAAGGCAGAAAACGACAAGGAGCATCATCCTCTTTCAATATTTGTAATAGATAAGCCTGACCGCTATCTGCGCTCACATTAAAGACTAGTGTTCCTAAATCCTCGCCTCTCATCATTTGAAAATTAAAAACCGTGCTATCCTTCAAACGATTATCGCCGCTATGTTCTGCCGCTCCTTTATTAAACATCACGCTAAAGTCAGAAGAATGAGGGGGTGGGTAAAACCAACGTTTCGCACGAGCGGAGTCGCGCAAAGGGAGCTTTTTTATGGTATCCTTGGGAGTGTAAAAAGCAGTACTATCTTCAAACCATTGATTGATGGCCACATTGGAATAAATAAAGACGGTATCTACCTTGCGAAACTGATTGGCCGAAGAGGTAATCTTAAGCTTGGGCTCATCATATTCACGTAATCGCACGGACACCACAGAATCTACAAATAAGGTGTCGTAATTGAACATAAAGAGAATACTATCGCGCTGAAATTGAAAGCGATAATAGAGGCTATCACGCTCGGCGCTGTACTTAAAATAAGCAGAGTCCTCTGGCACGTCTATCGCCTCAATCTTAAAACTATCTGCGGCCGAACTAAAGTTGAATGATATTTCGCCGAGGGCTCCGTGACGGGCGTTTATATATCTAAACTTAGGCTTAGGGTCAAAGGTATTTAATTGGTAAGCATAAAGTGAATCTGGCTGCAAATCGATAGTGTCGGTCCAAAATGCCATTTTCTCCTTGCCTGAATTAAGTTTAAAATCGCCATCTTTATCGGTGAAAGCGGCTAATAGGTAGGTGCCGCTGCGCATGTTAGTCATAGAGAAGTTTCCTTCATCATTGCTAAAGGCATAATAGTCTGGACGTACTTTATACAGTAGAGAGTCGCGGCTCGATTTCCGCCCGGTAGAATAAAGTAAAACCAGCATATCGCTCTCTGCTTCGCCCGTATAAGCGTCTTTTAAGCGACCTTGTAAGGATAAACTATCAATATAAGATCCGGTAGAAAAAACGTACTTAAACTCCTTATTTACATTGCCTTCGGTAAGATCTGTAATAGATGTACCAAAAGAAATAATATAGGTAGTGTTTTCTTTTAAACTGTCTAAAGCCTTGATCAAAATCTCCTTACCCTTAGAAACAATTTCTAAATCCTCTGGTAAAAGCGGGGAAATCCTGATTTGTTGCTGGGGACTTTTTAAGGTGATATACTCTTCAAACTTCAGGCTAATAGTAGTACTCTTAAAATAGATACTTTGGTTGGCCGGAAAAGAAGTATCTAATTGCGGGGCCAAGGTATCCTTATCGCCTCCACTAGGGTTAGAGCGGCTTGCACAGGAACTTATAAAAGCCTCGAAGCCCGCAAAAACCAAGAAAAAAAGGATTAAAGTAAACCAGGTTGCCGCATGCTGCGATCGAAATTTCTTAAAGAGTTTTTGCATCATATAGAGCTTTTTCCTAGCCATGCAAAGATTATACTTTTTACTAGCATGCCCTAATATAATAACGGGAAGGCAGAAATACTATTCATGAACTGCTTGCCTGTGGTTTTCACCAGCAAACCAACCCTAGGGGATACATAGGGTGATCCCCATCCCAAGCGATTTGAAATCACCTTTTAAACGGTAGCTAATACCCAGTTTAATTGTCTTTAAATCGGAGTGCGACCAAAATTATAGCCTCAGATTTTCAATATAAGGA
>JBNMPT010000026.1:0-16359 GCA_051277025.1 Roseivirga sp. | reverse complement strand
TATTGTATTTCATTCTTCTAGTTTTGCTTCAAATTCAAAATCCTTTATTGGCACAAGCTAATAATACTAAGATAGATCGTTTAGAGCTTATTGAATTATCCTTAAGCCCTTCTCGGAATCCAATTTTTTTAGATTCTTTGGGCCGGTCTCTATTGCAATATGACGATGCTGAAAGTAGGGCGCGAGGGTACTTTCTCAAGGGTCTTTCTGCAACCTTTAAAGGTGCTTTTGATAGCGCATCAAATAATTATCTGCAATCCTTGGCTTTAATTCCGCAGGGTGGACAATATGATAAGCGCTTCACTTATTTTATGGTTTTGAAAAATGTTGGTATTAGCTACTATCGCAGAAATCAGCAGAGGCAAGGGGATTCCATTTTTAATAGCATGGCTAAAATGGCTTTGGAGAACTCGGATAGTTTTCATTATGCAGTAGCGCTAAGTAATCTAGGTAATCGCATGATCCTCAGTCGCAACTTTGCCGGCGCTATCGAGAAGCTGACGGAAGCAATATTGATAGAAGAAGCGCTAGGCTCCTCGGGTGTGTCATCGAGCTACCTAAAAATCGGAACCATATTTGGTCGTATGAATCAACCGGAGGAGGCTTTGGTTTGGTTTAGGAAATCGAAGGCGGTGGTTAAAGAGGACGATCTTAGGCTACAAGGGCGTATTTTTAATAATATAGCTGTCGCTTGGCGGACGATAGGAGACATTGACTCGGCTCAGTATTATCTAATGTCAGCCTTAGCGATCCATACAAAAACAGGGTCGAAAATTGACCAAGCGATGGTATACGAGAATTTATCTCTTAATGCATTCACGTTAGGTAATATTAGTGAGGCAGATAGCTTGCTGGAAATGGCTTATTCTATTTTACCAACTAGTGATGGAAATCGCAATTCAAGTATTAGTCGTTTGTGGATGCTTTCTTTTAAGCTGTCGATAGCAAAGGAAGAAGTTATTGAGGCCGAAAAGTTTATGAAGCTTTTAGAAGATGCCGATTATAAAGTTCTTCAGGAGGTAGGCTTCTTGCAGTTGAAGGCAGATTTCTTTGAACTTGATAATCAGAAAGATTCGGCAATATATTGGCTGAAAGTGCGGCAAGCAAGGGAGAGCGAATTGAGTAGAATTAATGATGCGGCAAAAATTAAGCAGGGGGCTAATGTAGTGGAGCTTGCGGAGATTACTCGTAAACAAAAAGTGGCGCATAGCGATAGTTTCTTCCAGCAGATTGTTTCAGTGATTGCCTTATCAATAATGCTTATTGTCCTATATTTTCTCTTGCGCAGGATGACTAATAGGTCTCATGCAGCTCTTTCTTCTGGGGCCAGCTCTGGACTGGCAGAGGGGATTTTGGTTAAGGATGAATACCAAGAGTTAAAGGTTCAGAAACTGGGGGAATTGGCTGGTAAATCAGATGAGGTACTTAAATTAAAGTCGAAAGCAATAATCAAAGTTGCCGATATTCTCTACTTACAGTCAGAAGGACATTATGTAAATATCTATCTAGTTGATCGCGAAAACCCCGAAGTTGAAAGAATTAGTCTTAGCGCATTGTTAATCGAATTAGGAGAGGATAGTTTTCAGCGTATTCACCGAAGCTATGCGGTTAACGTCGCTCAGTTAAAGGCAATTTATTCAACTCGGGTTCTGCTTAACAATGGTCTTGAGCTTCCTGTTACGCGAACTTATAACGCAGTTTTACAGGAACGATTTAATAGAAACGACTAACAATAATAATCTGGTATCATAAAAAGTTGCGTTTCATGCCAGAAATCCTGTTCTCGGTGCCAAATGATTGCAGTCCTTGATAAATTGTGCCACTTTTAGAATTGTTAAGCATAGATCTTAGATTCCCCCTCTAAGAAAAAAAGCGACCATGAAATTCTGTTTCTGGTCGCTTTTATTTTATCTCAATTTCTTGTTTATGGGAATTTGGCTAAAAACTCTTCAGCCATCTCAACCATTTTTGTGGATCCGCAAAAGAAAGGCACTCTTTCATGCAACTCGCTTGGGTCGATATCTAGAATTCGAGTTTTCCCGTCGCTCGCTTTCCCGCCAGCTTGTTCCATTATCATCGCCATAGGGTTGCACTCATAAAGTAAGCGAAGCTTTCCTTTGGGTGCCGTAGTGCCTTGTGGATAAATGTATATCCCTCCTTTCAAAAGGTTGCGGTGAAAGTCAGCTACTAATGAACCGATATAACGCGAGGTTAGGGGACGATTAGTGGTGGGGTCTAGTTCTTGACACCATTTTAAATAGCGCTTTACACCTTCAGGCATGTGTACATAATTCCCCTCATTAATGCTGTATATTTTTCCCTCTTCTTTAACGCGCATCTGCGGATGCGATAAAAAGAAACTGCCTATACCGGGGTCATAAGTGAAGCCGTGGACACCGTTTCCGGTAGAGAAGACTAACATGGTTGAGGTGCCATAAGCTAGGTAACCTGCTGCTACTTGTTTGTTTCCAGGCTGTAAAAAGTCTTCTAGCACTACTGGGGTCCCGATGGGGCTAACCCTGCGGTAAATGCTAAAAATTGTTCCAACGCTAACGTTTACATCAATATTGCTGCTGCCATCTAGCGGATCGATAAGTACCACATATTTTGCGTCGCTGTGAATAGATTCATTAAAGGACACAAAATCTTCCATTTCTTCAGAAGCGATACCGCAAATTTCACCGCGGTTTTTTAAGGTACTAATGAACATGTCGTTCGCAAGTACGTCCAGCTTTTGCTGAACTTCTCCCTGCACGTTTTCTTGTCCGGCCGCACCAATGATATTAGCAAGGCCAGCCTTGTTAATTTCTTGATTGACCATTTTGCCGGCTAAGCGGATCGAACTAATAAGTGCGCTTAGTTCTCCCTTGGCATAGGGAAAATCTTTCTGGTTTTCGATGATGAACTCACCGAGAGTAATATGTCTTTTCATTATTTGAGAGGTGTATGCTACAAAGTTAAAAGCTTAAGACTTAATATCACTAAAATAGATTGTCCTTATTTCTTTAGAACCTTAAGAAGCTTGCTGAGCTCCTTTGTATCTTGAATGTTAATAAGCCATTTTTGGCCATTTTTGAGTTCCACCGCAAGACCTTGCCTACCACCAGTGCTTAAAACTGTGCCGTATTGGGCATTTTTACGCTTTCCCAAACCAAGGAAAGAATGTTTCACCAGGCTGGTCTTTTTAATGTCGGTCCAAGCCCAGCTTTCCTGGGCCAGTATCCCAAACTTCACCTTTATACCTTGATTATTTATTTCTGTTTCAAGCTTTAAATTTACAAAACTGGCAATTAGACCTAATAGAATGAAGATACCAATGCCAAACAGCCAGCTAGGAATATCTCTGTTGCCAAAGGAGGTTTGGGTAAGGAGCTGGAAAAGTAGCGCGTATACGCTAAGCCCAAGTGCAATGATTAAAAACACCTGCACCATCCAGAGCTTTAGCTTCTTACTTTCAATAAACTCATTTTTCATTAGTGGCGAAATTAAAAGACGACTTAACTTTGGCGAAAGTTTAAAAAAATAATGTTAAAACCTACGGAGGAAGGCTATTTAATAGGGGGACTATCTGCTTTGGCCTTGGCAGAAGATTTTGGTGCCCCGCTTTATGTTTATGATGCTGCAAAAATTGAGTCTCAATACAATCGCTTAAAAGGAGCTTTTAAAGAGGTGAGGTTGAAGATAAACTATGCATGCAAAGCACTCAATAACATTAATATACTTCGGTTTTTACACGGTTTAGGAGCGGGCTTGGATACGGTTTCTATTCAAGAGGTTGAGATAGGCCTTAAGGCGGGTTTTGAGCCTGAAAATATAATTTTCACCCCCAATGGTGTTTCTTTCGAAGAAATAAAAAAGGCCGTAGAGTATGGGGTCAAAGTAAATATTGATAACCTGAGTCAGCTCGAACAGTTTGGAGCACTGTACGGAGACCGCTATCCTGTTTGCGTGCGGATAAACCCGCATATAATGGCAGGCGGTCATGCGAAAATCTCTGTCGGACACATTGACTCTAAGTTTGGGATTTCCATTCATCAAGGTCGTCATCTAGGGCGTATTGTAAAAAGTCTCAATATTCAGGTAGAAGGAGTGCACATGCACACGGGCAGTGATATATTAGACGTGGATACTTTTTTAAAGGGAGCAGAGCTGTTATTTGATGCCGCACATGCTTTTCCAAATCTTAAATATCTAGATTTTGGAAGCGGCTTTAAAGTTCCCTATAAGCAGGGCGATATAGCCACTGATGTAGAGGAATTAGGGGAGAAGATGACCCTGATGTTTAAAGATTTTTGTGCAGAATATGGACGAGATTTGGAAATTGAGTTTGAGCCAGGGAAGTTTTTAGTAAGTGAGTCCGGTACTTTTATAGCAAAAGTTAATGCTTTGAAGCAGACTACAGCCACGGTTTTTGCACAAGTAGATAGTGGGATGAATCACTTTATTCGCCCAATGTTTTATGACGCTTATCACGATATTGAAAACATTAGCAATCCTAAGGGGCGTTTAAGAGTTTATAGTGTAGTTGGGTATATCTGCGAGACCGATACCTTTGCCTTGGATCGTCAGATTCCTGAGATTTCGGAAGGAAATCACATCGCCTTTCGCAATGCTGGCGCTTATTGTTTTTCCATGGCTAATAATTACAATAGTAGATTAAAGCCTGCTGAAGTTTTAGTGCTGAAGGGCAAAGCTCATCTTATTCGCAAAGCAGAAACTATTGAAGACATTTTGATGAATCAAGTAGAATTAAAAGAATTGTTGTGAAAACAGAAATTAGCTTAGGGAGAGAAGAGGATATGGATTCTCTATTATTACTGATTAAGGAATTGGCTTTATACGAAAGAGCTCCGGAGCAAGTGGTTAACACCTCTCCGAAGCTATTGGCAGACTGGAAAGCGGGCTGGTTTAACTTTTTGGTCGCGAAATCAGCGGGGGAGATAATTGGAATTTCACTTTTCTACAAACGCTATTCTACTTGGAATGGAGCGTGCTTCTATCTGGAAGACTTGTATGTAAAGCCTGAGCATCGTGGTGGTGGTGTAGGTATTGCCCTCTTAAAAGAAACAGCCTCCATAGCTAAAATTGCAGGGGCAGGTAGATTAGATTGGCAGGTGATTGATTGGAATACACCGGCGGTTGATTTCTATAAAAAGCTGGGCGCCAACATTGAAACTGAATGGTGGAACTGTAAGCTTGATTTGAAAAACACTTAGTTAATTATTCGTCAATGTGGCGTTGAACTAATCTACTGATTAATGGACTTTGTCCTTATAATATTGATGCTGTGCAAGTACAGAAAATAGAGATAGCGGTAATTGGAGCCGGAGCAGCCGGATATTTTGCAGCTATAGCGGCCGCTAACAAAGGGGCCAAAGTGCATATATTTGAAAAGACGACAAAGACCCTTACAAAAGTTAAAGTTAGTGGCGGCGGCCGCTGCAATGTTACTCATGATTGTGAGTCTCCTGCTCAGCTAGTCAAGTATTATCCTCGGGGAGGTCGCAGCTTAAAGAAAGCATTTTCCGCATTCGGGCCTAAAGAAACAAGGGCATGGTTTGAAAGTAGAGGGCTTGCTTTAAAAACGGAAAGTGATGGAAGGGTTTTCCCTAAAAGCGATTCATCTCAGAGTATTATCGATTGCCTGGAATCTGAAGCTAATGCGCTAGGAATTACCCTGCATAAATCGATGGAGCTTCTTAAAGTTTCTTCAGAAGAGGATAGCGAGGTTTTACTGGAGTTCAAAAATGAGAAATTGTATGCCTGTCAATCTCTGATAATCGCATCTGGCGGAAGCCCACAAATAAGGGCTTACCAATTTTTGAAAAATTTGGGCTTGCAATTACACGATCCAATTGCCTCGCTTTTTACTTTTAATGTGCCTAGTTCAGACTTGAAAGAATTAAAAGGTCTCTCTGTTAATGAGGGTTCGGTGCAGGTGCCGGGCACAAAGTGGCGGCAAGAAGGCCCCATTTTAATTACTCATTGGGGCTTTAGTGCACCGGCGGTTATAAAACTTTCTGCCTGGCATGCGCTGGAGTTTTTTAAGCGTAGTTACCAGTTTCCAATTCTTATAAATTGGACAAATCAAAAGGAGGATGAAATCAGGGAAAACCTGGTTTCCTTAAAGTCGGCGGGAAGTAAAAGGCGGGTGGTGACTTCTGCTCAGTTCGGGATTCCCGGAAGACTATGGCAGGCTCTGATGCTTAAAGCTGAGGTGCCTGAGGATAAGGTCTATGCGGATCTTGCCAATAAAGAATTAAATCGCATGGTCCGTTTCATTTGTACCTGTCCTTTTGAGGTAAATGGTAAGACGACTTTCAAAGAAGAGTTTGTTACTGCTGGTGGTGTAGACTTGCAAGAGCTTGATTTGACAACCTTTGCCCTAAAGGGTTACCCTAATATTTTCCTTGCGGGAGAGGTGTTAAATATTGATGGCCTCACAGGCGGTTTCAATTTTCAACATGCTTGGACCAGTGGGTTTCTCGCCGGAACGGCCTCTGGGGAGAGACTTTTGTGAATTTCTCTAAATACCTATAAAAAAGCTTTCCTATTTGAGGCTTAGGTTTTACTTTTGTAAAATATAGTAATACTATAATTTAAGAAAGTATGTCTAACTCAAAGTATTCTTTTACCTTAAATAGTGATCTTTATATCAAGGAGCCAACTGGTTCTGTTGCCGGCAGGAAGGTACTAGCTTCAGGCGCTAAGCTTATTTTAGAGATGGGTTTAGAGGCCTTTACTGCCAAGAAGTTGGCAAATGCAGCGGGCATTACCGAGGCGACTGTCTACAAGTATTTTAGCAACAAACAGCGCTTACTTCAATACTACTTTCAACTTTATTGGACTTGGCTTGAACAGCAGGTAAAGGTTTTTACCGCAATCGAAGCCGATCCAGTACAGAAACTCATTAAGGCGGTGCGCATTATAAGCAACATCCCCTCTGTAGCTGCCGATCCAGGCGTGATTACTAAGGGTGATCTGCGCGAGTTGGTAATCAATGAGGGGTCTAAAGCTTATTATAATGTTCATGTTGATGAGGATAATGCCAAACGATTTTTTGCTCCTTATAAGAGTATTACCGCCCTTCTCGCAGGTATGATTAAAGAAGTTCAACCAGAGGTTAAATATCCCATGGCTTTAGCAACTACCTTGATTGAGATGTCTCATAGTCTCAAGTATTACGCGAAGCATTTACCTTCTTTAACGGATTTCCCAGATACGAAGAACCAAGAAAACCTTGACGATTTTTTATTACAACTGCTCTTTAATTCATTAAAACTAAAACCCTAAACATCTGCATAATGAGTAAACCACGTATTACAGTAGCAAAAGGAGACGGTATCGGCCCAGAAATTATGGACGCTACTCTGCGCATTCTGGCGGCTGCCGGAGCCGACTTAGAGTACGACTTTATTGAAATTGGTGAAAAAGTATATTTGTCTGGAGATACGGCGGGAATCACCACCGAATCTTGGGATGTCCTCCGTCGTAATAAAGTGTTTTTAAAAGCTCCAATCACCACTCCTCAAGGAGGAGGGTATAAAAGCTTGAATGTTACCATTCGCAAGTCACTGGGTCTTTTTGCAAACATTCGCCCTTGCAAAAGCTTATCGCCATATATAGAAAGTAAGCACCCTGAAATGGATGTTGTTATTGTTCGTGAAAACGAAGAAGACCTTTATGCAGGCATTGAGCACCGTCAAACAACGGATGTTTTTCAATGCTTGAAGCTGATTAGTATTCCCGGTACCCAAAAAATTGTGCGCTATGCATTTGAATACGCTCGGAATAACGGTCGTAAGAAGGTTACCTGCATGGTAAAGGATAATATTATGAAATTAACCGACGGTCTTTTTAGTTCGGTTTTTAGAGAGATTGCTAAGGAATATCCGGAAATTGAAAGTGATTTAAAGATCATCGATATCGGAGCGGCTTTGTTAGCGGATCAGCCAGAAAAGTTTGACGTAATTGTTACCCTAAATCTTTACGGCGATATCATCAGTGACATAGCGGCACAGATAACCGGGTCAGTAGGCCTTGGCGGCTCTTCTAATATAGGAAAGGGCTTTGCAATGTTTGAAGCAGTGCATGGTTCTGCTCCAGATATTTCTGGAAAAAACATGGCTAATCCCAGTGGTCTCCTTTCGGCAGCCGTTTTAATGTTGCAGCATCTAGGTCAGTTAGAGGTTGCGGAGAAGATTGCCAATGCATGGTATAAAACAATAGAAGATGGAATTCATACCGGTGATATTTTCCGCGCCATCTCCAAGGAGAAAGTGGGCACTCGTGAATTTGCTGATGCGGTAATTGCTCGTCTGGGGCAGAAGCCGGAAAAGATTGCCGCTCTTAAACTAAATAAGGAGGATTACCGACCCATAGAAATCCCTGAGTATATTAGGCCGAAACATCCAAAAACTTTAGTAGGAGTAGATTTGTTTATTGATAATGATCATTTAGGGCCTGCTCAACTAGGGGCATTATTGGAAGCACATTCTGGACAAGGTTTGAAATTGAAAATGATTACCAACCGAGGGGTTAAGGTTTACCCTGATGGGTTGCCAGAAACTTTCTGCACCGATCATTGGCGTTGTCGCTTTGCACACGAGGATAACACCAAGGATGTAAATGCTATGAAAGAAATTGCCAAGGATTCTATTCCCAGCCTTATGAGGGTCTTTTTAGAGGAAGGAATAGACGTGGTGAAAACTGAGAATTTATATTATTTCAACGCTGAGCTTGCCTTCTCATTAGGGCAAGGTGAATAATAATCAATAAATATGAATACCTCCCTTATTTTAGAAAACTTGCTCAGTCCGCCCATCTTATTTTTTATAGGTGGCCTGCTGGCAGTTTTAGTAAGGTCTGACCTTGAGATCCCGCGCGAAGTAGCAAAGTTTCTTTCTTTATTTCTACTTTTTTCTATTGGCTTGAAAGGCGGCGTGGAGCTGGCACATGGTGAAGATTGGGCTCTGATGCTAAAACCTTTGGGCTTTGCGGTTTTCTTGGCGGTAATTGTTCCAATCTATACTTTCTATATTCTCAAGAGGAAAATAGATATCTACAACGCGGGTGCCATTGCAGCAACTTATGGTTCAGTAAGCGCAGTTACCTTTGTTACGGCCGTTGCATTTTTAGAGCAGTCAGGAATTGAGTTTGGCGGTCATATGATCGCAGCTTTGGCTATTATGGAGTCTCCCGCAATTATCGTGGGGGTGATACTTATTGGTCGCAGTGAAAAAGGAAAGGGTAAAAATAACTTTAAGTCCGTATTGCATGAAGCGCTAACCAATGGTTCTGTCTTTATTATCCTTCTTAGTTTGATTATTGGCTTGTTAATATCCGATGAACAGTATAAGGGGGTTGCGCCCTTTAGTGAAAACCTATTTAAAGGTATTCTGAGCTTATTTATGTTAGATATGGGCTTGCTGGCTGGTAAGCGTATTTCTGGCCTGCGCACGAAAGGTGGTTTCCTGGTTGCTTTTGGCATTATCATTCCCCTTTTTAATGCGGGATGCACCATGCTTATCTGTCCCGTTCTGGGTATCTCCCTCGGTAATGCCTTTCTCCTTACCATTTTGGCCGCAAGTGCCAGTTATATAGCCGTTCCTGCAGCAATGAGAATGGCTGTTCCCCAAGCAAATCCTGGGATTTATGTTCCTCTATCATTAGGTATTACTTTTCCGCTCAATATTATAGTGGGAATACCGGTCTATTATTCACTATTAGAAATTATTTACGCTTAACATGGAAAATATTAAAAGAGTAGAAATTATTATTCCACATGCCGAAAAAGAATCATTTTTAAAATTGTTCGCAAAAGAAAATGTGGAGGGCTATACGCTAGTCGAAAAAGTTAGCGGAATGGGGCACCGCGGAATGCAAGACGGTTTGGGGCTGTCGGATACGTTTACGAATACACTAATAATATGGTATTGCTCCATCGATAAGTTTGAGTCAATAAAGGAGGTGATACGAATAATGCTGGAAAGTTCGGGTGGTATTTGTGCGGTATCAGACGCACAATGGGTGAAGCATTAGGCCGAACTCAGGTTTTTAGCTAAACTCCTTTTAAAAGAATAGAAAAAGAGGCTGCTTGGTTTGCCCAGCAGCCTCTTTTTGTAAATTATATCGTCTGGTAGACTTTACTTTTCTACGAAAAACTCCACGGTTTTTTCAGAACTATTTCCAAGCTTATCCTTCCCAACAACTTTTACACTGTATTTTTTAGCCGACTTAAGAAGACTTACTTCCGAAATATCTAAAGAGTAAGGGCTGGAATAAGCGCGTAAAGCTTCTCCATTAATCGAATACATGATTTCCTCCGTACCACAATGCTTATCAGTCGCGCCAATATACAAGCGAGTGTAATTAGGGTAAACCGCTAAGCCTTCTTTACTGCCAATCTGCTGAATGCTAAAGTTGATATAGATTTCCGGTCCGGTATTATCTACAAAAACCTTGCTTTCTTTTTGGGCTTCCTTATTATTCACACGGTCGGTAGAAAAGAACCCAATTACGCGGTTACCTTCATTAGGAATCGTGAAAACTTCGTAATTCTTTAGGGCTCCACCGTCTACGTTGTATTCAGTTTTTTGAAGTCCAGAATGGGCATCACTTTTACGCAAGCTTACTTCTGTGTCTTTATTAATAAATAAAGTATCACGGTCAAAGAACTGCGGACGGCCATAGTTTATGCCGGTTGAAGGAGCGGTGTTGTCCATATATAAAGGTCTTAGGATGCTAACACTGCGGTTTTCTACATTATCCGTTGAACGATATCTCACATTATGAAGACCGCTGACATTGGGGATGCTAAGGGCTGAGCCATAAGTTCCATAGCTATCACCGTCAATTTTATGTTCGATATTTTTTACTCCAGCATGATTATCGGTGGCCGAAAGGCTTACCGTGGTGCGGCTTGAAACATAAAGGTAGTTTCCTTGATATTGATCGCCATTGATTGCGTGAGTAGGCTCGGGTGCGATTTTATCTAAATAGAAGCTAAAGCTTTTTGCGCCCTCTTCGTTGTTAACATTATCCGTACTATGGTAGCTTAGAGTATGCTCACCATCGCCAAGGCCATTTAAAGAAATCGCTGCACTGTAAACACCATTTCCTTTGCCATCAAAATTATAACGGGTTTTATTTACGCCGCTCAAGTTATCAGAACTGCTTAAAGCAAATTTGGTGCTGGGAGATAAGATGTTTCCTTGGTAACTTATTCCTTCAATACTATGACTGGATGAAGGGGAACTTAGATCTACGGTGAAGTCTTTCTTTTTTGCATTCTCAGCATTCCCAACATAATCAAAGGCATAATAGGAGAAACTGTTAGTACCTTCTTTTGCCAGGCCAACAGCATTCGCGTAAGAACTATATGCGCTGCCATTTAACGAATAATTAGTCGCTTCAACGCCGCTAACTCCATCGCTAGAGCTAAGAGTAGCGCTTAATCCCTTCCCAAAATAAAGTACGCCGCTGCTGCTGTAGGAAGGCGCTCCTTTTAGACTCAGTGAGGTTCTTGGTGCTAGCCCATCAGCATAAAGCTCAAAGCGAATTTCTACTTTAGGCTCAATGGTTTTTAAGGTCTTTTGATCAACCGCCCAATGACTTCTAATATAGTTTATGCCTTCTGTATCCAGATACATTGGATTCGCATACTCCTTAGTGCTTTCACTATTCAAGGTGTGTTTCTCACCGTTTGGGCTAGTTGAAAAACTTAAGTAAAGGGGCAGCGATTTCTGAACATAAGTCTTGCCTTCCTTTATAACTACTTTTTTCTCATGATTCATGGCTTTTGGGCTTTGTGCCCATATACTCGAACATAATGTGCCCGTGAACAGGAGAGTAAGTGCGTAATGTTTTTTCATAATGTTGCTTCGGATTGAATTGAGCCTCAATATACAAATTTTGAAGACTTTATTTTTAAGCTTAAACCAATGCTAAATTATCGGCTTAAGGATTTTATTTCTTTCTACTTTTGACTAAATTTCGAAGATGAAGGTTTTTAAGTTTGGTGGAGCAAGTGTTAAGGATTCCGCAGGCGTGAGGCGTGTTGCATCGGTACTTAGCTTTTTTTCGCAAGATGATATTCTCGTAGTCGTTTCTGCAATGGGTAAATCTACCAATGCCCTTGAAAAGATCGTAGGCTTTTATATAGCCGAAGATCGGCAGTCCTGCAATGAGTCGGTAATGCAGCTAGAAAAATATCATTTTGATATTATCGCTGACTTAAACTTCCCCAGTGATGCTCTGATATTTACCGAAATAAACCAATTGTTTACGCAGTTAAAGCTCAAACTAGGCATTAAAATAAATGGAGGCTTTAATAGGGTCTATGATCAAATTGTCTCTTTTGGAGAATTATTATCAACGAAAATTGTCTCTGCTCATCTCAACCATAACTCGTATACTAACTTATGGTTGGATGCGCGACAACTGATAAAAACGGATCAGAATTATCGCTTTGCAAGAGTAAACTGGCTTGATACTGAGCGAATGCTAAAAGAGTCGGTTCAGATAGGGGCACGCTATCTTACTCAGGGTTTTATTGCTTCAGACGATATGGGGAATACCACGACCCTTGGAAGAGAGGGTTCTGATTATTCGGCCTCAATAATTGCCTATTGTTTAGATGCTATGGAGGTTGTGATTTGGAAAGATGTGCCCGGGGTTTTGAATGGCGACCCTAAGGTGTTTGAGAATACGATTTTGCTTAATCAGATAAATTACCGAGAAGCGATTGAGCTTGCTTTTTATGGTGCATCAGTTATTCATCCCAAAACTATTCAACCTTTACAGGAGAAGGGTATTCCGTTGAAAGTGAAGTCTTTTGAAAACCCCGAAGCGGCCGGAACGGCGATTAGCGAAGGGGTTATCCTAGAGCCTATGGCGGCCTGTTTTATTAAAAAAGACCACCAGCTTCTCATTAAAGTTAGTACCCGAGACTTGGCCTTTATTGCTGAAGATCATCTATCAAAAATTTATCAGCTCTTTCATCAGTTTGGAGCGAGAGTTAATCTGTCGCAACATTCGGCGGTAAGCTCATCATTCTGTATAAACTATGATACAATAAATGCAGAGCCCTTGTGCAGGGATCTAGCCAAGAGTTTCGACTTAATTCAAAGTGAAGGAATTAGCCTTTATACGATACGTCATCACAATAAATCTGCCCGTCAAGAAATTAAAAATCGTGGAAAAGTACTGTTGGAACAAATTACCGAAGGAACCTACCAGGTAGCAATTCAAGATATTTAGGTCCCATGAAGCTTAAGAAGGAATTATGTGGAATTCGATTGTGGGCTGTAGAAGCTGATGGAGACCTCGGAGCAAGTCATTAACAGAAGTGCCGTCTTTGATAAGTTTGTTAGGCCAAAAAATGTTAGAAGGAGAAAGGTGATAATGCTTTTTTAATAACTCTTTTGAGGTTTCTTTTTTGAAATAAAGGTTTTATGCCATTTTGTTCCATCAAAGATCTCTTTTATCCAAATGTTACGCATGAAAGCCATTCCGCGATCAGTGCTTTTAACGATGACAAACTTCTTCCGTATACGTTCTTTACCGGAATTCTTAATTGACATATTATTATGTTTGCGCTTTTCTGTAAAAAAAACCAAGAAAGGGAGTATTTGTTTAAATTTACTCCTCTATAACCCACAGATAGACAAACGTAAACTTCCCCATCTTGATTTCAAGTCGCAAGGTAACCGAGAAATCAGGGTCAATTACACGCCTGAAAAATCATAAAGCACTAAGTGTTTTTTAGTAAGACGTTAAGAGAATGGGAAATAGTAGTTTATGTCTTAATTAAGTTTTTTTTGTCTTTTTTTAAAATCGGAGTATGTTGTGCTTTCTTCTAGCTTATTAAATGCTTTTAAAACTGTTTAAAACCATATTTCTTGAGCGAGTCTAAAGGTATTAGCGTGTGCCTCAATAATATCACTCAATCGCGCACTGTAGCCGCCGCCTAAAGAAATAGCAATGGGTATTTTATTTTCATAAGCGGTTTTAAGAATATATCTGTCGCGAGCCTTGCAACCCTCCTTTGTTAGCCCTAGTCTCCCTAATTTGTCGCTCGACAAAACATCAACCCCGCTTTGATAAAAAATAAAGTCAGCTTGAAAACGATCTAAAACTTGAGGTAGATGATAGTAAAGTTCTTTTAAATAGCTTTCATCATTGCACTGATCTGCTAAAGCAATGTCTAAATCTGACTTCTCTTTATGCAGGGGATAGTTTTTAGCGCCATGCATAGAAAATGTAAAGACATGAACTTCTTCTTTCATAATTTCTGCTGTTCCATTTCCTTGATGAACATCGAGGTCTACTACTAAGATGCGTTTGGCTAATCCCCGGTCTAATAGATAATGGGCCGCAATGGCAATATCGTTTAAAAGACAAAATCCTTCGCCGTGGTTTGTGAAGGCGTGGTGAGTTCCACCCGCAATGTTCAGCGATACCCCATATTTCTGAGCGAACAAGGCGGTTTCAATCGTGCCTTGATTTATGCATCTCTCACGTTCTACTAGTTGCGCAGATAGAGGAAAGCCAGTGCGCCGTTCTTCCGCACGGCTAAGTTTCAAGCCCTTGAGCTTCATCCAATAATCACTAGTATGTGTGCGTAATATTTGCTCCTCACTAAGTAGGCCCGGACGAAAGAAATTGCTTTCAAGGCAAGTACCTTCATAAAGTAGTTGCTGGGGTAACAAAGAATATTTCTCCATGGGGAAACGATGCCCCTCCGGCAGTGGGTGATGATAAATAGGGTGGAAGGCGATTTTTAACATAAAATAATAATGCCTAATCCTAATAAGAGCTCTTTAAACGAATAGCTTATCTTAATTCAACTTGGAATTGCTTCTTTAAAACAGTAAGAATTTTATTAATCGATTGATCTACGGCAGCGTCATTGAGCGTCTTTTCATCATGTCTAAATACAAAACTAATTGCATACGACTTTTTGCCTTCGGGTAAATTACCCCCCTGGTAAACATCAAAAAGATTAATAGCACGCAATAAGCCTCCGCCGGCTTTTTGGCACGCTTGGCGCAAAGATGCGTAAGTAGCAGAGCCGTCTACTAATAAAGCTAAGTCGCGACGAACAGCTGGGTACTTGGGTAGGTCTTTCATTACAATTTTCTTCCGCTTTGCCATCTTAGTAATCGCCGCCCAATCAAAATGAGCGTAAAAAACAGGTGCCTTAACGTCCAAGGACTTGGCCAGTTTAGTTTGTACTAGACCAATGCTTACAATTTGTTTAGCACCTTGCATCAAACTAATACCTTCTGTGCAAATGGGGCTATCGAGGGCTTCTTCTTTAAGTCCGCTTACCCCTAAGCGCTCCAGTACTTTCAGGCAGCTTTGTTTTAAGGTATAAAAGTCGCTGTCAGTGTGAGTCTTTTGCCAGTTTTCAGGGCGGTCTTTGCCACTTATCCAAATTGCTAGTGCTTCGCGCTCTTGGTACTTATCTTCATTTAGCTTGTATTCTCTGCCAAATTCAAAAAGTGCTACTTCACTGCGCTGCCTTTTACTGTTATAGGCAGTTGCTTCTAGACCACCAAAAATTAGGCTTTGGCGCATTACCGCTAAGTCTTGTGATAATGGATTTAGCATCTTGATACTGTCTTCCTCTCTAAAGCCAAAACCATGGTAATAAGAGGCCTTGGTTAGCGAGTTGTTCATCATTTCATTGAAGCCTAAGCTTGCCAATAGATTACTAATCACTTCTCTTTCGCGACTATCATCTTTTGGATCAATTTTAGCAACAGAAATGCGCATGGGGCCATCATAGGGAACGGCATTAAAGCCATAAATACGCAGTACTTCTTCAATAACATCAGCTTCCCTCTTTACATCAATGCGATAAGTAGGGATCTCTAAATTTAATTGTTGATTCGCTTCAGAAATTATGCGGATATCAAGGCTTTGCAAAATGCGGCGTACCAAGCTAACTTCAATCTCATGACCGATTAAGGAATTCATGCGCTTAAGGTCCAAAATCACTTGGCTAGCTTCAATATGATGGGGGTGCTCATCTCTAATACTCATCGCCAATTCGGCATCGGCAAACTCTATCATTAAGCTTGCGGCACGTTTTAAGGCATATAAGGTCATCTCGGGGTCCACTCCTCTTTCGTAACGGAAAGAAGAGTCGGTATTAAGGCCGTGTCGTTTGGCACTTTTACGCACAGTAACGGAATCAAAATAAGCGGCTTCTAAAAACACACTATTCGTTTCGTTGCTTACGCCAGAATTAATTCCGCCATACACTCCCGCCAATACTAGAGGCTTTTCAGCATCGCAAACCATGAGGTCTTTTGCACTGAGTGTCAGTTCCGCTCCGTCTAAGGTTTGGAA
>JBNMPT010000025.1:0-16498 GCA_051277025.1 Roseivirga sp. | reverse complement strand
CGGTCGTGGCACCTATGGTTGTGCCGTCAATAACCACGTTGGTAAAGGGTAATGCTTCGTTATTAATTTTATCAAAGACTCTTCCTGTAATGGTACCAGTCTGAGCGAAGACGCTAGAGCTTAATGCTAAAGCAATTAGGATGTATAGGGTTCTCAAGTTAGGTTAATTTTAAAAATAAAACCCTAACCAGCGGTTAGGGTTCACAAAAGGGTTAAAAAGTTTAAGAATATTATTTAGCAATCGGGTAAACGACCTTAGTAAGCCATAGTGTGGTGTCTTCCTCCAAGCTAGGGTCAGTCACAAAAATTTCTATACCCATGTCAAGTAATGCTATTTGATTAATTTTTGCATACTCATTTATTGCCTGATGTGCTTTTCCTGTATTCTCATAAGATCCATAATAGTCTATAAATAGCGCTTCGGATTTAGCCATTTCGCGTTTCTTTATCGTTTTATTGCCTTCAGCAAAAGACCACAAGGGAATGGCTACTTCAACAGTAGCTTTGCGGTTTACTTCGTCCCATTCATGGTAAATGGCAAATGGAGGGCGATTGCTATTTTGCATTTCTTTACCAAGGTAGGCGTTTATCTTTGAGAAGTTCCTTGCGAAAAAATCGGGTCCTATTTCTACCATGGGCAAGGTTTCAATGATGCTGTAAAACCGCACTGAATCTAGTGTGGCGGAATAGACATCAAACTTCGCTTCTTCAATTTTTTCAGTTTCTACGAGGTACTTTATATTGGCTAAGCCAATTTCAAAACTTTCACCGATCATTTCATCCATAAAAAGACCTAATATTCTTGAAAAGAACCCCAACTCACCAGAAAAGCCCCATTTTACAATGGTTGTGCCGTTTTTTGTGTTTTTAAAAGTCCACAAGCCATTGGACGGATTCATTCCATCGAATGCAACATTGGTTCTTATGGTATCGTAAGGTGAAGCATACTTGATGCTTTGTTTTCCTCCTCCAT
Organism: Roseivirga sp.; assembly: GCA_051277025.1. Taxonomy (GTDB): domain Bacteria; phylum Bacteroidota; class Bacteroidia; order Flavobacteriales; family Schleiferiaceae; genus Croceimicrobium. The sequence goes on along the minus strand of JBNMPT010000025.1, from coordinate 15,525 downwards.
CATCTTCGGTAGTCCAGGTGTAGTTTGCGCCTACCCCAGATGTTTGCGCCTCATACTTGAACTTCATAGTAGGGTCTTGTTGAAGCCACGGACTCCAAGCTTCCCACTTTTTAAAATCAATTACATGGGCATAAATGCGTTTAGCTGGGGCATTTACTCCCACTTCTCTGCTTACATTATATTTTCCTGATAAAAAAAAGGACACAATAACATAAATTAGGAATAGAAGGAATAAAATCCAAAGAATGATTTTAACAATGCGCATGATGTTGGAGGATAAATTAATAACCGCGAATATAAAAAAATGCAACTAGGTTTCTTTTACTAAATCAGTCTAAAAAAAGCTAAATGATTAAGGATATGCTAGACGAGAGTTAAGCTAAATGCCAAAAAGAAATTAACTTTGCCGCTATGCAAGAAATGGTACTAATTTTAGATTGTGGCTCACAGTATACACAATTGATTGCTCGAAGAGTAAGAGAGTTAAATGTTTATTGTGAAATACATCCTTATAATAAGCTTCCAGAGCTTGAAAATGATATTAAAGGTCTAATTATAAGTGGCAGTCCATATTCGGTAAATGATGGGCAAGCACCAGAGATTGAATTAGACCAGTTCAAACAAAAAATGCCAGTTCTCGGAGTCTGCTATGGTGCACAATATTTAGCCAAGAAATTTGGGGGAAGAGTTGAGCCATCGGAAACCCGCGAGTACGGTAGAGCTAATCTCAGTAAAGTAGAAAGTGGTAATCGCTTGCTTAAAGATCTTAGTAAGGGTTCTCAAGTATGGATGAGCCATGGCGATACGATTTTAAGTTTGCCCGATAATTATGAGATAATTGCTAGTACCGCTGATGTTGAAGTGGCGGCTTATCACATAAAGGGTGAAGATACTTTTGGTATTCAGTTTCACCCAGAGGTATATCATAGTACAGACGGGAAAACAATTTTAAACAATTTCTTAGTGGATATCTGCGGCTGTATCCAAGATTGGACGCCGAATTCTTTCGTTGACGAAACAGTAGCGCACCTTAAAGAAACAATTGGAAACGACAAAGTAGTTTTAGGATTAAGCGGCGGGGTAGATAGTACGGTAGCAGCGGTGCTGCTGTCTCAGGCGATAGGAGATAAACTGCATTGTATATTTGTGAATAATGGCCTGCTAAGAAAGGATGAGTTCCCACAAGTATTAGAGCAATACCAGGGAATGGGGTTAAATGTTAAAGGAGTTGATGCCAGTGATCGTTTTCTTAGCGCCTTAGTGGGCGAAAAAGATCCCGAAACTAAGCGCAAGATAATTGGCCGGGTTTTTATTGAAGTATTTGATGATGAATCGCATAAAATTGAGAATGTTGCTTGGTTAGGGCAAGGAACAATTTATCCTGACGTTATTGAGTCGGTATCTGTAAAGGGCCCAAGTGCCACGATAAAGTCGCATCATAATGTGGGGGGATTACCCGATTTTATGAAACTTAAGGTGGTAGAGCCTTTAAATACCTTATTTAAAGATGAAGTTCGCAGAGTAGGGGCGGCATTGAAGATTGATCCTGTACTTTTAGGAAGACACCCTTTCCCCGGTCCTGGTTTGGCAATCAGAATTTTAGGCGATATTAGTGCCGAGAAAGTTAGGATATTGCAGGAGGTAGACGCGATTTTTATAAATGGACTAAGAGAACATGGTCTTTATGATCAAGTTTGGCAGGCAGGAGCTATTTTACTACCAGTACAGTCGGTTGGCGTAATGGGCGATGAGCGAACTTATGAGCAAGTGATAGCTTTAAGAGCAGTGGAAAGTACCGATGGTATGACTGCAGATTGGGTACACTTACCCTATGACTTTTTAGCAGAAGTCTCAAATAAGATTATTAATCGGGTAAAAGGCGTTAATAGAGTTGTTTATGATATCAGTTCAAAGCCACCAGCAACAATAGAATGGGAGTAAATTTTAGAGTTTTAAGTTTAGTTTTTTTGCTTTTCACCAGTGCTTGCCTTTTCGGGCAAGGTGAAGTGAAGCACCTTATTCATGTAGTTAAACCTGGTGAAACGCTGTATGGAATAGCGCAGACTTACAGTATCTCGATCGAAGAACTAATGCAGTTTAATGAGGAGATTAATAGAATGAAGGCCATTAAGCCTGGAGCAAGATTATTAGTTCCAGACCGAAGAGGACAGGAGCCAGAGCGAGTAGAACCCATAAATGTAGCAACGGCAACGGTTGATAGTCCTAAAACGGAGTTCATCAACCATGAAGTTCAACTGCAGGAAACCCTTTATTCGCTGTCTAAACAGTATGGCATAAGTACCCAAGCTCTTAAGGATGAAAATCCAATTATTGAGACGGATGGCTTAAAAGCGGGGTTTATATTGCGGGTGCCCAAAAAGAAAGCAAGAACAGCTCAGGATTTTATCGCTCATAATAAGGACAAGTATTTTCTACATCCTGTGCAAGAACAGGAAACAGCATATAGTTTAGGAAAACGCTATAAAATCACCATTGATAGCTTATATATCCTCAATCCTGAGATGAAAGCGGGCTTAAAGCTAGGGCAACTGCTTAGGCTTCCTAAAAATAGATCTCGCTACGGTACAGATCTCGTTGCGCTAAGTCCGCCTAAAAATGAAGTTTCAGATGTTAAAGATCCTACCGCAGCTAATAAGCCTGTTGTAAAAGATACGATCAGCTCAGACAGCGATTTTGTACTTTATAAGGTTAAAAGTGGCGATACTTTTTTCAATCTGAAGCAGCGTTATTTTGTTGAGGGATCAGAGTTGGTGGCTATAAACCCTGAATTGGAGAAAGGGCTGATGGTTGGTAAATACATTATTATACCTAAAAAAAAGGAAGCAGCAGAGATTAATTGGCTTGATAAGATTCTAAATAAGGCCGAGTCTGCAGCTGAACCTAAGAATCAAGATGTTTCGGGAGAGACGGTGGTTAAAAAGGACAATTTAAATATCCCTGAAGAGAAAATAGATAGCTTAGATGGAAGTGAAAATGCAAGGGACACCTTATTGGTAGACACAACCAAAGAATATCGCGTAGCGCTAATGTTGCCTTTTAGATCTTCACGTTATGCCGACTCTCTCGATGTATATAGCTTTTTTCCACATCGTGATACAGAGATGTCCGCGCAGTTTTATTTTGGTTTAAAGCTGGCAGCAGACTCTATGGCTAAGCGGGGAATGCGATTAAACCTTAGACTTTTTGATACTGAAGGCGATCTAAGCAGGACCAAAGACTTTGTGCAGGATTTAGAGGCATTAGAGCCAGATTTAATTATCGGTCCTGCTTATAATCGAAATGCCGAGTATATAGCAGATCAAATGAAGGAAAAAGGGGTTCCGGTAATTAGTCCTCTTAGTAAGTCGGTGGATATTTCGGATCGACCTAATCTAATTAAAATGGTACCTGATGATGAGGCAAAAGCAGGAACGATTGCTGATTTACTCAACTCTAAATTTGCTACTGCAAATATTTTATTCGCTCATTGCGGGATGAGAAGTCAAGAGAAGGTCGCAGAAGAGGTAATGGCTAGATTAGAGCCAAGAGAGGATGCTTTTGTTAAAGCAATGTCTGATTGCGAAGAGCTTACGGATCAAAGCATACTTAGCGAGAACTTAGCGCAGAAAGGACTGAAAGTTGTTGTTCTTATGAGTGACGATGCGGTATTTATATCAGACATAATTTCGAAATTATTTAGCCTGAAGGACACGACAATCTATTTAATTGGCAGTCCTGCGATTTTAAAAAGCCCGACCGTCGAGTTTAGCTATTTGAATGCCTTGCATTTTACCACCTACGAGGTGATAAGTACTGATTATGATAATAAAGAGACGCAGGCTTTTGTGGCGAAATTTAGAGCTCAATTTAAAGAAGAACCAAACTCCTATGCTTTTCAGGGTTTCGATGCGGGACTATATTTTTTAGAGGTTCTCTGGAAAAATGGATCCTACTTTATGGAATCCTTAGAAATGCAAGAAAAATTAAGTAGTGGCTATCAATTTGAAAAAGAAGGAAAAGATGGCTTAAGAAATAGTTTCTTTTTCCATAGCGCTATTGAGGCTTATGAGCTGCAGCGAATTAAATACTAAACATCATTAAGAGAAGCCTTTTTTTTCCTATATTTCCACGAAGTTTCTCATACTTTAAATAATGGAGTATTTTTACTCTCTGGTGGTGAGTTGAATCAACCAAGCAAATGATACTTAAAACCAATGAAAGGACCGTCTTTATAAAAGGACGGTCTTTTTGTTTTTGTAAAGTTTTCAGATTACTAAAGTATCAATATCCTCCTGCGTAATACCCATTACACCGCTGTAAACGATCCAATGAAATAAGCCTAGATACAACTGTTTATGCAATGTTTTTAACCATGCTTTCGTTTCGCAAGCATGGTTAAAACTAATCTTATTGGAAAAAAGCCAAGCAGCCCGGTAATATTGAAGTGATTCATTACTGCTTAACTATCCTAGCTAAGCTTAGACAATAATAGGACTGTAACTAGTCAATAGATTTCAGTTCTTCCTCGATTAAACCTTGCAACTTGGTGGCGTTCCTTAACTGATCGGAGCTTCTAGCCATTCTAGCCGCATCGCTTACATAGGCTTTAGCCGATTCAAAATCTTCAAGTAAATAGGCAGTGTAAGCCACTAACATGCGGCTTTTAAAACTTGCTTTTCTTTGGTCTGATAATTTGGCTATTTCCTGAGCGGCTTCAATTGCTTTATCGTTGTTTTGATTTTCAACTAACTGATAAGCAGCATCAAACAGATACTCCCCAGCGCTATCTGCTAGCTCAATCAGTTTTCCAAACTTCAGCATCCCTTCTTTTAAGGTGGTGTAATGTCCCGTTTCAGTGCCATATAAATTATAGGTGCCTAAACTTAGCTCAATCGCACTTTGTTTACCGGCGGGATCCAAAACTACAAAGTCATCAACGACCCTTTTAAGGAGAATACTATCTTTATTAGCAATGGCCAAGTCTAGATTATAAGCATAGCAGGCTTGGAAGAAGTCTTCAAAGTTAAATTCCGGATAAGAGCTTTTAATGCGGCTTTGGTTATTAGAGACTAACATGGGGTAGCTTGTTTCAAAGTCTACGCCATAGCTTGCCAGAATTTTAACAACGGGTTGTTTAAAGAGCTCGTTACCACTTTTGCTATTAATAAATTCTAAGGCTAATTGACTGGTCTTAGTGTAATCGAAATTGAGACTATAAATTTCTAGTATCCGAACCCACTCTTGATCGGAAAGTGAAAATTGATTGTATTTAAGCAATAGGCTATCGTACTCATTTCTGTTTTGAAAGGTTTCGTCTAGATTTTTCGCTAATTCGCTTGCACTTAAGTAACCCTCGAGACGATTGATCACTAATTCTTCATGGTTCATCATGAAAAATGCGGGTGCCTTTTCAATCGCGAAGATACCCGCATAGCGCGCACCCATTTCTTCATTGATGTCTATTGCAATGCAGATGTAATTTTTAGTGCTTTTAACTAATTCAGGATCAGAGAATACTCCGTCAAAAAACATCTTTTTAAAATCGCCTCCATCATCATGCAATACAACAAACATCATGTTTTGACGCTGCTGTACGGTATTAATCACTGCTTGATAATCATCAATATTTTCAACTTGAATAAACTTTACTTGTGCAAGTGCAGAAAAGCTAAAAAGTGTAGAAATTAGAAAGAGGAATATTCTATTCATGGTGTTCCGAAATTTTGGCTGAGGTAGATATCAAAATTGAGGCCCTTTTTATTCTTTACCCAAAAGGATACGCCCGTTCCTATGTCTAGGAAAGGGTGAAGAAGGTTTTCCCGATGTCCTCGTGAATTCATCCAGGCCTCTATACATTCGTTTGCCAGCTTGGCATAGGTCTTATTATCAATCTTTTGACCGTCACTGGCATAAAAACTAGTGTCTCGAAAATAGTAATTTCCGTATTCAGGAATGTCCAGTAAATAAAACTGGGCTATGTTTTCTCCAAATGCTTTAAAGTGGCCATCAAAAAGTTCAATACGATCTATTAATTTACGGCTATTTTTGGGTCTACGCCAATTATGACTGAGCTTCTGAGACTTGGCCATTAGACCAGATTGATGTCGCGCAGATTTATTTAAAATGGGATTCCAAGACAATGCCTTTTTGCCTTTACTTTCTCGTGCTTGATTACCGGCATGAAATAGGGCCGCTTCTAATAAGGACTGGTTAAAGTTACTGGGATCGATGACCTGATTAACTTCTTGATTCCCCCAAAATTCATTTGCACTTTGCGAATACCAGACTCCTTGCGCTTCTGCCGAAAGGCAAATTAGTAGAGGAGTAATGATAATCGTTAGTAAACGCATTAATAGAGGTCTTTCCTTGATTTTGGTCTTTCCGAAAAACGTAAAATAAACCCTTCCAGTATCTTTTGGTCTTCTGGTATTTTATCCATTGGATGCATTTTACCTTCCGATTTTTTGATATCCGTAATTTTATGGAGCTCGCTATTCTTAAAATAAATGACTATCCCACTGCTAAGGGTGCGATTCATACCAATGTAATTACCATCTTCTTCTTTGGGGTAATAAACAGTTTGTGCGTTGCCATTAACATAAACCCGACGCAGTTCTTTTTCTTTAAACTTGCCCAGCATTTTCCGTCCTTTTACCTGATTATAGCGGGTGTCATCGCTTTTACTAATCATGAATGAATTGCTCAAAACTTTAAGGGTATCGGGCTCATTGTTACGATTAAGCATATAAATGGTATCGCCAGTAATCTGAGTACTATCGTTCCAAATTACGGGAAGTCGGTACATTCTAAAAGTCGAATCGGCACTGCTATAACTCAAAGAGTCGCACTTTCCTTGCATATCACTGCGCCAGAAGCGTACATCATAAAAGATCTGCACGGAGCGATTTTCTTGGCCTAAGCTATCGATAGTTTTATAGGAATAAAGAGTATCACCATGAACATGGAGGCTGTCTCCATCATCATCCACCACCGTATAGAGAGGTTCTTTGGTTACATAGGCGCTGTCTACATTACCGAAGTATTCGGCATAGTTACCGCGGATAAGATTGTTTTCAACTGTATCATGAATTAATACATTACCGAATGCTTCACCGTATTCGTCTTTCTTCTCATAATAGAGACTATCGCCGGTAAGGTATTTTGGTCCATCATAGATGAAGGCATTCTTATTAAATTCAGCTATATTTTCTATCGTGTTGTAGCGTCCATTTTCACAGTATATCTTGCTGCTATCACTAATGATTGTTGAAGGGCCTCTAAAAAAAGAAATTCGACTTTCACTATGGTAATCAAGAGTGTCACTATACATAGTATAGCGAGGATTAGTAAGCACTACCGAATCTTTAAAGCTAAAGAGTTTCGTAGTGCTATGATAATAGCCTTTTTTACTGGTAAGGATATTTTCATCGTTACTTACTTTCCCACCAGTATAGTAATAAGCAAGATTGGTTTCACGGTTTAGTTCAAGTCTATCGGTGAGAAGGGTCATTTCAGGATCACGAAGTATAACTTCTTGCCCCGTAACAATAGCCATTTTAGTATTACCAGAGTACTCTAAGTAATCGCCCGTTAAAAACAAAGTATCGCCTTGGTTGATACGAACATTTCGAAATGCTTTAATACGGTTTTCCTCGGAAAAAAGCCAAGCTGAGTCGCAATACATTAAAGCACCTTCATGCTCAAAAATCACCTCACCAATTAGGCGGTTTTTACCCAATGATTTTGAGTAAAAACCTTTGTCCGCCTGGCGGATATTAATCTGCTTAGCCTCTTTTTTTTGCGCCGAGAGTGGGGCGCTCCAAAAAAGGCTAAAGAGAAAAACACCTATACTAGTCGACCACTTCTTCAAGGATAATGGTTTGAGTACGATTTGGCCCAACGGAAAGAATACTGATAGGTACGCCGATTTGCTCTTCAACAAATTTGATGTAGTTTTTAAAGGCATCAGGCATTTGATCATAGCTGTCTAAGCTCGTAAGATCTTCTTGCCAGCCAGGGATTTCGGTGTATACAGGTTCAATAAGTCCGTCTTCTGAGCTATAGGGTAAATGATCAATTATTTGGCCTTGGTAATTATAGTGGGTACAAATTTTGATAGTTTCAAAGCCACTTAAAATGTCAGACTTCATCATTATTAAATTAGTAACACCATTGATTTCTACTGCATATTTCAGGGCTGGCAGATCTAACCATCCGCAACGTCTCGGTCTTCCTGTGGTCGCTCCAAATTCGCTCCCTTTTACACGCAGCTCTTCGCCGGTTTCATCAAATAACTCAGTAGGGAAGGGGCCTGAACCAACGCGAGTGCAGTAGGCTTTAAAGATGCCGAATACCTTATTGATACGATTAGGCGCAATACCCAAACCGGTGCAGCTTCCTGCGCAGGTAGTAGTGCTAGAGGTGACAAAGGGATAACTACCAAAATCTATATCCAATAAAGAGCCTTGGGCACCTTCGGCTAAAATCTTTTCTCCCGACCTTAAAGCCGAGTTTAGATAATGCTCCGAGTCAATAAGAGTCATTGCTTTTAATTTATCAATAGCAATAAACCAATCCTTTTCCATTTGAAGAAGGTCTTCTTGATAATCGTATTGGTAGTGAGATAAGAGCTGCTCGTGCTTGGCTTTAAGGTTATTATAGCGATCTTTAAAATCAGCTAGTTCAACATCACCAACCCGTAAACCGTTACGGCCGGTTTTATCCATATAGGTTGGTCCGATCCCTTTTAAAGTGGAGCCAATTTTGTCCTTTCCTTTTGCTGCTTCAGATGCTGCATCTAAAATTCTATGGGTAGGTAAAATGAGATGTGCCTTACGCGAAATAAGTAAAGACTCCTTTAAGTTGAGCTTGAAGTCTTTAAGCTTATCAATCTCTTTTAAGAAAATAACGGGGTCGATAACCACGCCATTGCCAATAACATTTTTAGTTCCCTCGTGAAAAATACCACTAGGTATGGTATGCAATACGTGCTTAATGCCATCAAACTCTAGGGTATGACCAGCATTTGGTCCGCCTTGAAACCTAGCGATGATATCGTATTTACGAGTAAGTACGTCAACTATTTTACCTTTTCCTTCGTCGCCCCATTGGAGGCCTAAAAGCACATCTACGCTCATGTAATCTTGGTGTTTGGAAGTATTTTATTTCTCCGATTGATCTTGATCTGGTTCTCTGGTTCCATATAAATAGAGAGAGTGGGAGTTTATATTAATGCCGAAAATTTCGGCTACTGTATCTTTTATTTGTTGTAAACGCGGATCACAAAATTCCAAAACCTCACCTGTATCAGTAAGAATAATATGATCGTGCTGCTTATTGTAGAATGACTTTTCATAATACGCTTGATTTTGACCAAACTGATGTTTTCTTACTAGTTTAGAGTCTAGAAGAAGTTCGATAGTATTATATAATGTGGCGCGACTAACGCGATAATTTTTATTCTTCATTAAAATATAGAGCGATTCAATATCGAAATGCTCTTTATTTTCATAAATTTCTTGCAGAATCGCATAGCGCTCGGGCGTTTTACGCTGCTTGTTCTTCTCAAGGTATTCTGTAAATACTTGTTTTACAGTACTATATTCCTGTTGATCCATATTTTGCAAACAAAACGGCAAATGTAATTAATCTCTATCAGCAAATCTCCTTTCCACAGAGCTAACTCCCTCAATCTTTCTTAATTGTACAATTACTTTATCGAGGTGCATTTTATCTTGCACTACAACGGTAATTAATCCTTCAAATATTCCTTCATCTCCTGCAATGTTAATACTGCGAATATTTACATGTAAGTCATTGGAAATGATCTGTGTAACTTTGTTTACCAGGCCAACAGTATCTATACCTCTGATAACTAAAACCGAGGCATACTCTCTTTTCTTACTGCTAACCCATTTAGCACGCATCAATCTGGGGGCAAAATTAGATTGAAGGTAAATGTTATTTGGGCAGCTTTTATGATGTAGCTTCATACCTTCAGTAGCGGTAACAAAGCCAAAAACAGAATCACCGGGAATCGGATTGCAGCATTTAGCGGGTTTATAATCAAGTTTCTGCTCATCGGCACCGAAGACGACAATTTGCTCAGCTTCAGCACTCTCCTTTTTTTGTTTGTTTTCTTCCTTTTTGGCATTGTCAAGATCATTCTTCGAACGGCCAATTATTCTTTTGCGCAAGAAGGAATAAAACCCTTGATTTTGGTCGCGCATAAATGCCTTTAGCTGACTATTATCAATAATTTTCATTCCCACTTTGTAGTAGAGTTCTGTGCTGTTTTTGGCACCAAAGTACTTTACCATTTCTTGCAGAAGGTTTTTACTGGGCTTCAATTTAATGTAGCGAAGTTTGCGCTCTAGGGTTTCTTTCCCCTCTTCTGCAATCTGTTTTTGCTCGCTTTTTAGCGATGACTTAATATTATTTCGGGCTTTACTAGTAACCACATAATTAAGCCAATCTTCTTTGGGCGATTGCTTTTGGGAGGTGATAATCTCTACTTGGTCACCACTTTTCAATCGATAGTTTAAGGGTACCAGACGGCCATTAACTTTTGCTCCCAAAGTGCGTAAGCCTATGTCGGTATGTATCCCAAAAGAAAAGTCTAAAGGGGTAGAGTTGGTTGGTAATATTCGCAAGTCTCCTTTCGGGGTGAAGATGTAAATCTCATCGGCCATGAGATCCATTTTAAATTCATCGACGAATGCTAAGGCATCACCTTCATTGTTTTCTAATACTTCCCGGATTCTGTTAATCCATTCATCAAGTTTATTTTGACCACTAGAGTCACTCTTATATTTCCAGTGCGCTGCATAGCCTCTTTCGGCAACTTCATCCATCCGTTTACTGCGAATCTGCACTTCTATCCAATGGCCTTCCGGACCCATTACGGTGGTATGAAGACTCTCATACCCATTAGCCTTTGGTGCCGAAATCCAGTCTCGCATGCGCTTTGTATTGGGACGATAATGTTCCGTTACAATGGAGTAAGCTTTCCAGCAATCTGCCTTTTCATAGGTTTTATCAGAATCTATAATAATGCGTATTGCAAATTTGTCGTAAACTTCATCAAAGCTAACTCCCTGGGTGAGCATCTTTTTACGGATACCATATATACTTTTAGTGCGCTCCTTTATACCAATTTGTAAGCTATCATTTTCGAGGTGTTTTTTAATGGAGCCACTGAAGTTCTTAAGGTAGCGAAGGGCTTCGGTTTGGCTGTTCTTTAACTTTAAAACGATATCACGATAAACTTCCGGTTCAGTATATTTTAGACTTAAATCTTCTAGCTCAGTTTTGATATTGTACAAACCAATGCGGTGAGCAAGGGGAGCGTATAAGTAAAGAGTTTCCGATGCGATTTTTAACTGCTTGTGCTCAGGCATGGAATCCATGGTGCGCATATTGTGAAGGCGATCGGCAAGTTTTATTAAGATGACTCGAATATCGTCTGATAGTGTGAGCAACATCTTGCGGAAGTTTTCCGCTTGTAGCGATATGTCTTGGTTAAAGATACTGCTGATCTTGGTAAGACCATCGATGATCTTTGCTATTTCCAGATCAAATATTCTCTCTATATCCTCTAAGGTGTAGTCACTATCTTCTACTACGTCATGGATCAAAGCACTGGCCACTGATTTTGGGCCGAGTCGAATTTCATCTGCCACAATTTGAGCAACCGCAATAGGATGATAAATATAAGGCTCGCCTGATTTGCGCCTTACTTCAGCATGGGCATCTTTGGCCAAGTTAAAAGCCCGGGTAATGAGTTCTTTATCCTCATCATCCATGCGGTCTTTCATGCTTTTCAAGAGCTGTTTTAAGCGCTTGTTTATTTCCTTTTCTTCTTCAGCTAATTGGACGTCGGTCATGGGTAAATTGCAATAATCGAAGATAAGTAATTAGGCGGTATTGAAAGCTAGGAAGGCCACCATTATTTACCTGATTAAACCCATATTGGCAATCAGTAACTTAGCGACTACCCGATGCCTTTCTGATTAGAACTTTTAAAGCGAATCACCTCTTCACTGGTCTTTAAACGATGTTTTGTTTTGCGGCCTTGTACACGTTTTCGCCACATTTTAAAGCTACTTTCCTTCATTTCTCGGCGCATAAGCTTTATCACTTCTTTCTCTGGAAGACCAAATTGGGACTTTATGGCATCAAAGCTTGTGCGATCCTCCCAAGCCATCTCTAGAATACGATCAATCTCTTTTTCAGTTAAAGTCTTCATATAGGAGAAAACCAATGACGTACCGCTTTGTTTAAGACAACATTAACTTAGTTTTGCCTTAAACAAAAAGGTATGCTAAAAGACTTAAATTTTGCGCCAGTAGAAGACGTTAAACTAGCGATTGCAAAAACGCCGAATGAGGAAGGGGAAACTAATTTTTATGCATATCTCATCAATAATAAAGACTTGGCTTTGAGAGATGTAAGGATAACGACGGAGGCTTTTGAAAACAAAGATGGTAGTGGCCGTAAGACTTCAAGATTGCGACATTTTCATGATTTGATTGCTCCGGGTAAAGGAGTTAAGATTGAGGCAGTTGACCCTGCGGTTTTTTCTTTTTACAATCGTTTCTGGATAAGCTTTTATATTAATGATCAAGTTTATGATCAGCGATTATTGGTATTGCCCTTTGAAGAAAACGCACTGGTGCAAATTGAAGAGATAGGCTTAGAAGGCGTACTTGCAGAGGTTCAGTAGGGCAGATGCAGGACTTATGCCTTGAGATTGAATCCGACATTTGTCCTTTCCTGCTGCACCAAAACTAAAAGATCGCGACAATCAAGCAGGGTGGTTAGTAATTAAGGATGTTCCGCTTCGTTAACTTTCTCCTAAATCATTTCCAATGCTCTTGGGCAATCAATAAGTTTTACGTCGATTTTCGATAGGATTAATTATTTATCTGGCAATTATGTGATAGTAAAGAAGAAACTAGGAAATCTATTGTTGCATTTAGATCGATAATTGCACGCTCTAGGCATTTGTTTGTAAAAGAAGAGGAAAGGTCGACTCAAACAAATCCGTTATTAAGTGATAGTAGAACCGAACTTTTAATGAATCTCTTTTCATTGCCTTAATGCTTGTTAAGCTTAGTTTTATATTCAAGGCCTAACAAAAGCTTGGAGCCTCTTTGCTTACAAGTTTACGAATTCATGTAAATAGTTATAGACCCGGCAAGGTATTCGACTTTTATCAGTGAAACATTGGCTCAAACCAATGCTACAGATTTTGACACCGAAAAATTAGCAGTACTGGAAAACATTTACTTGAACTTTGGAAGAGATAAAGGGAAAAGAACTCCCAAGCCCTGCTAAAATGGATGATCACTATTTGGGAGTCTTTAATATAAACACAAAATGTCGGGGTATTTCACTACTTAAAGGTTAGCACTGGTTTGAGAAGTCAGAATTTTTCAATTGTTTCATTGCTTTTTTGTTTGTATGCCTTAGGTAAATAAAATTTGATGAGATGCCTAACTAAGCCTACTACCTTTTTTAAATAGAATCACTTATCCTAACAGCTTGAATGAAACCTTGGCGAGTTTTCATTATTACAATGCTTTCATATAGGTGAAGGTTATTACGAATAAAAAGGTTCCCTTGGGAAATAGAGTCTCAGCAGATTAAAGTCAGAACTAATTGTTTACAGCTAATGTTGGCGCTGATCTTGCAGAACCAAATCTCAGTGCTATTAAAAAAATTGTCTAACCTCTAGCTATTTGTCATAATAAACGCTTTAGACTGCTCTCCAAGAGATAGCGATATCTTTGAGACTGCTACTTAATTTTGCGGTTTGGGCTAGTTTAAAGAGAACTTTGGGAAGAAATTAGTTTACCGCTAAAAAAGATAAAGGCATCATTGTTCAAATTCAAAAGGACTTTTTTTGAAAAGCGAAAGTCTTTTTACTGTTGTCACTCTTTAGGAAGTGAGAATTTGGTAAAGTATTTTAAGTTTTGATAATCAGTAAGTAAGCAGCATGTTCTAAAGAAAGATACATCCTAGATAATGCTTTTCCCCTTAATCGTTTTTAAGTTTCCGCACATCGAAAGCTTAGTCCATGTCCTAATGATAAGCTGCATATTTACTTACAATTCAGAAAGAAGAATTCAAAGAGTCCTTTTTGTTTAACAGGAACTTATCTATGTACCCATCAATACATAGAGGATCTCGCCTTCGGGCGAGGTTTTTGTTTGTGCCAGACATGTGCTTGATAAAACGGATTGTTAGGCTTCTGAAATGGGCAGAGAAGGTCTTTTTACTAGAATTACTTTTTAATTACTCAGTATCAGGTCAAATATTTTTAGCGTTGATTATCTATAAGTAATCAGCATTTCCTAAGGGAAGATAGATCCTAAATAATCCTTTTCCCCTTAATCGTTTTAAAGTTTCCAGATGTCGAAAGCTTCGGTCTGGAGGTTCCGATAAGCCGCATTTTTGATTATTAATAAGGAAGAAAAATTAAGAGTCTTTTTATTTAATACGTAATTATCTATAAACCCATCCATACAAGGAGAAACTCGCCCTCGGACGAGTTTCTGTTATTTTCCAATTATGCACATTACAAAACAGATTATCAAGTTTCAAAAATTGGCAGAGAAGGCCTTTTTACTGGTTTTGCTCTTTCATGACTCACGATCGGGTCAAATATTTTTTGCGTTGATTTTCAATAAGTAATCAGCATTTACTAAGGGAATATAGATCCTAGATAATCCTTTTCCCCTTAATCGTTTTAAAGTTTCTGCACATCGAAAGCTTCGGTCTGGAGGTTCCAATAAGCCGCATATTTGAGTATCAATAAGGAAATAAAATACCTCTAGTCCTTTTGCTTAATATTTACTTATCTATATACCCATCCATACATTGAAAACCTCGCCTTTGGGCGAGGTTTTTTTTTCAAGTCACTTGCCAGTTATTCAGAAAACACCACTTATTAGCGTTGCCAATACATACTTTTTGTCTAGTATTATTCCTGGTGGAACCTGAGGGAACAAATGGGTTTACCGCTAAGAATGATAAAGGCGCCAACGTTTAAACTCAAAAAAGATTTTTTTTGAAAAGAGAAGGCCTTTTTACTGACTTTGCTCTTTCATGACTCATGATCGGGTCAGATATTTTTTGCCTTGATCATCAAAATGTAATGAGTATTTTCTAAGGGAATAGAGATCCTAAATAATCCATTTTCCCTTAATCGTTTTAAAGTTTCTGCACATCGAAAGCTTCGGTCTGGAGGTCCCAATAAGCCGCATATTTGAGTATCAATAAGGAAATAAAATACCTCTAGTCCTTTTGCTTAATATTTACTTATCTATATACCCATCGATACACTAAAAACCTCGCCTTTGGGCGAGGTTTTTTTTTCAAGTCACTTGCCAGTCATTCAGAAAACACCACTTATTAGCGTTGCCAATACATACTTTTTGTCTAGTATTATTCCTGGTGGAACCTGAGGGAACAAATGGGTTTACCGCTAAGAATGATAAAGGCGCCAACGTTTAAACTCAA
>JBNMPT010000024.1:0-16710 GCA_051277025.1 Roseivirga sp. | reverse complement strand
AGACCTTTTTATTGAAATCTTTCGCTTTGGAGTAGACGGTTAATTTTTCAAAATCAAACATAAAACAGGTAGGTTTTAGGAATGGTTAAGATAGGATATGCAACTGTCTTATGGATTGTGGTAATTGTTTAATAAAGCGATTCAGAAAGAGTATGGAGGGGTTTTACGATTGTGATTAACATTAGCGTCCTGTATGCTTCTTCCTGTTGCTCAAAACTGTTTTTCAGTATGCTCAGTTCTATTGCTCGGTAACGAATTTCAGCAAGAGTTTGAGCAAGAGTATAGAGGGGGAAAACAGTATTGCTCAAGACTAATTCGCTCTATGCTCATTACTCTTGCTCAATACTGTTTTTGTGGAGCTGGCGGGGTTTGCTTAGGCAGAGCCCGATAATGGTGCTCCTTGTACCCAATTTTAAAAACCTCCTCCTTCGTCGTCGTGTTTTTCTTTCCTGCACCTCTGCTTACAAGCAAGCTTGTGCAGTGGCTAGAAAAGAAAAAACCCGCTAGTGCGGGTTTTAAAATTGTGGAGCTGGCGGGGTTCGAACCCGCGTGCAAACAAGGGAAGCAAAGGCTTTCTACATGCTTATTTTGTTCTTGAGGTTTTCGTCCATTGGCTGGGAACAAACACCCCACCGCAGGCTTATTTGTGAATTACAGTGTCACGAGTACCACACAATACATTACTCGCTAGTTCGGATTTGATGACACCTCTAGTTCCTACCCAACCAAACATAGGGGAGGAGAGATGACTTGCTCCAGCGTCTAACGCGTGGATTAGCAGAAATCACATTCAGTGACTTAAGCGGCAAGCGCGAAATTATTTTCGCCTCTTGTTGTTTTGAAGTATCTGTTTTACGGGCGACACCCTCATAGCCCGGCATGCTTACAATCGAATCAACTTGCTGTCGAATCCATTCAGCCCCAAATTTTAAAGAACCTTTTTTCTAGATTGCAAAGTTAATACCTTTGCAGCAAATATTAGCGAAATGAAGATAGGCATTATTAAAGAGGGCAAAATTCCATCCGACCGAAGGGTTCCACTGAGTCCAAAACATTGTGAAATCTTACTTGAACGATATCCCCAGCTGCAAATTGCCATTCAGCCAAGCACTATTAGAGCTTTTAAAGATCATGAGTATCAGGCACTAAATATACCTTTGCAAGAAGACTTGTCGGATTGTGATCTCCTTGTTGGGGTGAAAGAAGTGCCTATCGATATGCTTATCCCCAATATGCGTTACATGTTTTTCTCGCATACCTACAAGAAACAAGAATATAATCGCGCGCTTTTAAAAGCAATAATCGCCAAAAAGGTGAGTCTCATCGATTATGAAATGCTCAAAGACCCCGGCGGAAAACGTCTGCTTGGTTTTGGCAGATACGCCGGAATAGTAGGCTGTTATAACGGCTTTCGTGCCTATGGTAAACTAAGTGGTGAATTTAATTTGAAGGCAGCCCATGACTGTCACGATCGTTTGGAGCTGGAGTCTGAGCTGGTAAAGGTGGTTCTCCCCAAAGACTTTAGAATTGCTCTTACTGGCGCGGGTAGGGTAGCCGGTGGAGCCATGGAGATTTTGTCGGCCCTTAAAATCACTCAGGTTTACCCAGATGAGTTTATTCGCGAAGATTTTAATCAAGAAGCGGTTTTCACGCAGCTTAATGTGCAAGATTATTTTCGACGAATAGACGGTAAAGACTTCCATCGCAAAGATTTTTATCAAGATAGTGAGGGCTACGAGAGTAACTTTTTAACCTTTGCTGCTCACGCAGATATGTATATTGCCTGTCATTATTGGAGTGAAAAATCGCCCTTTCTTTATGATCGGGAGATGGCGAGATCTCCTGATTTTAAAATAAAATTAGTTGCAGATATTAGTTGTGATATTGATGGTCCGGTAGCCAGTACCATCCGTCCTTCTACTATTTCAGATCCATTTTACGCTTATAGCCCCATATCTGAAAAGGAAGTAGCGTTTGCTTCCGAAAAAAGTGTTGCGGTATCTGCGGTAGATAATTTACCGGGTGAGCTGCCACGCGATGCTTCAGAAGACTTTGGTAATGAGTTGATTAAGAACGTGATACCCCATTTTTTTAATGGCGATGAACTAGAGGTTTTAGACAGGGCAACGGAAACAACTTTACAGGGAAGGCTAAATTCGCATTATTCCTATTTAGAGGACTATATTGCTTAGACCTTTTCCAACTATAAATTACCTTTGTATAACTATATTTACAAGTAAAACACTGAGAAAAATTGGCTGAGACTTCCACAAAATACATTGACATAAAAGCGGTAATAAAAGGTAAAAATCCTGCTTTAGCTAAATGGCTGCCTTCTTTCGTAGTAAATTATATAAAACGCATTATTCACCAAGATGAAATAAACCATGTAATGACCCTTAATGGTGATAAAGTGGGCCTTGACTTTGTAAGAGGAAGTCTGGAAACACTCAAGGTGAAAATAGAAGTGGAGGGTTTGGAAAACATCCCTAATGAGGGCGGATTTATAATGTCATCCAATCACCCATTAGGCGGCCTAGATGGTTTTGCATTTATGAAAGCAGTGGGGGAGGTGCGGGAAGATTTTCAGTTTTTAGTTAATGACATTCTTCTCAATGTTGGGAACTTGAGCCCCTTGTTTATTCCGGTGAATAAAGTCGGTTCAAATGCAAGAGCAGCTTTAAAGGTAATCGATGAAACGTATTCCAAAGAGATTCCTATTTTGGTATTTCCAGCGGGAATGGTGTCGCGAATGACGGATGAGGGAGAAATCACAGATTTGGTTTGGCAGAAGAGTTTTATTGCCAAGGCCAAAAGCTATAAAAAAGATGTAATTCCGGTGCATATTTCCGGTGAGAATTCGAGATGGTTCAATAACGTATCTCGCTGGAGAACTAAGCTTGGTATTAAGGCGAATTTAGAAATGTTTTACCTAGTAGATGAGTTGTTCAAGAAGAAGAACAGCACTATCAAAGTGACAATTGGTAAAGGGGTTAGTTATGCGGATTTCGATAAGAGTAGGAATCTAAATGAATGGGCTATGTTTATGAGGGAAAAGACATATGCCTTAGCAATTAAAAAATAAATAGGTGATGGAGGAGATTATAAAACCGGTAGCGCTTAAGGCTTTATTGGCGGAATTAACGGAAGAACACTTTTTACGAAATACCAGTAAAGGAGGAAATCAACTTTATTTGGTAAACTATCATACGGCACCAAACATTACCCGTGAGGTGGGGCGATTGCGGGAAGTTGCTTTTAGAGATGCCGGAGGAGGCACAGGTAAAGCTTTGGACTTAGATGATTACGATACCTCGGACCATCCTTATGATCAACTGATTGTTTGGGATCCTGAAGATCAAGAGATAATGGCGGGTTATCGTCTGTTAACCTGTCGTTTGGGTGAGCGCGATGAAGAGGGGATTTTGAAGTCTGCAACCTCAAAACTATTCAAGCTTTCCAGTCAGATGTTAAATGAATATTTACCAAAGACTATCGAGTTAGGAAGGTCTTTTGTGCAACCAAAATATCAACGTAACGCGCCACGCAAAGGAATATTCGCAATGGATAACCTGTGGGACGGATTAGCAGCGGTAATGACCAATGATCCTGAGCTGAAGTATATGTTTGGAAAAGTAACCATGTTCCCGCACTATAATAGGGAGGCTCGAAATATTATTTTGGCCTTTATGAGATATTTCTTTCCCGACCCAGATAAATTAGTAATTCCACGTGTACCCTTGGTGCAAGAGGAAGATTTACGGATACATTATCCACTTTTTACAGGTTTAAATTATAAAGACGCTCATAGAGTATTGCATAGTGAGGTGAAGAAAAGAGGAGAAGGTATTCCCCCCCTAATTAATAGCTATATGTCACTATCATCCACGATGCGATCTTTTGGAACTGCAGAAAATAGCAACTTTGGAACGGTTGAAGAAACTGGTATATTGTTAGCATATAATGATATTGACCCCGCCCGATTAGAAAGGTATATCAAATCCTATGAGTCCAATAAAGATTTTAAAGGCCCCTTATTTGTCGATAAAGCTTAAGTAGATGGCTCGAAAGGCCAACTTCTATTCCCCTACCACTTTCTTAAGATCAGCAATGGTTGCTAGTGGATCTGCTGAATTAAAGACGAAGCTTCCCGCCACTAATACATCTGCGCCAGCGGAAATAAGTGTCTTGGCATTAAGGCTATTTACTCCACCGTCAATTTCAATGAGAGTAGAAGCACCAGCGGCTAAAATCATTTGTTTTAACTCGCGCACCTTCGCGTAGGTGTTCTCAATAAATTTTTGTCCACCAAAGCCGGGATTAACACTCATAATACAAACCAAATCTATATCGGCAATAGTATCCTTTAAGGCACTAACCGGACTATGAGGGTTTAGGGCCACACCCGCTTTCATTCCTTCGGCTTTTATAGCCTGCAGGCTTCGATGCAAGTGAGTGGAGGTTTCGTAGTGTACGGTAAGGATATCGGCACCAACGGCCTTAAAATCCTTAATGAAGCGCTCCGGCTTCTCCACCATTAAATGTACATCTAAGGTTTTGGTAGCAATACGGTTAATAGCAGCAATAATGGGCATACCAAAAGAAATGTTAGGAACGAAGATACCATCCATCACATCTAGGTGAAACCAATCGGCTTCGCTTTTATTAAGCATTTCACAATCGCGACCGAGGTTTAAGAAATCGGAGGCCAATAGACTAGGGGCAATTAGAGCCATGAGAAAGAAATTTTATAAAAATAAAGCCTCCCGATTTGGGAGGCTTAGTATTAGTTTTAACCCAAATAGGTTTTTAGAATTTTACTTCTCGAAGTGTGTTTTAAACGACGAATTGCTTTTTCTTTAATCTGACGAACACGCTCGCGGGTGAGATCAAATTTTTCACCAATCTCTTCCAAAGTCATAGGTTGCTGTCCGGCTAGGCCAAAGTATAAGCGCACTACATCTCCTTCTCTAGGCGTGAGGGTAGCCAAAGATCTTTCGATTTCCGTCCGCAAAGAATCTTGCATTAGGTCATCGTCAGGATTGGGGCTATCTCCCGTGTTCAATACATCATAAAGGTTGCTATCCTCTCCTTCTACCAAAGGAGCATCCATAGAAATATGACGTCCACTGTTACGCATGCTTTCCTTCACATCGTTTTCACCCATTTCTAGGTTTTCCGCGATTTCTTCTGGTGAAGGAGCTCTTTCGTTCTCCTGCTCTAACTGGGCATAAGACTTGTTAATCTTATTAATAGACCCAATTTTGTTTAAAGGTAAACGTACAATGCGCGATTGTTCGGCTAATGCTTGTAGAATACTTTGACGAATCCACCAAACGGCATAAGATATGAACTTAAAACCTCTAGTTTCATCAAAACGCTGGGCGGCTTTAATTAATCCCAAGTTCCCCTCATTAATTAAATCGGGAAGGGTTAGACCCTGGTTTTGATATTGCTTAGCCACAGAAACCACAAAGCGAAGATTTGCCTTCGTCAACTTTTCTAAAGCTACTTGGTCACCGGCCTTAATCCGCTGTGCTAACTCAACTTCTTCTTCGGCTGTAATAAGATCTACCTTACCAATTTCCTGAAGATATTTATCGAGAGAAGCGGTTTCACGGTTGGTAACCTGTTTTGTGATCTTTAACTGTCTCATTGGCTTTTCGTATAATTTGGGTTACTTGAATTGATAAAAGAATGGACCTAGTCTTTGCTTGGTTTGTCAAGTAAAGCTTTGCGTGATAGTTTTAGCTTACCACGGTCGTCTTTCCCGATTAATTTAACCTCAATCTTGTCTCCTTCAGTCAATTCTTCTTCAACTTTATCTAAGCGGCGATGAGCAATTTCACTGATGTGTAACAGTCCATCCGTTCCCGGTGCGATTTCAACAAAGGCACCATAAGGTTGAATAGAACGTACAGTACCAGTAAATACATCACCTACTTCCGGCATAAATGCAATTTCTTTGATACGGCCAATAGCTCTATCCATTTTGCCAGCATCGGTACCACTTATTTGTATAACACCAAATTCACCATCTTCTTCGATAGTAATGGTGGTGTCAGTATCTAACTGTAATTTTTGAATATTCTTACCTCCCGGTCCGATAATCATTCCAATGAATTCCTTCGGAATTTTAACCATGCTTAATTTAGGAGCATGAGGCTTCATTTCAGTTCGGGAAGTATCAAGGGTCTTCATCATCTCAGCTAAGATGTGTAAACGACCATCTTTCGCTTGATTTAAAGCTTGTTCCAGAATTTCGTGACTTAAGCCAACAACTTTAATGTCCATCTGGCAAGCCGTAATTCCTTTGGCAGTTCCGGTAACTTTAAAGTCCATATCCCCTAAATGATCTTCATCACCAAGGATATCAGATAATACGGCAAACTCACCCGTTTCAGTGTCAGTAATAAGACCCATAGCAATACCCGAAACCGGTGCTTTCATCTTAATACCAGCATCCATAAGTGCAAGAGTACCCGCACAAACTGTAGCCATAGATGAAGAACCATTAGATTCTAAGATATCAGAAACGATACGGATCGTGTAGAAATTATCATCTGGCACCATCCCTTTTAAGGCACGTTGTGCTAAGTTTCCATGACCAATTTCACGACGGCTAGTTCCTCTAATAGGACGCGCTTCACCGGTTGAGAATGGAGGGAAGTTATAGTGTAGGTAAAAACGCTCGGAACCTTGGAAGGTTACATTGTCGATACGGTTTTCATCTAATTTAGAACCAAGAGTTACCGTGGTTAGAGACTGAGTTTCTCCACGCGTGAAGATCGCAGAACCGTGGGTACTTGGTAAATAATCTACCTCGGTCCAGATCGGACGGATTTCATCGGTTTTACGGCCATCTAAACGCTGACGATCTTTGAGGATCATTTTACGCATCGCATGGTATTCAACTTCGTGGTAGTAGGTTTTTATAAGCTCAGATTTTTCAACTAACTCATCAGCGCTGAAGTTCTCTGTCATATAGTTATCACGGGCTTCTTTAAAAGCAGCGCTACGATCTTCTTTCGAATGACCACCTTTGGCAATGCCATAAACGGTATCGTAAAGATCGGCCATGATTTTTTCGCGTAAAGCTTCATCATGGGTTTCATGACTGTACTCACGTTTAATAGCTGACTTTGCCACTTGGCTAGCCAGATCTACTTGTGCTTGGCACTGTACTTTAATAGCTTCATGGGCAAATGCAATGGCTTCTAACATCTCCTTTTCAGAGATTTCATCCATTTCACCTTCTACCATAACCACACTCTCGGCAGTAGCTCCGATCATCATATCGATGTCAGAATCTTTCATCTGTTCGATAGACGGGTTAATCATGAACTCACCTTTTACTCGACCAACACGTACCTCAGACATTGGCCCGTTAAAAGGAATGTCTGAAACGGCAATAGCAGCAGAGGCAGCTAAGCCAGCCAATGCGTCTGGGCTAACAGAAGGTTCCCAAGAAATAAGGCTGATCATCACTTGCGTTTCAGCGTGGTAATCTGTTGGGAAAAGTGGGCGTAATACGCGATCTACTATGCGCATTACCAATATTTCGTCGTCACTTGGACGAGCTTCTCTTTTTATAAAACCACCAGGCATACGACCACCGGCTGAGAATTTCTCGCGGTAATCAACGGTTAATGGCAGGAAGTCAATTCCTTCCTTAGCTCCTTTATTAGAAACTACGGCGGCCATCACCATGGTATCTCCCATGCGTACTACAACTGCACCGTCAGCCTGTTTGGCTAACTTACCGGTTTCTAGTGTGATAGTACGTCCGTCTTCGAGTTTTATCTCCTGCGTAATTGCTTTTGGAATCATGTAATGTTATATCTAATGAAAAATGCTTAAAAAGACAAAAGAAGGCAATCGTAAAATTGCCTTCTTTTTAGTAGAAATTACTTTCTAATTCCGAGCTCGGCGATTATCGCACGGTATCTTGCAATATCTTTCTTCTTGAGGTAAGCCAAGATGCGACGACGCTTTCCTACTAAATCTACTAGAGCTTTTTCGGTTGCGAAATCTTTCCTGTTCTTTTTCAAGTGTCCAGTAAGGTGGTTGATACGAAAGGTAAAAAGAGCAACTTGCCCTTCTGGTGAACCTGTGTCGGTGTCAGATTTTCCGTGCTTAGTGAAAATCTCGGTTTTCTTTTCTGATGTCAAATACATGTCAAAATCGTTTAGATGGATGTTATGTACAATAAATTTTGTGCCGGCAAAAGTAGTTAATCTTTCTTAGTTATTTGCTGGCCTTTTCGTGAACTTGTGAATAGGTCATTTTTAAGAAGATGGCTAATTTGGATTTTAAGTTCTTTCTTTCCACTATAAAGTCTAAAAAACCATGTTCTAAAAGGAACTCTGAAGTTTGAAATCCTTCGGGAAGATCTTTTCCGATAGTCTCTTTTACTACGCGAGGTCCGGCAAAACCGATTAAAGCTCTTGGTTCCGCAATATTAATGTCACCCAACATGGCAAAAGAAGCGGTAACTCCACCCGTGGTAGGATCGGTTAAAACCGATACATAGGGAAGACCGTGCTTTCCAAGTTGAGCTAACTTCGCACTGGTTTTGGCCATCTGCATTAGCGAAAAGGCGGCTTCCATCATGCGGGCGCCACCACTTTTAGAAATCATAATAAAGGGCTTGCGATTATTAATGGCATGATCAATAGCTTTGGAGATTTTCTCTCCTACTACCGAACCCATCGAGCCACCAATAAAATTAAAGTTCATAGCAGCTATAACAACATCCATCTCATTAAGTTTACCATAGCCGGTTGTAACAGCGTCTTTTAAGCCCGTCTTTTTTACGGCCGCTTGATAACGATCGGCGTATTTTTTGGTATCCTCAAACTTTAAGGGGTCGCCACTACTCAGTTTGGCATCTAGCTCGGTAAATTTCCCTTCATCAAATAAAATGGTAAAGTATTCTTTCGCATTAACTCTCTCATGAAACCCGCAATTACCACATACCCACTGGTTCTCGGCGTGGTCTTCAACACTGCTTATAACTTTGCACTTTATGCACTTATACCACAGGCCCTCCGGCGTTTCCTTCTTGTCTTCAGTTTTTGTGGTAATACCTTCTTTGTTTCGTACAAACCAACCCATAAGCTAATTTTAAAAAAGTGAAAAAGTCTGCATCCCGTATTAGAGAAGGCAGACTTAGTTTCAAATATGGTTAAATCGAATAAAAATTACCGAACATTAGGCAATGGTAATTTCCTTCTCTAAATATACATCTTGAATCGCATTCAATAATTGAACACCTTCATTCATAGGCTTTTGGAAAGCTTTTCTACCAGAGATAAGTCCTGTTCCACCAGCGCGTTTATTAATTACTGCTGTCCGTAAAGCTTCGCTTAAATCATTGGCTGAATCTCCGCTAGAAGCACCACCACTATTAATTAAACCTTGACGACCCATAAAGCAATTCGCTACTTGGTAACGCGTTAAGTCAATCGGATTATCAGAAGTTAATTCTGTATAAATGCGCTTGTCTAGTTTCCCGTAGCTACTGTCGCCAGTATTTAAAGCTAAATAACCACCATTGTTTTCAGGTAATTTTTGCTTGATAATATCTGCTTGAAGCGTAACACCTAAGTGATTTGCTTGCGCGGTAAGGTCAGCTGCAACGTGATAATCTTTATCACTCTTAAAGGCTGAGTTACGGATGTAACACCACAAAATAGTGGCCATTCCTAATTCATGTGCATATTCAAAAGCTTCCGCTACTTCAATAATCTGACGATTACTGTCTTCCGATCCAAAGTAAATAGTAGCTCCAACTGCAACTGCTCCCATATCCCAAGCACTTTTAATTGAGCCAAACATAATTTGGTCGTAGGTATTGGGGAAGGTCATTAATTCATTGTGGTTGATTTTCACAATGAAAGGAATTTTGTGAGCGTATTTTCTTGAAACGCTGGCTAAAACACCGAAGGTACTGGCTACGGCATTACAACCGCCTTCTACTGCTAGCTTTACAATATTTTCTCCATCAAAGTAGATGGGGTTCTTAGCGAAAGAAGCTCCTGCGGAATGCTCAATTCCTTGATCTACAGGTAAAATAGAAAGATAACCAGTATTTGCTAGTCTGCCATTTCCGTATAAAGCACCTAAGCTTCTTAGTACTTGCGGAGAACGGTTAGAAGGGCCAAATACCTCATTTACAAAGTCTGGCCCAGGCAGGTGAAGCAAGCTTTTATCAATGGTTTTGCTAGTGTGGCTAAGTAGGCTTTCCCCTTCCTTGCCGATTAAATCTGAAATTTTGTTGATATTCATATTGCTATTGATAATATTTTTTGACATCGCTACAAAAATAGAATTTTTTTCAATCCATCCTTAGAAAGGATAACCTAAGGCAATATTATAAGTTAAATTTGGTAATACGGGTTTGGTGAAAATCACCCATTCCTCTCTCTGAGCCCAGTATCCGGGGTCTCTAACTTTAATGCCAGTATCAAATCTAATCACAAAAAAATCAAGGTCTAAACGCAGTCCAAAACCGCTACCAAGGTATAAATCGCGACCTAAATTCTGCAAGCTAAAGGTGCTTTCGCTAGATTCTAATCCACCGCTAAGCCAAATATTTCCAGCATCTAAAAACACCGCTCCTTTTAAGCTACTGTAAAGCGGGAATCGGTATTCTAAATTAGAGAGTAGCTTAAAAGTCCCGATGGCAAAATTATTATCACTAGCAGCGCCATAACTAGAGATCTGCTCTATACCTCCCCCGGCACGGTAAGCAGGCCAAGCGCGTAAGTCGTTCGTTCCTCCTAAAAAGAAGAAACGAGAGAAGGGGGGAATGCGAATTTCACTGCCATCGCTGCTAAAGGTGCTTAAGCCATAAGGGAGAATATAGCCAGCATTAAGGCGCGCTATCCACAGGTGTTCTTTGCTCTGGCGGTAATACTGACGAAAATCAACTTCCAAACGGCCAAATTGATAAACTGGAACGTCAAATAATCGGCTAAAGTCATCATTACTAACTTTTCCAATTCCTTTGGTAATAAGAGATTGTACGTTACCAGCCACCTCTAAATTGCTAGTGAAGAACTTATAACTTTTCTGTTTCAGCGACCTTTGGCCAGAATAGGTAAAAACCCAAGAAGTACTGCTAATAAATTCTGAGCTAAAGGCAAGAACCTGGATCGGGTCTAGCTGAGAGATAAAGCTAGAATCGATTTTGTAGAGGTTCGAGAAGCTAACATTGAGAAGACTTAATCGGTGCGTTTTTTGGGGGCTTTCCTGCCACTCATAATTTAAGCGGCCCCCAAAAGTTTCCCGGTCAAATTCTACCCGAGCGGTGCGGTTAGCATAGATGTTAAAGCTAGAGCGCGGTAGCATGCGCTTTGGTACTAAACCTTCAGTGTTAAAGGGCAATAAAAAGCGTGGTAGTTCTAATTTAAGTTCCGCGCCAATTTCAAAGGTGCGCGAAAGAACCTCACTGTTACTTACCGAAGGTTGGTATTCTAAACCGCTGTTTACATTAAAGCTAAGGGCCTCACCACCACCAAAAAGATTTCTATTAATAATACCTACCGAGCCTAAAACACCATAGTTGCCAGAAGTGTTTGTGGCTTCTGTGGTTGCAGAAAAGGTGCGCTTGTCGCGAGGAACTAAGCGTACTTGTGCATCTAAATACATTTTACCATCCTGGCCCTTTATAGGGAAAAAGGAAATTTCTTTTACATCAAAAGCATTATAGGATGAAAAGTGATTGTAGCTTTCTAGTACTGCCGATTTCTGATACAGATCACCACCTTTAAAGTGAAGAGCATCACTTAGGTAGCGTCCTTTATACTGTAAGGTGTCAAAACGTAACAAGTACTCTTGGTATAGTAGGCTATCGCTTTTTAAGTTATTTTGATTGAAGTCGAAATCGGGTATGATGGTGACATTCCGGTAGAAATAGCGCTGGGGCTTTTCGTAAACAATGGAATCTCCTTTTCTTTGGGGAATGCCTCTAATTAGCAAGCGTAAGGCTACTAGGCCCGATTTCTTCACATGAATAGTATCCGCTTCAAAACTGATGTAAGACTCCGTGAAATTATAATAACCATTGTTTTGAAAGATCTCCGCTAAACGACTTCGCTCCTGGTCTAGGCGCTTAGAGTTATAATATTGCCCAATGGCAAGAAAGCTCTCTTTCTGATTTCTTAGCACCAGCTCTTCTAGGCTAGGACTAATAGCGTAACACAGACTGTCTATTTTGTATTGTGGGCCACGTTTAACGCGATAAACCACTTTGGTCTTCTTTTTTTCGGGACGGCTAAGAATATCAGTTTTTACTTTTACTTGAAAATAACCAGTATTAAAGTAGTAGTTTTCTAACTGACGTGCACTGGGCTTTACTGCGTTTTCATCAAAAATAACGGGTTTCCTTCCGTAACGTGAGAAGAAGGAAGAATCACTGCCACTTCCCCAGCTGTGAAAGCTTAGGCCAGGCCTAAGATTCTTGAAAATGAAGAAATCATTGGGCTTTTGCTTGATGACATTCTCCGCCTCAAAACTCACTGTGCCACCATCTTCCAAGTCTATTTTATAGTCCCATAAAAGAAATTGATTCTCAGGTACATGGCGCGTATATTTACAGGCCAACATAGTGATACTTAAAAATAAAATAGAAAATAGGCGCCTTGCCATCTAAGCGTTTTAATTTTGACAAAAATACATTATGCCAAGCGGAACTGAACAAAAGTTAATAAGGAAGCTGAGCCAGCGTAAATATCGCTGGCAAGAAAAGTTATTTATAGCGGAGGGTCCCAAGGTAATTGCGGATCTGGTACAAGAAGGTTTAGAGCCCTTAAAGGCTTGGTCTACAGAGCTTAATTCGCCTTATCAAGCTATCTCTGAAAAGGATCTGCAGGCAATTTCAGGCTTTAGTACGGCTAATGAATCGCTGGCAATTTTTCCTTTTCCACAGCATAGTTTCGCTAATGCTCGGCGCATTTTAGTTTTAGACGGGATTAAGGATCCCGGTAATTTGGGAACTTTAATTCGTACCGCCGATTGGTTTGGTTTTAAGGAAGTTTATTGCATTACGGGTTCGGCTGATGTCTACAATCCTAAAACCGTGCAAAGCACTATGGGCAGTATTGCCCGCATTAATATCGCTTACGCAGATGCGCAGGAAGTTTACGATACTATTAAAGATTCACATCGTTTGCTTAGCGCAGATATGCAGGGACTATCGCTCGGAGATTTTAAGCAAGCTCCTGAGGAATGTATTGCTCTCGTGATGGGTAGTGAAAGTCATGGTCCTAGCGATTTTTGGAAAGATAAAGCCCAAGCGATTACCATTGAAAAGACAAACTCACAATCGGGGATTGATAGTTTAAATGTAGCAGTAGCAGGAGCAATATTAATGGCGCGGCTTGCTTAGCAAGCGAATTTCAGTAAAGTGACTTAACCTAATTTGAAAGTCTTGTAGTGGTGAACTGAAAGAACTAGCAAAGCGCGAAGCAATATAATTTAGCAGCCTACATTAGCATTAGGGACTATTTATGCGGCAATTCTCTTTGTGTTTCTGCGCTTTAAATAGGCCTTGAAAAGTAGATTGAGAATTACACCACCCACCACCATCATCATACCGATAAGGACCATGTAATTGTATTCTACCCCGAAAATCCAGAGGTCGAAGCTAAGAGCGAAAATCACCCCTAAGTATTTTAAACCTGCTATTTCATTAAGCTCGGCCGATTGCATCGCCCGCGTCATGTAAATCTGTGCGATTTGGGTGAGCAGGCCCATAATTAATAACAATAGCCATTCCCAACCAATGGGCTTTACCCAATAGAAGATGGAAATAACGCCCATTACAGGCGTTGCAACCAAAGGGAAGTAAAGTACGACCACCAAAGGGTGATCGCTGTCTTTTACTTTGCGGATAAAGTTGTAGGCAAGGCCCGCAAACATAGCGGAGGCAATACCCATGATAAATAACTTTGGACTGATACTAGCGTCGAAACCTTTAATAACCGCAATGCCCGCAAAGCTAAAAATGAAGAAAAACCATTGCCACCATTTAACTTTTTCCTTTAAAAGAAAAACACCAAAAAGAGCAGTGAAAATAGGAGAGAGGTATTGTAAAGTGATAGCGGAACCTAGCGGGAGTTTTTGTAAAGTGTAGAAAAACATGCTTAAAGCAGATACCCCACAAATACCTCTTAAAATGAGATACTTCTTTTGCACGCCCCAAGGACTAATGCCACGTTTTCTTAAAAAGTAAAACGATAAGGCTAGTGATATGATGGAGCGAAAAAGCACCAATTCAGTAGCGGGCAAGCGATGCAGAAATTTCACGGTAAGATTCATCAGCGCAAAGCCAACAACTGAAATAAGCATATAGCCTACAGCTTTATTCATGCGGGAAAATTAAGGCGGCAAAGGTGCGGCTTTTAGAACGTTTAAATAATTGCATGCTGCGAGAATGAGGGGGGTAATTATTTTGCTCTCATTCAGGCCTCGGTGTAAAAATAAACCGCTGCTTCTGCACACCTCTCGCCGTCCATTCCCGCGGAAACAATACCACCGGCAAACCCTGCGCCTTCGCCACTAGGGAAAAGGTTGGTGATTTCAGGATGTTGAAAAGTTTCCTTATTGCGAGGAATGCGCACGGGACTGCTGGTACGACTTTCACTGCCAATAATATTGGCTTCATTAGTTAAATATCCGGGCATTTTACGACCGAATTCTACAAAGCCTTTTTGCAAGCGTTTGGCAAAAAAGGGCGGTAAAACCTGGTGCATAGCCACCGATTTTAAACCGGGTATATAGGAACTCGGGTTTAGGTATTGGGAAACTTTACCTTTTACAAAATCTGTGAGACGTTGTGCGGCAGCTACCTGAGTACCGCCACCCGCTTCCCAAACTAATCGTTCTACTTCCTTTTGAAAGGCTAATCCCGCTAAGGGGCCGTGCTTTTTATAGGGCTCTAAGTCTTCCATTTCAATGCCCACCACAATGCCGCTATTCGCAAAACTATTGTCGCGCTTGCTCGGGCTCATACCATTAACGACTAGTTCATTTTGCTCGGTAGCGGCGGGAACAATAAAGCCACCCGGGCACATGCAAAAACTATAAACGCCACGCTTATCAACCTGCTGAACCAATTTATAGGAGGCAGCGGGTAAAAGCGCATCATGTTCGTTGCCGTGATATTGTATTTTGTTAATCAGTTTTTGAGGATGCTCCACGCGCACTCCCATGGCAAAAGGCTTGGCTTCAATGCGGATATTTTTTTTATGCAGTAATTCGTAAATATCGCGCGCGCTGTGCCCTGTTGCTAGAATTAAAGAGCGGATTGGCCAAATTTTACCATCATTAGTAGTGAGGCTGCTAATGCGATTTCCTTCTTGTTGAAAGTCGACCATGCGGGTTTTAAAGTGGATTTCTCCACCATAATGCCGCACAGTTTCGCGCATAGCTTCTACTACTTTAGGTAGTTTGTTGGTGCCAATATGAGGATGAGCTTCATAAAGGATATCTTCTGCGGCGCCATGATCTACCAGCGAATCGAGGATGCGCTGCACACTACCGCGCTTTTTACTGCGGGTGTAAAGTTTGCCATCGGAGTAGGTTCCAGCCCCTCCTTCACCAAAACAATAATTGGAATCGCTGTCTACAATATTATCGCGATTGATGGACTTAAGGTCGCGGCGTCTGCTGCGAACATCTTTGCCACGCTCTAGCACAATGGGTTTGAAACCTAGTTCAATTAATCGCAATGCCGCCCACATTCCTGCCGGCCCGAAGCCGATTATATGCACAGCGGGTGAATCGCTAACATCTTTAAATTCAAAAGCGGTAAGAGCGCGCGGCTCTAAGTTTTCTTTTAAAGAATAGTGTACTGTAATATTAACCTTTATATCTTTTTTCCGCGCATCAATGTTGCGTTTATCTAATCGCCAGTCTAGAAAATCATCCGTAGATATCTTTAATTTTTTCCGTAAGAAATCCTCCAATGCACCGGGGGTGTAGGCAATTTCTGGTGAAAGGCTAATGCTTATCTCGTTGGTCATCTCCCGAAAGGAAATTATTCGAAAGTGAAATTAATAAGAATGGCTCGAGTTTGAATACGCTCGATGCCGGCCGCAAGAAAAGTATCGTCTTGAACGCGGGTGTTACTTAGTCCAAAGCTGGCGATAATTTGTGGTGAAAACTTGAAATATTCGAAGTAAATATCGGTGCCAAAACCAATTTCATAGCTAATATCGTTACCTCTTAATTTAAAGACTCGGTCATCAACCACGTCCTCGTCACTAGCCAAATCGATGGAAAATTTTGGTCCGGCAATTAAATGCAAGTTGTAATTTCCTACTCGATCTGATCTAAATTTAAAGTGAAGAGGGAACTCTAAAAAGGAAGACTCAATATCGCGGCTAACCGTTTCTCGACGCTCCGTAAAGGGGTTGATAATATCAAAGTCTAAAGTGCGTACGGTGGAGGCAAAACCAGGGTTGAAACGGAAATCCCAATGATCGCTTAAGCGTAAATTACTAATAATATGGATAGAATATCCCGGAGAGGTACTACTCCTAACGTTGTAGTAACCCGGTAAATTCGTGCTTAGATCGGCGATTTTCTGCAAACGAAAGTCATAATAATTTATCCCTATTGAAAAGCCAAAATGGAGTGGCTTGCGATCGTATTTGGGATTGTTCTTCAGGGCCTTACGCTGCGCAGTTGCGGCAAAAGAAA